>CAYWBK010000198.1:0-11018 GCA_964455745.1 uncultured Armatimonadia bacterium
CTACGAGAACAACATTCATCTCTCAGGAGCGCCCGACTTCCCAGACTACCACAGAAGACACAGAGAACGGCCGACAACAGGCGTCCAATGACGTTGCCGTTACTGTGCCCCCTGTGTCTCTGTGGTTAGCCGCCGTTGCCGTTTCGTGCTTTCGGGTCTTCGTGGTAAGACCTCGCCGTCCTCAATTATCCCACGCACCTCTCAACACCAACAGACTGGAGCACCACATGCCTTTCATTTCGGTCATCTCTGAACTCACCCGCGCCAGGGCGGAGCGCTTCGCCGTGCCCCTGTTCGGCGCGTTCGACGGCTTTGGGGTCGACGGCATCATCGAGGCCGCCGAAGAGCAAAGCGCCCCGGTGATTGCCGGCCCGTATGCAGGCATGTTGGAGCGGCCCAGCGGCAGAGCGCTCGCGCAGTACGTTCGGGCGCGCGCCGAGGACAGCCCCGTCCCGGTAGCGCTGATGCTCGACCACGGGCGCAGCGTCGACGAGTGCCTGCTGGCGATTTCCTGCGGCTTCACCGATGTCATGTACGATGGTTCGCGACTGCCCCTCGAGGGCAACATCGTCGAGACGCGCCGGGTGGTCGCAGCCGCGCACGCGGTCGGAGTCGGCGTGGAGGCCGAATTGGGCCACATCGGCCTGGGCAGCGACTACCACTCGTTCGCCTCGCAACGCGAGGGCTTCACCGACCCGGACGCCGCCGAGCGGTTCGTGGCCGAGACCGGCGTCGACGCGCTCGCCATCGCCGTCGGCACCGCGCATGGCCTGTATGAGAGCGCCCCGGAGATCGACCTCGACCTGATTGCGGAACTCGCTGCGCGCGTGTCGATCCCCCTGGTCTTGCACGGGGGTACCGGCTGCACCGATGAGCAGTTCCACGCCGCCATCGCCGCCGGCATCGCCAAGATCAACATCGCGACTGACCTCTTGGTCACAACCGCGGCCCGGTTGCGAGAGCTGGCGCGCACCGGCGAGCCCGGCTATTTCGACTTCGGCAAGACGGCCGTTGAGACCTACCGCCAGGGCTGCGCCCGGTATCTGCAGGTGTTGGGAGCGAGCGGGAAGAGTCGTTGCCGTTAGCCCCCGACAGGGGGCGTTCGCTATTTGCCACCAGCGGAAGCTGGTGGATTCCGCGTCAGGGGCTGCTTTGCCACCAGCTTCCGCTGGTGGCAAATGGCGGTCGCCCCTTGCGGGGCTTTACGACATTCGCTCTGCCGATGAGGTCAGCCTACAGCGCCCCCATCGAGCCGCTACCCATGCAAATCGACGAGCAGCCGGCTGCGAAGGACTCCGCCGCCCATTTGCAGAAGCAACCCGCGGCCACGCCGTTGGCCGTGGATGTTTCTCCTCCCTTGCGCGGCAGGGGTAGGAAGCCCTCTTCCCATGCTCACCACAGGAGGTCGTCCAGATGCCCAAGATTGCGATGATCGGCGCCGGTAGCATAGTCTTCTGCAAGACGCTTCTCAACGACATGCTCGGGACCCCCGCGCTGCAGGATGCAGAATATGCGCTGATGAGCCCCACGGAAAGCAAGCTGCGGCGCATGGAAGCCTTCGGGCAGCGCATGGCCAAGGAAAATGGCCTCGGCGCGCAGGTCTGGGCCACGACCGACCGCCGCGAGGCCATCAAGGACGCCGACTATGTGATCTGCATGATCCAGGTCGGCGGCGTCGAGGCCTTCAAGCACGACTACGAGATCCCGCTCAAGTACGGCGTCGATCAGTGCATCGGCGACTCGCTCGGCCCCGGCGGCATCCTGCGCGGCCTGCGCAGCATCCCGGTCCTCGCCGACATGGTGAGGGACATGGAACAGGTCGCAAAGCCCGGCGCGCTCCTGCTCAACTACACCAACCCCATGGCCGGGGTCTGCTATGCGCTGGGCAAGGTCTCCCCGGTGCCGTACATCGGTCTGTGCCACGGGGTGCAGACGACCCTCGACCTCATCTCCGGCTATGTCGGCGTGCCGAAATCCGAGATCGACTTCCTCTGCGCGGGCATCAACCACATGGCGTGGTTCCTGAAGCTGGAGCACGAGGGACGCGACCTGTACCCGCTGTTCAAGGCCAACTGCGAGAAGCCGGAATACTATGTGAATGAGAAGGTGCGCATCGAGGTCATGCGTCATTTCGGCTACTTCATGACCGAAAGCACCGGCCACCTGTCCGAGTACCTGCCGTGGTTCCGCAGCAGCGACCGGGCGCTGAAACTGTACTGCGATCAGCCAGCTTTTGGCGGCGAAAGCGGCGCCTATTATAGGTGGTGCGCGACTGTAGCCGAGAAGTACGCGAAGGTCGATCCGCTACAGTTCGAGTCGCCAGTCCTCACACCCCGCAGCGCCGAGTATTGCTCATATATCCTCGAAGCCCGCCAGACCGGCGTTCCCTTCCGCCTGCAGGGCAACATCCGCAATGACGGCTACATCACCAACCTGCCGCAGGGCTGTTGCGTCGAGGTGCCCGTGTATGTAGATCGCGAGGGCCTCCACCCATTGCGGGTGGGCGACCTTCCCGTGCAGTGTGCGGCGCTGAACCAAAGCAATGTGACGGTCCAGGCGCTGTCGGTGGAAGCCGGCCTCACCGGCGACCCCGAACTGGCGATGGCCGCCATCGCAATGGACCCGCTCACCTCGGCCTGCTGCACCCTGGCGGAGATCCGCGAGATGACCGCCGAACTCCTCGCCGCCGAAGCGCAGTGGCTCCCGCAGTTCGAGGGCAAGGCCCTGCGCCCGACGCCGAACATCAGCGTGCCCGAGGGCACGGTGCCGGTGGACGTGCCGCTCGACCCCGCGCTGGCCATCGGCAAGCGGTTTGGGACACTGGTGACGCAGGGCAGCGAGGAAGCCGCGCCGTAGTCGTTTGCCGTTGCCTTGTGCCGTTCTCCCCCTCCATCCGAGGGAGGGGGAGTGCCCGGCGAAGCCGGGCGAGGGGGTAGGAAGCCGTTGCCGTTCTCCCCTCTCCATGAGTGGAGAGGGGCCGGGGGTGAGGTGCCGTTTGTCGTTCCCCCTCTCCACCTCGTGGAGAGGGGGGTAGGGGGGTGAGGTCGTCGTTCCCATCTTCCCAAGGAGACCACTATGCCAGTCAAGTTCCGCAAAGTGCTGATTTCCGACGAACGTTTCGAAGCCGTCGGCGTCTTCGACGTCAACAACGACGGCATCCTGGACATCGTATCCGGCGCGTACTGGTACGAGGGTCCCGACTTCAAGAAGTGGCACACGCTGACTGACTTGCCGCCGGTCGGCGACTACTTCGACGACTTCTCCGACATACCGATGGATGTCAATGGCGACGGCTACACCGACTTCGTCACCGGCGGCTGGTTCGGCTGCAACTTGCGCTGGCTTGAGAACCCCGGCCCGGCCGGCGGCGCTTGGCCCGCGCACATCATCGCCGAGCCGGGCAATGTCGAGACCACCCGCGCCTGGGATGTCGATGGCGACGGACAACTTGAAATCGTGCCCAACTGCCCCGGCGCGCCGCTGGTCATCTACAAACTGGTGACCGATGCCGCCGGCAAGGGCACCGGGCAGTTCGCCCAGCACACCATCTGGAATCAGGCGCAGGGCCACGGCCTGGGCTTCGGCGACATCACCGGGAACGGGCGCGGCGATTTCGTGTTGGCCCACGGCTGGCTGGAGGCCCCCGAGGACACCTACGGTGGCGAATGGGTGTATCACCCCGACTTCAACCTCGGCAGCGCGAGCATCCCGATCCTCGTCGCCGACGTGAACCGCGACGGGCTTAATGACATCATCGTGGGCCAGTCGCATGGCTACGGCCTGGACTGGTGGGAGCAGGTCCTCGACGCCGACGGCAATCGCGCCTGGACGAAGCATCCCATCGACCCGTGGAACTCGCAATATCATGACATGCAATGGGTGGACATCGACGGCGACGGGGAATGCGAACTGGTGACCGGCAAGCGCTATCGGGCGCATCCTCGCTCGGACCCCGGCGACTTCGATGAGATCGGAATCTACTACTTCAAGTGGACCGGCGAGAGCTTCGTGAAGCAGGTGATCGACTGGGGCCCGGAGCGCGTGGGCACCGGCTGCGGCATCGCCTTCGAGGTCGCGGACCTGCGCGGCACCGGGCGGCTCGACATCATCGCCCCCGGCAAGGATGGGCTGTACGTGTTCTATAATGAGGGGTAGTGGGGTTTGCCTGTAGAGACGCCCCGGCGGGGGCGTCTCTATGGCCGTTCGCGTGGCGCGGGCGTCCCGCCCGCGATGCCGTCTGCGCCGTGCGAGACCGACGCGCGAGGGCTCCCGCCGGTACGGACGCCCCGCCGGGGGCGTCTCTACGATAGGCGGGCACGGTCGTTGCGGGTACAGACGCCCCGCCGGGGCGTCTCTACGAGGGGCAAGGCGCGTTCATGCGCGGAATGGGCTTCGAGAGGACCCTCGGCGCGATGCCCCGAACCTTCGGGCTGCAGCGCCACGTATCCGGCGGCAGCGACTTTCCGCCGCTGAAGGTCTCTCGCGCCCAGTTGCGCCGCGTCCTGCAGCATTTCAAGCCCTACTGGTTGCAGTGGCTCGTCATCCTCCTGTGCATCCTCGCCACTGCGACCCTCGGCGCGCTCCCGCCGCTGTGCGTGCGCGGCATCCTCGATCAGGCGATCCCCAATAAGGACATGCGCCTGCTGTATCAGTTCGTAGGCGCGATCGTCGGCATCACCATCGCGTCCAACATGATCGGCGTGCTGCAGAACTGGCTCAGCATGCGCGTCGGGCAGTCCATCATGTTCGACCTGCGCAATCAGCTCTATCAACACCTCCAGCGCCAGTCGCTGGGCTTCTACACCGTCACCCGGGCGGGGGAGATCGTCTCTCGGCTGAACAACGATGTCGCCGCGGTCCAGGAAGTCGCCACGGGCACGGTCGTCTCCATCGCCAGCAACGTCTGCACCCTCGCGGTGACGCTGATCGTCATCTTCTCGATGGACCCCTGGCTCGCGCTGCTGTCGGTCATCGTCGTGCCAAGCTTCTACTTCCCCACGCGTTACGTCGGCAAGATCCGCCGCCGCCTGTCGCTACTCACGCAAGAGCGCCAGGCCGACCTGGTCGCCTTCATGGAGGAGCGCCTGAACATCGGCGGGATGCTGCTCACCAAGCTCTTCGGCCAGGCCAAAGCCGACGCGAACACCTTCTCTCAGCGCAATCGCGAGGTCATGGACCTCAACGTCAAGCAGTCGATGGTCGGACGATGGCTGTTCATGGTCCTCGCCGTGTTCAGCGTCATCGGCCCGGCGGCGGTGTACTGCTATGGCGGAGTGCGCGTCATCGAGGGCGTGCTGTCCATCGGCACACTGATCGCCTTCGTGGCGTACCTCGCGAACCTGTATCGGCCGATAGGGCAGCTTGCGGATGTGTACGTCGCTCTCCAGGGGGCGCTGGCGGTGTTCGAGCGCATCTACGAGTATCTAGACCGCAAGCCCGATGTCGAAGATGCCCCGGACGCGGCGGATCTGACCGACCTGCAGGGACACATTCGGTTCGAGGAAGCCAGCTTCGAGTACCCACGCGCGGCGAGGGCGCCGGGCAGGAAGCGCGCGCCCCTGGATGCCGCCACCGACAGGGATCGCCGCGCCCTGAAGGAAGTTAGCTTTGAGGTGCTGCCGGGGCAGCGTGTCGCCTTGGTCGGCCCGAGCGGCGCAGGCAAGACCACAATCACCTACCTGCTGCCCCGCTTCTACGACCCTACCGGCGGGCGCGTCACCATCGACGGTCACGACTTGCGCGAGGTCACCCAGGACAGCCTTCGGCTGCACCTCGCCGCCGTGACCCAGGATACCTTTCTCTTCCACGCCACCATCCGCGATAATCTGCTGTACGCCCGGCCGAACGCCACGGATGAGGAGATCATCGCCGCGGCGCAGGCGGCGAACATCCACGACTTCGTGCTGGGGCTGTCCGACGGTTACGAGACGGTGGTGGGGGAGCGCGGCTTCCGGCTGTCGGGGGGCGAGAAACAGCGGCTGGCGATTGCGCGGGCGCTGCTCAAGGACCCTCGCGTCCTGATCCTCGATGAAGCCACCAGCAGTCTCGACGCCACCTCGGAGTATCTTATCCAGCAGGCGCTGGAGGCACTGCTCAAGGGGCGCACCTCATTGGTCATCGCCCACCGCCTGTCCACGATCCTCAGCGCCGACAAGATCATCGTGCTGGAGCGCGGCCGGATCGCGCAGTCAGGCACCCACGCGGAGTTGCTGGCGGCCGGCGGCCCCTACGCCGTCCTCTACCACCGTCAGTTCGCGAAGGTCGCCGGCCAGACGCCCGGGCCGGCCGCCGGTGAGGCCGCCGGTGCGTTCGGCTGATAGCCTCACGCGTGCCGTGGCCGTTCTCCCCTCCACTCTGTGGAGAGGGGCCAGGGGTATAGGCGCTAAGTTAGGCGGTGCAGGTCGTGTGGAGGGGCCGGACTACGAGCGCAGCGAAGTATCCGGCCCTGCCGTTCACCCCGCGGGACGGCTGGGGCCGGATACTTCGACCGCCGATACGGCTGGCGCTCTCGTAGTCCGGCCCCTCCTTGAACGGCGTCTGGCCCTAACTTAGCGCCTATGGGGGTCGGGGGTGAGGTCGCCGTTCACGCCGCCTCTCCAGGAGCCCACTCATGAACCCCCGCGCCATCATCGCTGCGTTCTTACTGATCGTCGCCCCGGAGGCCTTCGCCATGCAAGTCATCGCCCGAGATGCCGAGCGCACGACCATCTATCACTCTCCGCAGACGCCCGGCTACACAAGCTGGGCGGGTATCTGGACGATGCCCGACGGCAGTGTGATGGTCTCCTTCACTCAGGTCACCGGCCCGCTCACCGGCTGGCGGCAGCGCGCGCCGAAGGAGATTCTCAAGCGCCTGCCGACCGCGCAGCAGGACATCCCCGCTTATGACTTCACCGGCCTGACCCAGGAGAATCTGTGCCTGCGTTCGACCGACAGGGGCGCGACGTGGACGAAGTACGCCTCAGACACTTTCAGCTCCGCCCTTAACGGCTTCTGCAACGGCTCCGTCCTGGTGCTGGCCGACGGCACGCTGCTGCGGCCGGGCTGGGGGCAGTCGCTCACCTACTGCGATGTCCGCGCGACGGGCTTCCTGCAGCGCTCGACCGATGGCGCGAAGACCTGGGGGCCGCCGGAGTATCTGTCCCCGGACCCGCACTTGCAGACCTTCCCCACCCGCATCCGTCGACTGCGCGACGGCCGGCTGATCGTCACCGGGGGAACCGCGCCCTGCGATCCAGACAACTGGCAGTGGAACGACCTGTGTACCAAGACCCGCCACTGCCTGTGGGTCAGCAAGGACCCGGCGGGCAAGTCGTGGGGCGAGCCGCTGTACGTGGGGACCGTGGCGGATTGTGCGTGCGAGGAGTGGGACACCGCCGAGTTGGAGAACGGCGATCTGCTGGCCGTTATCCGCGCCATTCAGTACGGCCCCGGCACGGCCGTAGCCCAGGACCGCCGCCAGTGCATCCTTACGAAGAAGGATGACACTTGGGAACCGGGGCCGATCGTGCCCACCCCGTTCCCGCACGACGGCCACCCCGAGCTTCTGCTCACCCGCGAGGGCGTCATTCTCCACGTCGCCCCGACGGCGATCTCCTGGACCGCCGACCGTGGCAAGACCTGGACGAAGTTAGACAGCCCCGGCACAGGCTACTATCCCCACGCGGTGCAGCTTGACGACGGCACGATCCTCGCCGTGGGCCACATCGGCAACGACGACCCGTATGGCAAGACCGACCAGGCGATTGTCCTGAACCGGCTGCGGCTGGAAGTGAAGTGAGGGGGGTGGGGGATAGGGGATAGGGGATAGGGGATAGGGGCGACGCGTTTACTGCGAACCGTTCCACAGGTTCGACGCCGCTTCGCCGGTGGCGGCACGGCCGATAGAGCGCCCTCGAAGCCTTGGCACGTCTCGACTCTGTGGCCAGGTATGCAGGAAGGACAGTTGTCGCGGCGGTGGAATAGAGCATCGGAGAGGTGAATGCGATGCACGATCCGGCTCGAATCCTGGCGATCGTCTGTCACCCCGACGACGAGGTCTGGTGTTCCGGCACACTGTCCGGGCAGGTGAGCGCCGGCCTGGACGTAACACTCGCGGTGGCCTGCAACGGCAACCTTGGCGGGATGCCCGACAAGACCCCGGAGGAGCGCGCCGAGGCTCGCGGGCGCGAGATCGCCTGTGCGTGCGGGATGCTGGGCATCAACCTCAAGTGGATGAACATCGGCGACGACGAGATCATGCAACTTTGCCGCACCTGCTACAGCGACCTGGAGACGCGCTTCCGGGACCTGCTGAGAGAAATCGACCCCGACCTGCTGATCCTCCAGCCGCTCGATGATTTCCATCATCACCATCGTACAGTGGCGGAACTGGCCCTCAATGCGAGCATGAACGCGAGTAATCCGGCGATCGTTGGCGAGAAGCCGGCGTCCTCAGGCGTGCCCACAGTGCTCTTTGCTCAGCCCTACCCGCCCGCGCCCTTCGTCCCGGACGTCTGGGTGGACATCACCGGCACTTACGAACTCAAAATCGCCGCCCTGATGTGCCACGAGAGCCAGCATCCCTTTATCTCAGGGCAGTTCGGCCTCGGACTTATCGACATCGCCCGCAGCGTGGCCGAGCTGCACGGAGCCGCGGTCGGAGCACGTTACGCCGAGGTTTTCTCCCTATGCCGCAGCCTGGCCCGAACCGCAACGATTCAGGACCTGGCGAAGTTCTTTCCGTGGTGAAGGGGGACGGCACCTCACCCCCCGGCTCCCCCTCCACGAGTGGAGGGGGAGAACGGCAACGGCTTCCTATCCCCCCTTCCCTCTACCGACCTGCGGTCGGCGCAGGGAAGGGGGGAACGACAAACGGCAACGACAAACGGCGGCGGGCGAGACGCCCGCTCCACGCGATAGTTTGGGAAGGGCTCGCCGTCAAGCCATTCCCAGCATCCAGCATACCGCCGCAAGCGGCGGTCCCAGTATCCAGCATCCAGTATCAAGCAACCAGCATCCTTCCGGAGGCACACGCTCATGGAATACCGCAAACTAGGCAACTCGGATCTCAACATCTCTGTCGTCGGCCTTGGTTGTTGGGTGATGGGCAAGGAAATGTGGGCCGGCGCGGATGACAGCGAATCCATCGCCGCGATCCACGCCGCCATCGACCTCGGCATCAACTGGGTCGACACCGCCGAGGGTTACGGCGACGGGCACTCGGAGAGCGTCGTCGGCCAGGCCCTTGCCGATCGGCGCGACAAGATGCTCATCGCCACCAAAGTCTCCCCGCACAAGCTCCACCGCGAGGGCGTCCTCTCCGCCTGCGAGGCCAGCCTGGAGCGCCTGCAGACCGACCACATCGACCTCTACCAGATCCACTGGCCGAGCGGCTCCGGCGTGCCGATTGAGGAGACGATGGGGACTCTCGTCGAGCTGCAGGAGCAGGGCAAGATCAGCGTCATCGGCTGCTCGAACTTCGATCCGGCCCAGATGGAAGACGCGCGCAAGTATGGTAAGCTGGAATCGCTTCAGCCGCCGTGGAGTCTGTTCTGGCGGCATGTGGAGAAGGAAATCGTGCCGTTCTGCATCGAGCGGAACATCGGCGTAGTGGCCTACAGCCCGATGGCGCAGGGGCTTCTCACCGGCAAGTACACGCCGGACAACCGCCCGCCGGCCGACGATCATCGCAACCATAGCCTGCTGTTCAACGGCGAGACCTTCGAGCACGCCCTCGCCGCCGTGGCGCGCATCAGGGAGATCGGCGCGTCTTACGGCAAGAAGCCGGGGCAGACCGCCCTGCGCTGGCTGATCCAGCAGCCCGGCCTCACCGCGGCCATCGTCGGCGCGCGCCGGCCATCGCAGGTTGAGGAGAACGTCGGCGCGGCGGACTGGGCGCTCTCGGACGCCGACCTCGCCGAACTGAGCCGCCTCGGCGATGACGTGATGTCCACCTTGCCGGATGACAGCCCGGTGATGTGGCGTTAGGGCGAGCGATGAACGCGGAATGATGAATGATGAGCTGACGGCAATTGACGGCAACGGCCTAACAGCGAGGGAGCGGACCACCGCTCGCTCGCTGTTTAGCTCTCTGTCTGATCTTGCTCCGGCAACACGGCTGCCATGCCCCTTTGCGAGGCTGCGCGGTAGATTGGCTCCAGGGAGGACAGCAGCGGGTCTTTCCCGCGCCAGAAGGGGAATCTGCCCAGGCGTCGCGGCAGCGCTGCCGGGGTATCCGGGATGACGATCTCACCAAGGAGGTCGTCGCCAAGCTGGCCGTGATGCCAGAAAGTGGGCGGATCGGTGGGCAGCGGCTCGGAGGCCTCCTCCGGCTCCTGCGCGCTCGCAGCTTCCGGGCGAGAGCTGGCCGCCTCGCCCCCCGGGTCGCCGGAGACCGACGCGCTCAGCAGGGCCACGAGGCTCTCGCGCTCCATCCCGCGCAGGCGGAAGATCAGGAACGGATCGCGGTCGAACTCCTCGCCCAGCACATAGTAGACGGCGGCGATGTGCTTGCACGGGTTCGACCAGTCGGGGCACGAGCAGCGGGTCTCGAGGTCATCGTGCTGGGTCGGGAACAGCGACAGGCCGACTTGCTCGAACGCGGTCTCGATGTCGGTGGGCATCTCGCCGGCGAGGAGTTTGGCGGCGAAGATCGCCTGCGAGGACAGGTTCTCGGCCAGAGCCGACCACTGCTCCGGCGTGATTGCTTTCACGCGGATGATGATCTTGTACGGGCGGTCGCGCGAGCCTTGCACCTGGGCGGTGACGATCTCGCGATCCACATCCACATCCAGGACTTGTCCCTGCCGCGCATAACTGCGCCCGCGTCCGATCCGTGCCCCGATGTCGAAGCTCTCCAGCACCGCGATCCAGCGCTTCGCCCACCAGTTGCGTCCCGCCCCGCCCCGCCGGGCCTCCGCCTTGATGCCGCCCTCGACGGCCTTCGGCTTCGTCTTCGGGTATCGAGGGTAGTAATCGTCGTAATCGCGCCACGACATATCGGCTGCCTCGCCTTCTCAGGGGTGTGTCTCTCGACT
>CAYWBK010000199.1:0-6439 GCA_964455745.1 uncultured Armatimonadia bacterium
CCTACGAGAACAACATTCATCTCTCAGGAGCGCCCGACTTCCCAGACTACCACAGGGGACACAGAGAACGGCAACGTCCCTTAACGCCTGTCGTGGGGCAGGCGGGCCGCTTCCCAGTCGTTCTCTGTGCCCTCTGTGTCTCGGTGGTCCAATGCCGTTCGCACGGCTGCTGCACGAGCCACCTGAGAGGCGACCGGCCCTGTGCCGCCATGCGGTCGTCCCTGACGGGGCTCTTGGGGCCTGACCGGCCGGGGGATTCCACGGGCTGTCGCTGTCGGCAATTGGCGGCCCGCCCCTTGCGGGGCTTGACGGCGCTCATTCCTCCATCGAGATCGCTCACAGCACCCCCGTCATGCGACCCACACATTGGGAACGTGCCCGACACCGGAAGGTCCCCCGCCCCTTCTCGCTCAATACTCCACCCCGACATCATCCACTCTGTATGAACGGTGACTTCCATGAGCCCGCCCGTGAGTCGCACCCGCCTGACAGACGCACTGCGCGTCGCCGTGCCCCTGCTGTGCCTCCTCATCGCCTCCGCCGCTTTCGCGAGATGGCCCGACGGGGTGCTCAACTACTGCGGCTTCGATGGCGTCTGGGACGAGGCCGGTTGGCGGGACATCGGCTGGGCGCAGGGCGGAACTCCGGGCATAAGCTTCGACCGCGAGGTCAAGAAGTTCGGCAAGGCTTCCTTGCGCATCGAGGGCAGTGCGACCGAAAAGCGCTGCGCCCTGCAGATCAACGGCAACACCATCCAGAAGGGCAAGCAGTACGTCATGCGCTGCTGGGTGAAGACAAAAGACATCGCCGGAGAGGCGGCCATCGCCCTGCAGCCTCATGCCGAGGGCAAGCCGCTGGAGTTCCTCGATCTCGGCCCGGCCTCGCGGCTCTCCGGCACCCATGACTGGACGCTGCTCGAGGTGAAGGTGCCGCCGTTCCCGCCCGATGCGGTGCGGATGTATTCGTATATTTGGGTCGTGGGGACGGGCACGGCGTGGTTCGACGAGTTCTCCCTCGCCGAGGAGGGCGTGCAAGTGCCGCTCGGCGGGCAGAAGCCGATCACCGATGCCGATTACGCCGGTGTGCGCTTCGATGACGCGAATTTCCCGGCAAACTTGCTCCCCAACCCCGGCTTCGAGGATGGCCTGAGCGGCTGGTACGTCGAGTTCGGCAAGCCGGCAATCGACGAGCAGGTGTACGCGGAGGGCAAGCGGTCTCTGCGCTACGACGGCTTCCCCGAGTGCAGCTTCACGACCGTCGCGATCCACGTCCGCATCGACCCCCGGCGGGCGTATCGGCTGTCATTCAAGCTCAAAACCGACCTGACCGCAGGGCTGTCATGCGTCCAGGCGATCCCCTTCAAGGCCAACGGCGAGGGCTTCGGCTGGTGGTTCTCGCAGGATCACACCGACGAGTTCTGCCACGGTAGGGGCCGGCAAGACTGGCACGAGGAGACCCTGGTCATGCGCGAGTTCGAGCCTGAGACGGACTTTCTCAACATCTACCTGCAGCTTCAGGATGCGGTGGGGAAGGTATGGTGGGATGATATGAAGCTGACGCCGCTGTCGATGGCGGAGACCAAGGCGGTGAGAGGGCGATGAGGGATGGAGGCGAAGTTGGAATGGATCGCAAGGGCGCTGCGCAGCGTCACCCGGCGGAAACGTCTCCTACCCCCTCGGCCCTTCGGGCCGTTTCCCCCTCCCTCGTAGGGAGGGGGAGAACGGCGCACAGGGGCGTCAAGGATGGGACCTTACAGGCCACCCTTCTTGCATCATGTGGCTGCGCCATTCATGGCGCGAATCGCGCGGTGAACCGCGCTTCCACAGGAAGAGCGGGGGGAGGGGGCTCTCGCCCCACGCGGTGCTTCCACGGCGGGACGGGTCGCACTCGGACCATGCTCGTCGCCGGGGTGTTGGCTGCCTTGACCCTCTACTGCTCCATCGCCGGGGCCCAGCCTGCCCCTTGGGCGCTGTCACTCCGCTCCGCGAAGACCTGCGCGGTGTTCGGCGTCACCGAGGACCCGCATGTGATCGCGACGATCCGCAATGTGACCGGGGCGGCTCCCGACTGCAAGCTGGCCTTCGATGTCAGCGACTATGACGGCAAAGCGCTCAACGCGGGGGAGGTTGCCGCTTCGGTTCCGCAGGGGCAGGCGCGGGATGTCGATCTGGCGCTCGGCGAGGCCGCCCGGCTCCCGCACGGCGAGTACCTGGCGCTGACGGTCAAGCTGGTCGCCGACGGCAAGCCGCAGGCGGAACTTCATGAAGGTTTCGGCTTCCTGCCGAAACGCACCGTGACTACGCCGCCGGAGGCCTCGCCTTTCGGTCTGCTCACCGAAGGCAACTGGCCTCTGGCGCGGGACCTTGGCATCCGCTATGTCCGCCCGAACTGGTCGTGGGACGAGCGACCGATGGATTGGGCGAAACGCTACGGCATGGCATACTGCCCGCTCATCAACGAAGCGAACGCCTTCGCGCGGGGGGAGCTTACCGAGAAGGAGTACGCCGACTTCGTGCGCGAATCGGTACAGCGCTACAAGGGCTACGTGAAATACTGGCAGCTTGGCAACGAGTTCGACATCTTCCACCGCGAGGGGCCGAAGGCGTATGTCGAGTCCCAGCGCATCGGTTATCTCGCCGCCAAGGCGGCTGACCCGAACTGCGTCATCATCGGCGGGAGTATCACCGAGCTGCAGTGTCGCAAGGAGGGCTGGCCGGAATCGCTGCAACTGGGCCTCGCGAAGTGGTGCGACATCTACGACTTCCACTTCTATCAAGACCTCACCACTACCCAGACGATGCTGGACTACATCCACCTGACCTGCAAGGCATACCACGCCGAGAAGCCGATCTGGGTCACCGAGACGACGCAGGTCAACATGCTTGACCCGGACGATCACAACCAGGCGGAGTACATGTTCAAGCGCCACGCGCACCTGCTTGGCAACGGCATATCGGTGGTGATGTGGCACTGTTTCCGGTGGCCGTACCCTTTCGAGGCGGATAAGGTTGCGGCGACGGGCGTCGTCAACTACCAGGGCTTCGCGCGGCCCGCGCTGTTCGCGTTCGCGGCGATGACCGAGGCGCTGGACGGGGCCAAGTTCGCGCGGAAGTGGGACATCGGCAAGAACGGGTATGCCTTCGAGTTCGCACTGCCGAAGGGGTCGGCGCTGGTGATTTGGAGTGAGGCGGGGGAGAGGGCGATGCGGCTGAAGACCGCGCCCGGCGCGGTGACGGTCATCCGGCCAAACGGGCGCAGCGAGAGCGTGCGGCAGGCGGGCGGCGATGACATCGCCCTGACCGTGTCGAAGACACCGGGACTGTATCTGCTGCCGGGGAAGGCGACGGGGCTGGAGTAGCGCCTTGGTACTCAGGATGCACAGCATCGTGGGATGGAACGGCGATCCCCGACAAGATTGTCGGGGCCACTGCACCAATCTACAGTGGCCGCGACAATCCTGTCGCGGAAGGCCGTAGGATGGGCCTCCGTCAGGGCCACGCGAACCCTGCCCGAGCCGCAGAGGCAGCGGTTCCGTAGTCCGGCCCTTCCTCGGACCGATGGGGCCGTTTCGTGCCTTCGTGTCTTAGTGGCTAATCACTTCTTCGCAAAGGCCGGTACATATCCATGAGGACTATAGCCGTTGTGCTCATGCTGTCCGCCCTCACCCTCGCCACGGACGCCCTCGCCGACGTGACGCTCGATCTCACTTCGGCGAAGATTGTCTGGGGCGCTGACGGCGCGTGGAAATCCCTCTATGACACCGTCACAAAGCAGGAGCGCCTCGTCAAGCCGACGCCGCTGATGACCGTCGTGCGCGGCGGGCAGACGCTCGCGGCCGGCCGTCTCGAGCAGGCTGGCAATACGTTGCGGGTCTGGTGCGGGGCGGAGGAGCGCCCGTATGTCTTCGATCTCGCCGTCAAGCCCGGCTTGCTCGTCCTGCGGCTCAAGGACGGACCCGTTGAGGGCCTCAGCGCGCTCACCCTGTGCGAGTGCGTCCTCAAGCGCGATGGCATCGTGGCCGGCTCGATCGGCGGCATGTACTCGGACAAGTCCGGGGTGTTCTTGCAGGCCGTCGACTTCAACGGGGCCGCGTATCCGGCGGACGTGCCCGAGGGCGTCCACCTCGCCTGCACCTACGGCAGCCAGTTTGGCTTCGCGAACGCGGGCTGCGCGCTGCTTGCCGTGCCCCGGCGCGAACTCCCGGGCGCTTTCGAGCGCCTCGAGGCGGCCTGCGGGATGCCCAGCCCGAAGCTGTCGGGCGTCTGGGCGAAGCTCTCGCACGACATGCGCCGGTCGTACCTGTTCATCACCGACCTCACGGAGGGCAACGTCGATAGGGTCATTGCTTATGCGAAGCGCGCGAACTTCGCCTACATCCAGATCCTTGGCGATGACTGGGCTGAGACCAACGGGACCTTCGCCGTGAACAAGCGCAACTTCCCGCACGGTCTCGCAGGCCTGAAAGCGACCGTCGCGAAACTCAAGGCAGCCGGTTTCAAGGTGGGTCTGCACTTCCTGAGCGCCGGGATCGCGCCCAACGACCCACTGGTCACGCCGGTGCCGGACGACGGCTTGTACGTGGACACCCAAGGCCCGCTCGCGCAGGACGTTGACGAGAAAGCCGATTTCATCCCCACGCCCGCCGCGCCGGACAAGTTCCCGGCGGAGGACGACGGCTACCTCGGCCACGGTCTGACGCTGCGCATCGGCGACGAGATCGTCAAGTATCGGGAGCGGAAGATGGACGCCCCGTTCGGGTTCGTGGGTTGCATCCGGGGCGCATACGGCACCCGGGCCGCCGCCCACAAGGCGGGGGACACTGTCAAGCACCTGTATATGTCCTACGGGCTGTTCCTGAACAACGCCGACGGCCCGCTGATGGACCGCGTGGCCTCGAACGTGGCGCGGGTCTGGAATGCCTGCGACTGCGACGGCGTCTATTATGACGGCTCCGAAGCCTTGCAGGGCAACCGCGACTACTACAACGCGAAGATACAGATGTCGTACTACCGGAAGCTGAACAAGAAGAACATCTACGCCCAGGGGTCCAGCTTCTCGCTGTACACGTGGCATCTCGTCGGGCGCACAGCCTCGGCGGACGGTTTCCGCGACATCAAGGGCTACCTGGACCAACGGTCCCCCGCGTTCACCAGTTGGTATGACGCGAACTTCATGCCCATCGACATCGGTTGGTACTCGATCAACGACTACATCCGGCCGGATGACATCGAGTACATCTGCAGCCGGGCGGTGGGATTCAACGCCTCGGTGTCGATCGAGACAGGCGTCGGCGCGCTTGAGGGACATCCTCGATCCGGCGAGATGCTCGACACCATCCGCAAGTACGAGGACTATCGGCTGACCGGCAAGGCCTCGGAAGCCCTGAAGGCACAACTGCGCATCCCGCGCAACGAATTCCGCATGGTCGTGACAGGTGGGACGGCGCAGTTCATCCCCGTGAAATATACGGAGTGGAAAATGCTCACCGGAGTCTCCCCGGCGGCGCAGGAGATCGCCCTGCATAATGACCGCAAGACGCCGGCGGAGGTCGAGGTCGACGTGAAGGTGGGCGACACGGTCAGTCCCGGCAAGGGCTATACCAGCCCGGAGGCCATTCCACTGGCCGACTTCGAGACCGCGATCCCCGATGGGGGGCAGGCTGCGCCGCAACTCGCCACGAATCAGTACGACCCGAAGACCTACGGCTCGCAGGCCACCAACCAGGGCTGCACGATGAGCATCGCGCCCGTCACCGAGGACGTGCGGGAGGGCAAGACCGCCTGCAAGTTCGAGGCCGTCAGCAAGCGCAATGACAACAATGGGTGGGCGGTGTTCACGAAGGTGTTCCCCGCGCCCGTCGATCTGCGGGGGATGCAGGCCATCGGTCTTTGGCTGTATGGCGACGGCAATGGCGAGGCGTTCAAGGTCCAGCCGCGCGATCCCAAAGGCTGGCGCGACTACTATGTGACGGTGGACTGGAAGGGCTGGCGGTACATCGAACTGGTGCAGCCCGAATCGGGGGAGCTGGATCTGTCCAAGGTTATCACCATAAGCTTCTACTATAATGGAATGCCTGCGCAGAAGACTTGTACAGTGCTCATTGACGGGGTGAAGGCGGTTAAGGAGCTGTCGGGAACGAACGGCGTGCGCATCACAATCGGCGACCGGCAGGTGGACGTGCGCCGGGCGCTCACGCGGGGCTGCGAGTTGTCGATCCGCAACAATGGGCAGTGCTGGTACTACCCGCCGCACGGCCAGGGCGCGAAGGCGATCCTCAACCTGCCCGCCCTGCCGAAGCTGGAGGGCGACCTGCCGATCCGCGTGTCGCCGCTGCCCGATGAGTCGCTGTCGAACGCGGTCGAGGCGCGTGCGGCGATGTTGTGGCCGAAGGAAGCCCTGTAGGCTTGGTCGCTACTGGGTAGGTTGCAGTGGCCGCGGC
>CAYWBK010000199.1:6539-10929 GCA_964455745.1 uncultured Armatimonadia bacterium
AATCCTGTCGCGGAAGGCCGTAGGACGGCCCCCGACAAGATTGTCGGGGCTACGGGTGCGTGAACTGCAGTGGCCGCGACAATCCTGTCGCGGAAGGCCGTAGGACGGCCCCCGACAAGATTGTCGGGGCTACGGATGCGTGAACTGCAGTGGCCGCGACAATCCTGTCGCGGAAGGCCGTAGGCAGCCCTCCCCGACAAGATTGTCGGGGCCACTGCACCAATCTGCAGTGGCCGCGACAATCCTGTCGCGGAAGGCCGTAAGCCACCCGGCAGGATTGCCGGGGCCACTGCAACGCCTGTCTGGGAAGGAGCCGCTCATGATGCGCAGCGTGCCGTTCGTCGCCATCGCTCTCCTCGCCTGCTGCCTCGCCGCCGCCCAGGATGCGGCCTACCAGGTGCCGGAGCCGAAGCCGGTCACGGCCTCCGTCCTCGTGGGAAGCTACTACTTCCCCGGGCATTTCACCGCCCAGCGCTGGGTGCCGATGGCGCAGTACCACCAGCCTTACCCGCTTCTCGGGTATTATCGCGACGGCGAGCCGGTGGTTTCGGATTGGCATATCAAGTGGGCGGTCGAGCACGGCATCAGCTTCTTCGTCTTCGACTGGTACTACGATTACAAAACCGGACACGTGCACGAGCACAACAAGGCGCTCGACCAGGGCTTCCTGCGCGCCCGGTATCGTGACCTGATGAGGTTCTGCATCTTCTGGTGCAATGAGGAGCCTTCTCCGCCCGACTACACTGAGGCGCAGATGCTGCTGCTCGCGCGGACCCTGCGCGACCGCTACCTGCAGCAGCCCAACTACCTTAAGTTCGATGGGAAGGCGGCGCTGTTCGTCTCACAGCCGGGGCGGCTCATCAAGCGCTTCGGGGTCGAGGGCTGCGCCGCGATGTGGCGGAAGATGAGCGCCGAGGCTGGCGTCGAGTTGATGCCGGTCGCCGAGCAACACACGGATCAGGAGACGCTGAAGAAGGCCGGCTTTCAGGCCTGCGCCGCCTACAACTACGCCGGGGTGAATGTGCCTGCCGGCCAGAATCAGGCACCGTATGACACGATGGTCACCGGCTATGAGGACATCTGGAAGCAGGCGACCACGAACGCCGCGCTCCCGTATTTCGTCCCGGTATCACCCGGCTGGGACTCGCGCCCGTGGTACGGCGACAAGGCGATGGTGCGCACGAACCCCCGCCCCGAGAAGTTCCGGCAGATGTGCGAGGCTGCGAAGCGGTACGTCGATCCGAAACTGCGGGCGGTGATCGCCGAGTGTTGGAACGAGTTCGGTGAGGGCAGCTACATCGAGCCGTGCACCCAGTACGGATTCGGGTACCTCGATGCCATGCGGGACGCCTTCTGCCCCGAAAACCCGCACCATCTCGATGTGACGCCACAGCAATTGGGTTTCCAGCCGCCGGTGTACGACGAGATTCCTGTGTTTACCGCTGCGGACATTGCGGCCCAGGGCGGCAACATGATCTACAACCCCGGCTTCGAGAAGAACTGGGGATGGGTGTACTTCCGGGAAACCGAGGTGAAGTTCGACGCCACAGTCGCGCATTCGGGGAAGCGGTCGGCGGTGGTGACGCCCGCCGATGGCGGCATGAAGAGCCATCCGTGGGCCCCGGTGAAGGTGGGCGACAAGCTGGAGATTTGGGCCTGGGTGCGCACCGAGCCCGGCGCGACGGCAGCGGTCAAGTGCGCGCTGTTCAACGGGGCGATCTCCTGGCTGCAACGTTACTTCGAGGTCGGCAGCGCCGGCGGTCCTGAGTGGCACAAGGTCTCGCAGACCGTCACCTGGCAGGACCCCGATGCGACGTTCCTGGACATCGAGATCGCGCCGCAAGGCGGGAAGGTATGGGTGGATGATGTTGGGATCAGGAAGGTGGGAGGGTAGGGCGACGGCCCCACCCCGTCGCGCCTTCGGCGGGCCACCCCTCCTGTGCCGGGAGGGGGACGGCTGACCTCACCCCCCGGCCCCCTCTCCACAGGGTGGAGAGGGGGAGAACAGCAACGACGACGGCAGCGGCGACAAATTGGCCTCTCGCCCACGTCTCGTCTGAAGTGCAGCTTATATCCCTCGTCCACCTAAGGTCGGAACGATCTTGCCTCAGATCATCGTCACCACCTCGCGTAAAGCAACAGGAGAACTGCACGCCCGGGCCGAAAGATGGGCCGAGCGACTGCGCGGGCGCTACGTCGAGCGTCGCGGGCGGAGTATCGAGACCATCGTCAATGACGAGAGCGCGGAGGCCGGGCAGCAGATTGACGGCGTGGTCGTCGTGACCCCCGAGCGGGTCTCATACCACGCCCCGCAAACCGGCCTGGAATTCTTCTTTCATCCGAACATGGCCCGGACCCGCATTCACAACATCGCCGACGGGCGCGGGGACCCGATGATAACTGCGATGGACCTGCACGAGGGCGACGCAGTGCTCGACTGCACGCTGGGGCGCGCCGGCGACGCCATCGTTGTGGCGCACATTGTCGGCGATAGCGGAAAGGTCGTTGGCATCGAGGTCGTGCCGGTGGTGGCGCAACTCACCATCGCCGGCCTCGCGGAGTATATGGACCCGAGCAAGGCCGTGACCGCGGCGATGCGCCGGATCGAAGCGCACGAGGCGGGGTATCAGGAGTTTCTGCCGACTTGTGCGGACGGCTCGTTCGATGTCGTATACTTCGACCCGATCTTCGATCGGCCGCTGACGCTTTCCGACGCGATGGCGCCGCTGCGGGCCGTGGCCGACCGAAGCCCGCTCGATCCCCGGACCGTCACCGAGGCGCTGCGGGTGGCGCGGCGGCGAGTCGTCATTAAGCAGCGCAAGGGCACGCCGCTTTGGGAAACCCTCAAGGTCGACGAGGTCATCGCCGGGCCTGGAAGCCGGATAGAGTACGGGATAGCCATCAAGCGCGACCCGGCTGTCGGCTGACGCATCAGTATCGAGACGAGGGAAGACATCATGCCGGTCGAGCTGGCATACGTGTTGCGGGCAGGGATTGTCGAGAGCGTCCATTTCGGCGATATCGCCATCACCGACGCACACGGCAACATCCTGCACGCTCTGGGCGACCCGGACCGCCCGACGTTCTACCGATCATCGGCCAAGCCGATCCAGGCGCTGAATGTCGTTCTGTCCGGCGCGGCGGACCGCTTTGATTTCACCGAGGCCGAACTGGCGATCTGCTGCGCGAGCCACTCCGGGTCTGCGGAGCATACGCTTGTCGCGGCGGGTATCCTCGCGAAGATCGGGCTGAGCGAGGCCAACCTGATGTGCGGCGCGCACGAGCCTGGCGATGCCGAGGAGCGGAAGCGACTGGCCATCGAGGGACGCGAGCCCTCGGCGCTGCACAACAACTGCTCGGGCAAACACTCGGGGATGCTCGCCGCGTGTGTCGCGATGGGTGCGGACCCCGCGACGTACCTGTCGCTCGACCATCCGGTCCAGCAAGCGAACCTGCGGAACGTCGCGATGTTTAGCGGGATGGATGTTGTGGGCATAAGGGTTGGAGAGGACGGTTGTGGGGCGCCGGTGTTCGCGCTGCCCCTTCATACGATCGCCACCTCGTTTGCGCGACTCGTCAACCCGGTGGATCTGCGGACGGATGCCGCCCGAGCCGCAGGGCGGGTCGCCCGCGCAATGAGGGCTTACCCCCATCTCATCAGCTCGCGAGGCGACTTCTGGGAGCGCCTGATGCTTTGGTCGGCGGCCGACCCGGCTGCCGGGAATGCGGCCGACCTCACGATGAAAGGCGGCGCTGAGGGGCTGCTGTGTTGCGGTCTGCCCAGGCTGGGCGTGGGTATCGCGATCAAAGTGAGCGACGGAAGCCACCGGGCGCAACCGCCGGTGCTTCTCGAGGCGCTGAGGCGACTGTGCGGAATCGACGCCCGCAGTTCGGCGGACATGGCGGGTTACGTTGCACCGACGGTTCTGAATGTGCTGGGTCACGAAGTAGGGCGCATCGAGCCGGCGCTTCCGCCGGGGTTCATAGGCTGATAGGGAAGATCGAGTGGGCGCGACAATCCTGTCGCGCATGGGGCGCTGGGGCCGGCGACCTAAGTTGCGGGGTCGGTCGTTTTCTATCGCGTCGCTGCGAGGGGCTCTTCCTCAATGCGTGTGGGTAGTGATCTCGAATTGGTCTTGGCCGGGGTCTTATATCAGGGCGTAGACGAAGCCGTTGTCGTTGCGTCCGCAGGACGCCCGGCGCGAAGCGCCCCTCAGCCGGATGCTTCAGCGTCCGGCTTGTGGCCGGTAGTTAGGGCCGTTTCCGTCCGCAGGACGGGTGGCGGCGCAGCCGCCCGGAGCTGTTGGGCACGCGGGCTGATCGGGCCTTCGGCCGCCCGTCCTGCGGACGGGGAGGCTTTTATGCGGCGGGAATCCCGGACGCTGAAGCG
>CAYWBK010000200.1:0-6316 GCA_964455745.1 uncultured Armatimonadia bacterium
CGCTCGCCGCGCTCTGTACACATATTGCCCGGTGTGCTATACTTCGTTCGCTTGGCCCGATCTTGTGCCGGGCCGTATGTGTGTGCCCTGTACCCCCCCGCTCTTTCACATCGCTTGGAGGAAACCCGTTGCGACCCGCCCCCTACAGAAGGCTTGCCTCTGTTGGGATGGTGCTCCTGTGCATTCTCCCTCTCACAACCGCTGTCGCACAGCAACCCTCTCAACAACCGGCTCCGGCCCAGTCGACGACCGCGAAAAAGATCCAGCTACGCGTATGGGGTCTGCCAACTCGCGACCAGGCGGTCAACCCGGACGCAAAGGCCACACTCGCCATCGCTGACGAGTACCGCAGGAACCACCCCAATGTTGAGTTGCTTCCCTTCGAGGGCCTCAATGTTGAGGGCATCGGATCGATGGACTCCGGCCCCCTGATGGCTATGGCCGGCGGAGTCGCCCCCGAAGTCCTTTACGTCAATTTCCGCATCTCCGAGACCTTCATCTCCCAAGGCTTCCTCGCCCCGCTCGACGACTACGTCGCCCAGTGGCGCAAAGAGCAGGGAACCGACCTCGACAAGCTGATCCCGAAACAAATCTGGGAAGTCATCAAGCGCAAAGGCCCGCCGGATGGCAAGCAACACATCTACGCCATCCCCTATGGCATTGTCGTCATGGCGCTCATGTACCGCAAGGACGTCTTCAAGGAGCACGGCCTCGACCCCAACAAGCCCCCGCAGAACTGGGACGAGATGTACGACTACGCCATGCGGATGAGCGATCCAAAGAACGGCGCCTTCGGGCTGGGGCTATACTCCAAGATGGATGCCGCATGGCAGTTCATGAGCTTCCTGTGGTCCGCCGGCAGCAATGCCGTGGTGCAAGATCCGAACGGCGACTGGCGCGCCGCGTACGATGACGACGGCGCGGTCAAGGCGGTCGACTACTACTGGAAGCTGCGGCGCGGCCCGTGGACGCGCTGCCCGTACCCGAACTGTAACGAGCCGGTTGCTTTCCCCCGTGGCGCGACCGAGGCCAAGTGCAAGAACGGCCATACAGTCACGGTCGAGCAAGCCAAGGCCACTGACACCTACTATGAGGGTGTCGTAGACATCGACCCCTTTGACACCCAGGACTGGGACCGCGGCAAGGTCGGGATGGTATTCCAATACCTGCAAGACCAGTTCATCGCCCAGGTCAACCCCAGCCAGACCGGCATCGCTCCCGTGCCCGCCGGGCCGACCGGCATTCGCGGCAGCGAGATCAATTCCACGATGTACGGTCTGAACTCCACGATTAAGGACCCGGCCGTTCGCGATGCCGCCTGGGACTACATCAAGTTCACCGGCAGCAAAGACGCCCGAAAGATCAAAACCGATGTATTCGTGCAAGCCGGATTCGCCAAGTACGTGAACCCCGAGTGGCTGAACGAGTTCGGCTACCTGGAGTATGTGCGCGATGTGCCGCCCGGCTGGGCGGACGTTCTCTCCGAGGCCATTCGCGACTCCAAGCCCGAGCCGTACGGCAAGAACTGCCAGCTCATCTACAGGGAGATGCAGATCCCCCTCGACACGGTCGTGAACCTCGCGAACCCCGACCCAGAGACAATTCGGGGCATCCTCAAGCACGATGTCGAGGCGACGAACGAGAAGCTGCTTGGCCGCTTGCCGCCGGCGGTCAAGACCTTCCGCGACCGGGTGACACTGGTCGCCGTCATCCTCATCGGCCTCGCTTTCGGGCTGATGCTCAAGGTCAGCCTGGGCCAGTATTCCACCCAGATCAAGTCGCAATCATCGGCAGCCGTAACGGACACGGTCGGCGGGGCCAAGCGGCGCAAGATCATCTACGCGTGGCTGGTGATGGCCCCCGCGCTGCTGTCCATCGCCATCTGGTACTACTACCCGCTGATTCGCGGCTCCGTAATGGCCTTCCAGGATTACAAGATACTCCTCCCGACGCGCTGGGTCGGGGTCGACAATTTCGCGCAGGCTTTCTTCTCGGTGGAGTTCTGGCAGACGATGCTCCGGACCGCCGAATACGCCGGCGCCAGCCTTGCTCTCGGCTTCTTCGCCCCGATCTTCCTGGCGCTCTTCCTCCACGAGGTTCCGCGAGGGAAGGTCATGTTCCGCACGCTGTACTATCTGCCCGCGGTGACTACCGGCGTCGTCATCTACATGCTCTGGCGTCTGTTCTATGACGCAGGCCCGTCCGGGCTTCTCAACCAGATCGTGCTTGCCATCGGGAACCTGCACCGAATGCGGTTCGCGAACCCGGTCGGCGTCGGGGCGATCCTGGCAGTCATCCTCGCCGCTGTCCTGCTCGTGGCCGGGCCGTCGTGGCTCACCTTGCGCCCGCGCAAAGACGGCCGCCTCGCGCCGAGCTGGGCGATTTCACTGGTCACGCTCTGGGACATGATCGTAGTGGTCGGCGCGGCCTCGATCCTCCTGGGTCTCGGCGGCGGCGTCAGCCTGGCCCCCGGCGCCCCGACAATCGCAGCCCAGAAATGGCTGCAGTCGCCCAAGCAGGCGATGCTGTGCATCATCTTCTCGCAGATCTGGGCGGGCATCGGTCCCGGCTGCATCATCTACCTGGCGGCCATGCGGGCGATTCCCGAGGAGCTTTACGAGGCCGCGGACCTCGACGGCGCCAGCTTCTGGGGCAAGTTCCGGCGGATCACGATCCCGTATCTCAAGCCACTAATCATCATCAATTTCGTTGGGGCGTTCATCGGCGCGTCGCGCAGCTTCGACGCGATCTTCGTCATGACCGGCGGCGGCCCGGCGCAAGCGACGACCGTCTTGGGCCTCGACATCTGGTACAACGCGTTCGTGTACCTGAAGTACGGCCTGGCCGTCTCGATGGCCTGGGTCCTCGGCAGCCTGCTGATAGGCTTCACCGTCATGCAACTGCGCATCCTTTCCCGCCTGCAGTTCAGGACGGCAGCGGCGAAATAGAGGATAAGACGCCGTTCTCCTCTCCACAGTTGGAGGCACGCGTCTGGCGACACCTTTTCCAAACCATGTGGAAGCGCGGTTCACCGCGCGAATCGCGCCACACACAGCTACGGGCTGCGGCACATTGACGAAATGCCGCTGTGGGTGGTCAAGAGCATAACTTACGGCGGGCTGTTCGACCTGCATTTGGCGCGATAAATCGCGCTTCCACATGAGGCAATTGCAAAAGTCTGTAGGAGCACTCTCCGCGCCGGGCTGTGCCCGGCAATGCGACCGGACCCCATAGTGCGCTAAAATAGCGTCTATAGAGACGAAAACATGTCTTTATCGCGGCGTATTAACGGCAATCGCGGTCGGAGACCGCTCCTACAGACGACGCAGCGACTTTTGCAATTACCTCTTGTTGACATGTTCAGCGAAAACAGGCGCCAAGCTGATGCGAGTGGAGCGGGCCGTCGGTGCGGTGCCGTCCGCCGTTCCCAGCATCAAGCATCCAGTTCCCAGCATCCAGCATCCAACTCCGAGGTCCTCGCATGCCCCATATCGCTGTAGTCGGTCGTCGCGGCCTCAAGACCCGAGCGATGATCTCGACAATCTACCTCGTGCTTGCCCTCGGCGCAGTCACGATGGTCGTGCCTTTCTGGCTGCTCATCAGCATGTCGTTCACCTCGAACGTGGACAGCCAGGAATTCCGCCTCATCCCTGCGTACTTCTTCAGTGACGAGGCGCTTTACAAGAAGTACGAGGAGAGCGCGTTCAACGAGGACCCCCAGCTTTATGGGATCGTCATGGGGGACGACATCGGCGACTTCCGCGAGGTCAAGGCCCCAGCAAAGATCAGCGAAGCCGCGATCAAGGACTACACCGATTTCAAGGCCAAGCTGCCGCTGGACTACACGCTCACCAGCCATGCGTATTCCGTCTCGAAGCCCAAGCTCAGCCTCGCCGGAGCGCAGGAGTATCAGGCCTTCCTCACCAAGCGGTTCCACAATGACATCGAGGAACTCAACAAGGCGTACATGGACACGCAGGTGACGTTCCTCGATCTGCAGATCCCCCGCGAGCAGTGGTATCTGCGCGTTTACCAGCCCCTCCGCGACCAGCGCTTCAAGGACCTGATGGAGTTCAAGGCGAGCCTTCCGCCACGCTTCACGATGCCCGCCCCCGCCGACGGGGCCTACCGCGACTGGCTGAAGTTCAAGGCCGGGGACAACAAGCCCGAGACCTTCTCGAAACGCTGGGGCGTGAAGATCGAGCGCTTCACCGACATCCGTCTGCACGAGCGCATCCCGCAGAACCCGAAAGAAGCCGCCGACTGGGTCGATTACGTGCGGAACGAGTGCCCATACCACTTCATCCGCGTCGATGCCGCCGCGCTGCCGGAGTGGCGCGCGTACATCCGCAATCGCTACAACAACGACATCGCGTCCCTACACAAGCTCTATACCAGCAAGGACCCGTCGAGGAAGGACCCCTGGGAGACGCTCCACGGCTTCGATGCCGTGGAACTGCCAGCGGAAACCCCGCGGGAAGGCCAGGCGACCGGCGATTGGGGGCAGTTCATCGAGAAGCAGGTGTCGATCCAGTACGTCAGCCTCGACACCCCGGAGACGCGCTACTATAAGTACCTGCACAGCCTGTATACAGACATCGCCAGACTGAACACTGCATACGGGACCACGTATGCGTCTTTCGATGACGTGCAGTTTCCGATCCGCGAGGCCGAGTGGTCGTATATGATGGCCGACAAGGGCGCCATCAAGAAGGATTTCGTCGCCCGCAACTACCGCGACGTCATCAACTACATCTCCTTGCATGGCCGGGCGATGTATAACACACTGGTGCTGGTCATCTGCACGGTGTTGCTGACCCTGACCGTGAACCCCCTCGCGGCATACGCGCTGTCTCGCTACAACCTGCCTTCTACATACAAAATTCTCCTGTTTTGTTTGGCAACGATGGCCTTCCCGGCGGAAGTCACGGTGATCCCGACCTTCCTCTTGATGAAGAACCTGCACATGCTCAACACGTTCTGGGCGCTGATCCTGCCCGGAGCGGCAAACGGATTCGCCATCTTCCTGCTCAAGGGCTTCTTCGACGGCCTGCCGCAAGAGCTATACGAGGCAGCGGAACTCGACGGCGCTTCGGAGATTCAGCTTTTCACAAGGGTGTGCCTGCCGATGTCCACGCCGGTGCTGGCGGTCATCGGCCTGGGGGCCTTCACCGGCGCGTATGGGTCATTCCTGTGGGCCTTCGTAGTGTGCCCTAACAAGATCATGTGGACCTTGATGGTATGGCTGCAGCAAATGGGCGCATGGGCCCCGCAGTCGATGATCTTCGCGGCGCTCGTCCTGATGGCGATACCGACGCTGCTGGTCTTCATCTTCGCGCAGGACATCATCATGCGCGGCGTCATCATCCCGATGGAGAAGTGAGCGGTGGCCCGAACATCCGGCAGTGGCCCCGACAATGCAGTAGGAGATGGCAGTGGCCCCGACAATCTTGTCGGGGAAAGCCGTTCGCCGTCTATCCGCGACAAGATTGTCGCGGCCACTGACGAGGACGGCGAGCAACCCTAGCACTAGCAGCCGCCCAAACCAAGCCCTGTGAGCAGGTCGCGAGAGCACGGAGGGGGACATGCAAACAGCCAGCAACGGCGGTAATACGGACTTCAGCAGTGGCCCCGACAATGCAGTAGGAGATGGCAGTGGCCCCGACAATCTTGTCGGGGAAAGCCGTTCGCCGTCTATCCGCGACAAGATTGTCGCGGCCACTGACGAGGGTGTCGCGGCCACTGACAGTTCCATAGTCGGGCCAGAGCTTCTCATCAGGAAGCATGACCTGCCCCACTGGCAGATCGGAGGAGCTTACTACTTCATCACCTTCCGGTCTGCCCGCGGTAAGCTGCCTCCGGCCGCGCAGCAGATTCTCATGGACTGTTTGCTGTACGGCGATGGCGACCGATACGACCTCATCGCGGGTGTTGTCATGCCCGACCACGCGCACTGCGTTATCCGCCCAAAGGAGTCCGCTCACGGCCAGTGGCATGATCTGGCAGTTATTCTCAAGCCCATCAAAGGCGTCAGCGCGTACCGTATCAACAGGTTGTTGGGACTGCGCGGGAGCGTGTGGCAGACGGAGCGCCGAGATCGCATCATCCGCAATGAGAGCGAGTTCGAGTCGTATATATGGTACATGTGCCAAAACCCAGTGAAGGCAGGCTTGGTCACCTCGCCTAAGCACTATCCGTATCGCATAGACCGAGGGCACCCGACAGGAAAGCCGTACAGGGAGGGCAGTGGCCAAGGCCCTGCCGGTAGCCCCAGACCATAGCAGTGGCTCCAGCACTTGACAATGGCCTCTACAGT
>CAYWBK010000200.1:6416-10926 GCA_964455745.1 uncultured Armatimonadia bacterium
CCGGTAGCCCCAGACCATAGCAGTGGCTCCAGCACTTGACAATGGCCTCTACAGTTTTGTGTGGAAAGCCGTTTGGGGAGGCCAGTGGCCCCGACAATCCTGTCGGGGATCGCCGTTCAACGACGACCCGCGACAGGATTGTCGCAGCCACTACTGAAGGCGTCGCGGCCACTGCCGGGAGTAGAGAAGACAGTGGCCCCGACAATCCTGTCGGGGATCGCCGTTCAACGACGGCCCGCGACAGGATTGTCGCAGCCACTACTGAAGGCGTCGCGGCCACTGCCGGGAATAGAGAAGACAGTGGCCCCGACAATCCTGTCGGGGATCGCCGTTCAACGACGGCCCGCGACAGGATTGTCGCAGCCACTACTGAAGGCGTCGTGGCCACCGGGAGGGTACAAACCCCCATGCGCGCATTCCGCATTCTTGCGGCTAAGACCGCCGAGATCGTCGATCTCCCCACGCCCGAACCCGGACCGGGCGAGGCGCTGGTGAAGGTCCATGTCTGTGGGCTTTGCGGCAGCGATCTTCATGCCTATGAAGGCACTCAGCCGTTTTTCAGGTACCCCGAGATTCCGGGCCATGAGATGGTCGGCGAAATCGTCGCCATCGGCCCCCCGCGCGAGCTTCTCCGCCTCCCGAACCGCCCGATCGATGAGCCGTGGCGCATCGGCGACCGGGTCACGCTCGACCCCGCGATGCCCTGCGGCCACTGCTTCCCCTGCCGCACGGGGCGCTACAACTGCTGCGTCAACCTGAGGGTTCTCAGCGTTCATGCCCCCGGCGCGCTGGCCGAGTTCTTCGTTGCCCCGCTGGAGTGCCTATTCCACGTCCCCGACGCCCTCGACGACGAGATCGCCTCCCTTGCCGAGCCGGTGTCCATCGGCTGTGAGGCCAACAACCGGGGGCGTATCGGCCCTGACGACACCGTCGCGATCATCGGAGCCGGCGCTATCGGCCTGTGCGTGCAGCTTGTCGCGCAGGCACGCGGCGCGAGAGTCATCGCCTGCGACCTCTCCCCCGAACGCCTCGCCTTCGCCGCAAAGTTGGGCGCCTTCGCAACCGTGAACGCCGGCGAGAGCGACGCCGCGGCCCGGATCGCCGAACTGACCGGCGGCGACGGCCCCTCGGTGGTCGTCGAGGCTGTCGGGAAGCCGGCCACGATCCGCCAGGCGCTGGATCTGGTGGCTGCGAGTGGGCGAGTGGTCCTGCTGGGGCTTTGCCGGGATGAGGTCACGATCCCCGGCAGCGTGATGGTGCGCAAGGAACTCGACTTCCTCGGCTCGCGGCTGCACGGGGGCACATTCCCCCAGGCCCTCAACCTCATCGCCACCAGCGCGGTCGACCCGCGCCCGCTCATCACCCACCGCCTCCCCCTCGACCGGACCGAAGAAGCCCTGAAACTGATGGCGGAGCACCCAGGCGACATCGTGAAGGCAACGCTGAACGCTGAACGCAGAATCTAACGGCAAAAGGACGGCAAAGAAACGGCAAAGGAACGGCCTCGCCGTTTTTGCCTTGGCTGTTTACTTCGCCGTCCTTTTACCGTTCGTTTGCCGTTAGTTTGCCGTTAGATTCTGCGTTTAGCGTTCCGCGTTCAGCGTTCAACGTTTCCCTCCCTTGCAGGGCTACCGGCTTGCTTGAGCGAAATGACATGTGACCCGTGTCACTTCACCACACGTCCGGGGATTCCCCGAAGGAGCCGTACAGCCATGCAACTCTCGCTCTATACCCTTCTTACTCACGAATTCAGCATCGACGAATCCATCCACCTCGCGGCCGAGGCCGGGTTCGATGCCGTGGACATCCGCCAGCATGTAGACGGCTCGCATCTGCCAATGGACGTCTCCGACGCCGAGGTCGGCCGCGTCCGGCAGCTCGTCGCCGATGCCGGCTTGCACGTCTCGGGCCTCACGACCTACCACGTGCTGGGGACCCCGGTACCCGAGCTTGAGGCGCTGGAGGCCTCGATGCGGGTCGCCCAGGGCCTCGGCGCGCGGTATATCCGCGTGTCCGGCCCGGACATCGACTTCAACCTGGGCTACGAGCGCATCCGCGAGTTGTTCCGCGAGCAAGCCGTGCAGGCCGCCGCGATGGCCCGCGACTTTGGGCTGACGATCACCGTCGAGCAACACGGCGGGCGGCTCACGGCCTCAGCCGGCCAGATCCTCGACCTCTTCCGCGGGCTGGAGCAGGAAAACCTCGGCATCGTCTACGATCCCGGCAACTGCGTGCGCGAAGGCTTCGAGCGCCCGCTGGTGCAGGTCGAGATGCTGCGCGGCCTGATGAAAGCGGTCCACATCAAGAACGCGTCGCCGCTGCCGACTGATGACACCGCTCCGATGATCCCCGCCGAGAACACGCGTCTCGACCGGGGCATCCTGGACTGGCACGAGATCATCGGAGCGATTAAGTCCACAGGCTATGCAGGGTATTTTACGCTTGAGGACTTCTATACCTTCGATTCCGTGGCGGAGAAGCTCGCGTGGGATGCCAGGTATCTGCGTGGGGTGGCTGGGTAGCCGGATTGCGGAGGAGCCGGACCTGCGAGACCGCCCGCCTCACCGACGGTCTGGGCGGCCCTGGGTCGCCAACTGTATCCGGCCCCAGCCGTGCACACGGGTGGCGAACGGCGGGGGCCGGATACTTCGCTCGCAGGCCCGGCCTCTCGAGCGGTCAGCTTCGGGGTCTGTCGCGGAACCGCACCCCGCGCTCGTCGAAGATCATCCAGCGCTCTTCCGGTGCCAGATCGCGGATTGCCATCGCCGACTGACCGCCAGGCATCGTCAGCTTCCGCGATTCTCCCTCGACCCGAGCGTCCGGGTTGAGGAACACAACGTGGCGGATACGCGGCCCGAGGAGCATCGGACTGTGGATGCCCGTCGCCAACTCCAGACTGGGGCGCGGCGGATCGAGGGTAGGCTCCAGCATACAAGAGGCGTAGTCGCGCAGGTAGAACTGCACCACATAGAAGTACATCCGCAAGTCCGATTGCACGATGAGGGTCTCCCCGGGCCGAAACTCGCGCGGAATCGTATGCAGCACGTACTCAACCGTCGCGACATCGCTTCGGTAGGCCGGCAGAGTGCCCTCAACGAAAACGGCGGCGCCGAAGGCTCCGGCGGCGGCGATCCCGGCCCCGGCCAGCCAAGCCCCCCGGATGCCCCGAAGCCGCGCCGCAAAATCGTCCCTCAGCCGCACCAAGCCGTACCCGGCGATCAGGAACAAGGGCGGGTAATACTCCAGCACGTGGCACTGGCTGTTGATGTGGTAAACGATGTTGAACAGCGTCATCGGCGTCAGCCAGAGGAGCAGGAACCACGCCCTGCGCCCGGGCCTCGTGCCGCCCATCATCTTTCGTACGATCGCATAGAGCACAAGGATCGCCCAGGGCAGCGAACTGGCGTGCGAACCGCCGCCGAACAGAAGACTCGCCCACGTGCCGAGGCGCTCTCGCGCCGTTGCCGCAACGGCGGGCCAGCCCCCGTGCCCAAAGGCATATCCGAAGGAGGTTGGGTAGATCGCCTCGCGCCATTGCGCGGCGGCGGCGGCTCGGTAGCGATCTGCCCCGCCGGCCGACACTGCGGCCCAGTGCATCCAACCCGCCGTGCAGGCGGCGATGATGAACAGGCCGACGAGGAGATGCCACCACGGTCGGCGGGCGAGGCACATCGCCCACAGCGGGCCGATGAAGGCGAGAATCTGCTGACGGAATCCGCCGCCGGCACCGAGGAGGAACGCGCTGAGGACAGCCATGCCGCCGCCTCGGCGCTCGCGACCGCTCCACAGCGCCATCGCGGTGAGGACACTGAAGCACATTCCTGCGGTGTACGACATCCACATCAGGTTCGTGCGCCAGAAGTTCGGGCAGGTGAGCAGCAGCACCGCCGCCGCAAGCCCCGCCGTCCGCGAGAACATCCGCAAGCCGAGCAGGTACAGCGCCGCTACGGCAATCGCCGCCGGGAGGATGTTCATCATCAACAGCGCCCGGTTCGCGTCACCGAGCAGCGGCAGTAGCCCCCTGGCGCACAGGATGAACAGCGGATAGCCCGGCGGGTGTGGGCGCTGGAGAAGGGGATCGAAGTGCTCCATGCCGAACGCATACCCCGCCCCGTCGGAATGGGCGATGATCGGAGGCATGAGCGGCAGGCGCGTGGCGAGGGTTAGCAAGAAGAGGGCAACTGCAACGCCCGCGTCCAGTCGTCGCACTGCGTGCGGGCTTGAAGTTGTCGCGACAGACTGCTGCATGGGCAATGGCAATTCGGCGGGCCCGGGGCGTTATCCTGCAGGGCGGGTTCTTCCTCGATGTGTGTGGGTAGCTTGACGGAAGCTCCGTAAGCTGATCTCGATGAATAAGTGAGTGCCGTCAAGCCCCCAAAGGGGGCGGGCCGCTCATTGCCGTGCTGACGCGAGCGTCAGTATCTGTCTATCGACTGTTTCCTCAGACCATGTGGTAGCGCGATTTATCGCGCCAAATGCGGGCCGAACTGCCCTCCGCCCATTGCGCCGT
>CAYWBK010000201.1:0-10872 GCA_964455745.1 uncultured Armatimonadia bacterium
CGGTGAAGTTCACGCTTGACAAACCGTTTCATAGAGGCCGGACTACGAGAGCGCCGGCCGTTTGGCGCTCGAAGTATCCGGCCCCAGCCGTTCGGCACGGGGGCTAACGGCGGGGGCCGGATACTTCGCTGCGCTCGTAGTCCGGCCCCTCCGTGAACGGCAGTCAACCCCGAGCAGGCGCATACGGGTCAGGGGTGATGTTCACCCCTCCTCCACCAGCTCCCGGTACGCCTCCGCGAGCCGCATCGTCACCTGTCCGGGGACGCCGCTGCCCACCGGGCGCCCGGCAATGACGGTGACGGGCATCAACTCGATCAGGGAATTGCTCAGGAAGACCTCCTGGGCCGAATGAAGGCGCTCGACACCCAGCCGCTCTTCTCGCGCGATGAGACCCAGCGCGCTGGCCGCCTCCAATACGCACCCCCGCGTGACGCCGGCAAGCACTCCCGCCGACGGCGGGGGCGTGCTGAGCACGCCGTTCGACAGGACGAAGATGTTTGCCGCTGACGCCTCGGCAACATCGCCCAGCGTGTTGAGGAAGACGGCCTCGTAAGCGCCCTGCGTGCGAGCCTCCGCCCGGGCGAGCAGGTTTTCGAGGTAGTTGAGGGTTTTGTGCTGAGACAGCGGGCTTTGGTCGTTGCGGCGCGAGGCCGCGAAGACGACGCCGACCCCGCGCGCGTACCGTTCCGGCGGCTCCGGCTCGAAAGGCTTGACGCGGATGATCACCGTCGCCGAGGTCGCCGACCGCAGGTCCGACGGCAGCCCGCCCACTCCCCGGGTGACGGTCAGGCGCAGCGCGGCATCCGCTCCATTCACGGCTTCTGCAGCATCGGTCACCATTCGCTCGAAGACATGCAGAGGCGGCACATCGGTGATCTGCAGGAAGCGCAAGCCCCGATGCAGCCGCCCGAGGTGCGCATCCAGCCGGAACAGCCGACCGCCGTACAGGCGCATCGTCTCGAACACGCCGTCGCCATACAGCAGGCCGCGGTCCAGCGCCGACACGCACGCCGCGCCACTATCTGCAGGCTCTCCGTTTATCCAGATGCGCTCCGTGAAGTTCATATCTCAAACCCGAGCGCCCTCGCCAGCGCCCTGCCTTTATCCAGTGTTTCGCAATACTCGGCTGCGGGGTCCGAATCGGCCACGATGCCGCCGCCAACCTGAAGGTGCGCTCTCCCATCCTACGCGATGGGCAAGCCGCGCGACGCCTCAGGACATCTCGGCCGCTCCCAGAACGAAGAAGAGCCGTTCCGATGTTAACTCGATGGGAGCCATGTCCAAGGAAGCGAAAGCTTCCGCCACGCTAAGACCGTTCGTCGTGGCTGCAGCCAAGACATCATCATACTCAAGCGGCACCCGATGGTGTTTTTCAGTGCCTGCCGGGAACGCCAGGGTGATCTCCTGGTCCTTGGTCGCCGGGTCGTAGGTGGTCGTGTCCGTGTACTCGATGCCGTTCACGACGTGCTGCTCGCTGTGACCGGCGACCCGCCGGCAGTGATTCTCGTTGACAACATCGAAGACGAATAGCCCCTTGGACCCAAGATGAGCCCGGACGCATCGGAAGACGTCGCTAAGCTCATCTACGTGGCTGAGATAGTTTAGGCTATCGAAGCAGCAAAGGATCAGATCGAAACGCGTCTGAAGATCAAAGGCCCGAAAATCCCCGACCTCGAAGCTAACGTTCGGATGGCTTGCGCAGTTGCGGCGGGCCGACGCGAGCATGTGTGGAGACATGTCCAACCCCACAATGCGCGAGCCTCGCCGTGCGAGGGCGGCGATCAGCGTCCCCGTCCCACAGGCCAGGTCCAGGATCGCCCCAGGCTGTAGATCGTGGCGCGCGAGAACGGTCTCCAGGAACGGAATGTAGCGGAGGCTGAACTGCCCCCACCGCACATCGTAGATCTGGACAAATCCCTCATACGGCATCAGTTGCTTCACATTGCCTCACCCCAGGCGAATGCCAGACAACACTGGTCGCTCTTCACCTGCACCGGGAGGTACCGGCGAGCTTAATCTGCAATGCGCCGACTCGACCCCGGTGGCCTTTCCGTGCCCCAGATGCGCTCCGTGAAGTTCATATCTCAAACCCGAGCGCCCTCGCCAGCGCCCTGCCTTTATCCAGTGTTTCGCAATACTCGGCTGCGGGGTCCGAATCGGCCACGATGCCGCCGCCAACCTGGAAGTGCGCCTTCCCGCCGCGCACGAGAATGGTGCGGATCGCGATGTTCAGGTCCATCGTCCCGTCGAAGCCGATGTAGCCGATGCTGCCGGTGTAAAGGCCGCGCTGCGTCGGCTCCAACTCGTCGATGATCTGCATCGCTCGCACCTTCGGCGCGCCGGTGATCGACCCGCCGGGGAAGGTCGCGCGGATGAGATCGACCGGCCCGTGTCTCTCCCCCAGTTCGCCCACCACCGTGGCGACCAGATGATGCACTGTGGGGTAAGATTCCAGCACCACCAGCTCGGGAACCCGCACGCTGCCGGGCTTGCATACCCGCCCGATGTCGTTGCGTTCGAGATCGACGATCATCACCAGCTCGGCGTTGTCCTTCGCGCTGCCGCGAAGCTCGTCGGCGAGGCGAGCGTCCTCCTCCGGCGTCTTGCCGCGAGGGCGTGTGCCCTTGATCGGCCGCGTCTCGACCCTCCCGTCCGCGACCTTGAGGAACCGCTCCGGCGAGGCGCTGACGACCTGCGTGTCCGGGAAGCCGAGATACGCCGCGAACGGAGCCGGGTTGATCGCGCGCAGCCGCCGGTACAAGTCCCAGGCGCTGGTGCTGATGTCTGCCGAGAACCGCTGCGAGAGGTTCACCTGGATCATGTCGCCGGCGTAGATGTACTCGATAGCCCGCGCCACTGCCCGCTCGTAAGCCTCGCGGTTGAAGTTGCATCGAAGTTGTGCCTCTACCACTGCGCCGCCGGGCCCTGTAGGAGCGCTCTCCAGAGCGCGATCCGTCGTCTGCGCAGCGATCTCCGCCAGTTTCCTCGCCCGCCCCTCGCAGTCGCCCCGGCCCACATCGACGGCGATGGCGGCGCAGGCTCCCGTCCCGTGGTCGAACGCCAGCGCGGTGTCGTAGAAGCCGAAGTACAGGTCTGGCATCACGATGTCGTCAATCGCCGTGCGCGGCAGGCGCTCGATGAGATGGCACAGGTCGTAGGACAGATACCCGACCGCCCCGGCGGCGAACGGCCATTCAGCCGCCTCCGGGCCTCGCAAGCACGCATATCGGTCCAGAAGCTCCGCCAGCACGGCGAGCGGGTCCGCGATTCGCCGCTCGACACCCTCCTCAGTCTCGATCTCAACCTGGTCGCCTTTGGCTCTGATCGTCAGAAAAGGGTCGGCCCCGACAAACGAATACCGCCCGAGATTGCCAATCTGCATCCCGCTGTCGAGTAAGAAGGGATGCGAGGCGTCCTGCAGGGCCTGACAGGCCTCCTGTGCCGTCACCGGCGACGGGATCGGCAGTACGCACAGTCCGGGAGAATCACGATGGATCATCACCCGGCTATCTTCCGCACCCGCGACACCGATTCCTGTACATCCGGGATTGGAGCAGGTGCTTCTTAGTCGTTCCCCTCCCGGCACGGGAGGGGTGCCCCGCGCAGCGGGGCGGGGTAGGTGCCACCGCCCAACTTTTGACATCTTCGTACTAATGTGATACCTTCGGTGTGCTCTCCAGGCCCTGTTTGTCGAGCCCCCGACGTGTAGCGTCAAGTCAGCGCCTGTGAGCTGCGGTGGGCGAGGTGACATGATGAGCAGGCGCCGATCAACGCATGGTATTTCGGGCGTAGGGGTGGCGTTGATTGCCGGGATCATTGGTGCACTGGCGGCTCCAGCCGCCTGGACGGCGGGCCCGATGTACTACCACATGGCCGCATTCGACGCGTCCGCCGGCTCGACAGGCCCAAGCGTCCGGGTATCGACCGTCGCTCCCCGATCAGAGGATCACGCCCTGGCAAAGGACATATTCCTCATCGGTGTCCCCGATGCCGATATGCTGGTAGCAGCCCGCGTCGGTGAGCCGCCGAACGATCACGATGTCGTCTGGACGATGACGCGGGATGGAGGCAACGCCCGCTGGGTGAAGCTGGAGACACAAGGCGCTCGCGCCCATGGCGCGACATCGAGTGCCGTAGGCACTTTTCTCGCTACAGACAAGGGATTACTGTCGCTGAAGGGCAACGCTGCGATAGCCGAGAACTTCCTGTTCCCGGAGTTGCCCAGCCTCATATACTTGGGGCCGCCGGGTCCCACGGGGCCCGTGCAGCGGGTGTGGTCCGACGGCGCGGGAGACGTGTGGTTCGAGGATATCATGTTGTACGTTGTATCACCACACGGCAAGTGCGAGCACACGTGGGGAGCGCGCAAGCTCGATGGGCCGTACTGGATTGTCGGTATGGTCGGCTGGCTTGTATCCATTGAGATCACTGACTGGCCGCCGCCCAAGAACAGGTGGAAGCCGGAATCCGCTCTCGTGGGGGACGCGACGCAAGCGGCCTCATGGTGGTATCGGTCGGGGAAGGAATCCTCCGTGCTCCGGCGGATCGATGAGGCTGGCCTGCCCGACGAGCAGGGAGCGGTTGGACGCGCGGTCACCAGTTCGGCGCCACGGCTCTCAAAACCCCTGCTCGAGTCGGACGATCTCGGGCGTCTGTGGCTGGCGGGCGAGAGCGCGGGTGAAGCGCGCGTCTACCTTCTCGACAAGACGGAGAAGTTCATCGACGTTACGCCCCCCGCCGACCTCCTCGGCAAGGCGCATATCACTGGCCTGACAGGTCGCCATACGCACGGCAAGCTCTATGCTGCCACGGACACGGCGGGCATTCTGGTCTATGACGGGCAGCGCTGGGCCCCGCATCCGGTGAACGCCTCGCTTCCCAACCGAGAGGGGCACGCGGGCAAACGGGTGGACTGCATCTACGTCGACGACAAGTCGAACCTGTGGGTGGGCTGCGGAGACACTATCGTGCGTTGGAGCGAGAACAACTGACGCGCCCGGCAGTCTCGAAGTCGCCTACATCGAACCCGAAACAGGGATGGTCATCATGTCATATTCGCGCAGAATCTTGCTGCTAACGCTCACCGTCTCATGCCTGGCTTTGTCGGCGCTGGCTCTCGCCGCGCCCGCGCCGCCGCCGATTGTCGCTCATTTCGACAACGGGCTGACCGCCATCGTCCAGGAGGACCACTCCGCCCCCGTGGCCGCCGTCCGCTTCTACGTGGGGGCCGGCAGTGTCTACGAGGGCAAGTACCTGGGCGCAGGCATCACCCACTACCTCGAACATACGATCATGGACGGGACGGTCACCCGCTCCCACGACCAGATCCGGTCGGTCTTTGAGGCGATGGGCAACAACGCGAACGCCTACACCAGCACCGACCACACCTGCTACTACGCCACCGTGCCGTCCCGGGATGTCGAGACAGCCATTGACCTCATCTCGGACTTCACCTTCAATGCCACCTTCCCGCAGAAGGAAGTGGATACCCAGCGCGGGATCATCCAGCAGGAGATGGCGATCGGCGACGACGACATGGAGCGGCGCGTCTACTTCGCCTTCGCCGAGACGGCCTTCCACGTCCATCCGCAGCGCTACCGGGTCATCGGCTACCCGCCCATGTTCAATAAGCTCACCCGCCAGGACCTCGTCGACTACCACAGCGCCTATTATGTGCCCGATAACGTCACGGCGGTCGTGGTCGGCGATTTCGCGGCGCAAGACGCTCTCGCCCTGCTCCATAAGTACCTCGACAAGTACCCGCGCGGCTCGCTCGACAAGCCCGTGTTGCCCGCCGAGCCGCCGCAGATCGGCCCCCGCCGCCGGATCATCGAGGACAAGACCGCCAGCCGGGCCTACTGCATGTTGGGCTTTCGCTCGATCGATCTCTACCACCCGGACCTGTACGCCCTCGATACCCTTGCCTACCTGTTGAGCAATGGCGACACCTCCCGCCTCGTTCAGGACCTGCGCGAGAAGCGCGGGCTGGTCGACAGCATCGACGCCGGGTCCGAGACCCCGACCTACGACGCCGGCACGTTCTACGTGTCCTTCACCTGCGACCCGGCGAAGGTCCATGAGGCCGAGAAAGCCATCCTCGACCACCTCGCCCGCCTGCAGACGGAGCCTGTGGGCCTCGCCGAATTGGAGCGCGCCAAGCGGCAGAAGGCCGCCGAGAACGTCTTCGCGCGCGAGACCATTGAGGGCAGCGCCACCGCGCTCGGCGACGACTACATCTCCACCGGAGACGTGAACTTCAGCGACCTGTATGTCGAGGCCATCAGCAAGGTCACCCCTGGCGACATCCAGCGCGTCGCGCGCACGTATTTCCGTTTTGACCGGCCGATCTTCGTGTGCATCAAGCCGCCCGCCGCGGCGGCACCGCAGGTCGTCCATCAGCAAACCCAGGAGATCGTCACGGTCCGCCGGGTCCTCCCCAACGGCATGACGCTTCTGGTGACCGAGGACCACCGCCTCCCGAGCGTGCATATCATCTGCGCCGGCCCCGGCGGGGTCCGCTACGAGACCTCCGCGGACAACGGCATCTGCCGCATGATGAACGAGATGCTCCTGCGCGGCACGACGACCCGCACGCGCGAGCAGATCGCGACCGCGCTCGAGAGCCGCGGCGGCGAGTTCGGCGCCTTCTCCGGCTGGGATTCCGCCGGCTTATCCGCCACCGCCCTGTCGGCGGATTTCGTCACCGCCCTCGAGGTGCTGGCCGACTGCATGACCAACCCTACTTTCTCGCCCGATGAGATCGCTCGCCAGAAGGAACTCACTCTAGCGGCCATCAAGGCGCAAAGTGACGACGTAGACACCGTGGGCGAGCGCCTGCTGCTTCCCGCGCTCTTCCCGACGCACCCCTACCGGCTGGACTCACTGGGCACCGACGCCTCCATCAAGGCGATCACGCGCGAGGCTCTCATCGCGTTCCACCAGCGTCTCGCCCGCGCCGGCAGCCTGGTGCTGGCTGTGGTCGGCGACGTGCGCGCGGATCAAGTCGAGGCCCTCGCCACCCGCGCCTTCGCCGGGATGCCCAAGGGCCGCGTCTCGCCCGTGCAGCTTCAGCCCGAGGCTCCGCCCGCCGCCGTTCGTGAGGTCGTTGAGAAGCGCGAGCAGCAACAGGCGATCACCAACATCGGCTTCATCGGGCCACAGAGGACTTCCGCCGATCGCTACGCCCTCGACATCATGTCCGCCGCCTTCGCCGGGCTGGGTTACCCCGCCGGGCGGCTGCACGAGGACCTGCGCGGCAACGCCCTCGTTTATGCCACCTTCGGGTACGCCACACGGGGCCTCGATCCCGGCTACTTCGACATCTACGCCGGCACCGCGCCCGAGAAAGCCGGCGAAGTCCGCCAGCGGATCATCGCCTTGGTGAAGGGTATCCAGAACGCCCCGATCTCCGCCGACGAACTCGCCCGAGCGAAAAGCATCGCCCTCGCGAACCACGACATCAACCTGCAGAACCCCGCCGCCCGCGCGCGGACCGAGGCCCTGGACGAGTTGTACGGTCTGGGCTACGATAACTACCGCAAATACGCAGCCGAGATCAGCAAGATCACCGTCGATGATGTCCAACGCATGGCCCGCAAGTACATGGACCTCGACCACTGCGTCATAGCAGTGACCACGCCGGGTGAGGGAAACGCTGAACGCTAAACGCTGAACAGAGAATCAACGGCAAAACGGCCCTGTCGCGACCGCCGTTGCCGTTCGCCGTTCGTCGTCGTCGTTCTCCCCCCTCCCTCCGAGGGAGGGGGGGGTAGGAAGTTGTTTGCCGTTCTCTCCTCTCCGCTTGCGGAGAGGGGTCGGGGGTGAGGTTCGCCGTTCGTCGTCGTCGTTCTCCCCCCTCCCTCCGAGGGAGGGGGGCCGGGGGGTAGGAAGTTGTTTGCCGTTCCCCCCTCTCCGCTTGCGGAGAGGGGCCGGGGGTGAGGTGCCGTTAGTCTCTCCCCTCCCGGTACGGGAGGGGTGCCCCGCGCAGCGGGGCGGGGTAGGGCCGTTCTCCCGTGGAGGGGGGCCGGGGGGGTAGGAAGCCGTGTATCATCCCAATTAGCCAGGTACGTGACCTATCCATGTTCGAAAAGCAACCTGAACTCATCATCACAGACGAGATCGCAGCGGCTCTTGCCGCCACCGATCCCGAACAAGTCGATGCCCTCTGTCGCGCAATCCTCGATGCCAGGCGCGTCTTCGTAGGCGGGGCCGGGCGAAGCCTTCTTATGATGAAGGCCTTCGCGATGCGCCTCATGCACATCGGGATTTCATCGCATGTCGTGGGCGAGACGATCACTCCGGCGATTGTGCCGGGCGATCTCCTGATTGTCGGCACCGGCTCGGGCCACACGCGCACCACGCTGTCCATCGTCCAGGCCGCCACGACCCGAGGCGCGAGGACCGCCGCCCTCACCGCCTCGCCGGATTCCGACATTCCCCATGTGTGCGATCTTGTGGTACACTTGCGCTGCCCGCTCAGCCGCCAGCCCGGCAACGGGGGAACTCATCAGCCGCCTGGCTCGTTGTTTGAGCAGTGCCTGCTTGTCGCCGCAGACGGGCTGATTATGCGTCTGATGGCGGAACTGGGCACGACGGAAGAACAGATGCGGGCTCGCCACACCAAGCTGGAGTGACATCCAGGCAGCCACCTTGCATCATGTGGATGCGCCATTCATGGCGCAAAGCGCGCGGTGGTGCTCTTTGCCAATCTGAATCGGTAATCAGACTGCCCCAAAGACCAAGGTGGCCGCGCGATTTATCGCGCCTGATTCGGTCGTTGCGTTCGGGACCAGTGCGGAATACGGAACGACATAAGCGCGATAAATCGCGCAGCCACCTTGATTCTGAGGGATCGGCCTTGGCGGCGTCCCGTTGCCGATTCAGATTGGCAAACAGCATAACCGCGCGTCCACAAGCAAGACGAGGGGGGACACTCTCCTCCACGCGCGATTCTCCAGGCCGCTGCCGCATCATCTTTCGCCTGAAGAAAGAACGGGGCCGGGGGTGAAGCGGCTGTCAGGGAGTAAGAATCAGGCAGGGCCGCCCGCGAAAGGCGCCCTGCCGTGCTGTTGCTGACCGACCGAAAGGGAGTTCGATGGGGCCGAAGACAATGGCGCAGTCCGGGCGCCTCCTGGCAGTGCTCGCTATCATTATCATAGTTATCGTCCTGGTCGCACTCGGCGCTCTCGGCGTGGGCGCTCACCGGATCACCTCCAGTGATGTCATCGCGGACGGCGTCAAGATCGCCGGCGTGCCGGTCGGGGGCATGACGGCGCAGCAGGCGAAAGAAGCCGTGAACACGCAGACCGACCACCTGCTGCCCGAGACAATCGAGATCAAGTTCGGCCAGCAGAACGAGCGCATCAATCCGCAGTCGCTCGGCATAACGGCCGACGTCGACAGTGCAGTCGCGCAGGCCATGAATGTGGGGCGCTCCGGCAACTTCCTCAGTGTCGCCATCAACGGGCTAATGCGCCGCGGTGTCGAAGGCGACATCCCCGTCCGGTGCGCCGTGGATGAGGCGGCCCTCGACGCCGCCCTCGCCGATCTGGCCAAGCGCCTCGGCCACAAGCCCGAAGACGCCCGGCTGATGGTCAAGGACGGCAAGGTCGAGGTCGTTCCCGAGAAGCGCGGCTTCGTGGTGGACGTGGAGGCCACGAAGGCCAACGTCCTCGCGGCGGTCAAGGGCGGCAAGGTCGACACGATCGAGTGTGTCGGCAAGGAGGCCGCTGCCAAGGTCAAAACGACCGACTGCGCGGGCATCGACACGGTCCTTGCGGACTACAAGACCGACTATAGCGAGGGCAAGGTCGACCGCACCCACAACCTCGCCATTGCGATCAAGAACATCAACGGCCAGGTGTTGATGCCCGGCGACATCCTCTCCCTCAATGAGGCCATCGGCGAGCGCGACGAGTCGAAGGGCTATCGCGAGGCCCCGATCTTCGTGAACGGCGAGATCACGCCATCAACAGGGGGCGGCGTCTGCCAGATCGCCAGCACAGTGTACAATGCGGCCCTGCTGGCGGGCCTCGACATCGTCGAGCGCCACCACCACTCCCTGCCGGTGACCTATGTGCCCGCAGGCCGCGATGCGACGATCTACTACGGCCAGCTCGACCTGAAGGTGAAGAACACTTACACGCATCCGGTGGTCTTCATTGGCGACGTAGGCGGCGGCACTGTGGAAGTCAAGATCATGGGCCGCAAGGCGGACAAGGTCGAGGTCGCCCTCACCCACTCCGACCTCAAGAAGACGCCTTTCCAGACGAAGGAAATCCCCGACCCGGACCTGCCGAAGGGCAAGCGGAAGATCAGCAAGCCCGGCAAGCCGGGGATCGAAATCACCGTCAGTCGCATTATCACCAAGAACGGCGTCAAAGGCGCCCCGGAGGAATTGCACACCGACACCTACAGCGCCCAGACGCAGGAAGTGCACGTCGGCACGAAGGCAGCCGCCACGCCGGTTGGCGCCGTAGACTTGCTTGGCTCAAACGGCGCACCCGCAAACGGCAAGCCGGCGCACGGCAAGAAGCCGCCAAAGAAGCCGCAACAACACCCGGCCGACTTGGATTGAGGCCACCCTCGGCACATAGCGCGGGAGGGGTATCTCGTGAACCGGGGTGGGATGGGGCCGTCGCCGTTCGTCGTTCTCCCCCTCCCTACGCGCTCGAAGAGCGCAAGGGAGGGGGAGTGCCCCGCGAAGCGGGGCGAGGGGGTAGGAAGCCGTTCGCCGTTTCCCCCTCTCCACGAGTGGAGAGGGGGTTGGGGGGTGAGGTCGCCGTCCACGAGGGGGTAGGAAGCCGTTCGCCGTTTCCCCCCTCTCCGCTTGCGGCTATGCTTTACCCACATCTTGCGTGCGAATCACGGGCC
>CAYWBK010000202.1:0-10858 GCA_964455745.1 uncultured Armatimonadia bacterium
CGCGGTCTGGAGACCGCTCCTACAGACGACGCAGCGACTTCTGCAATTGCCTCATAGGAGACTTCCCCGCCTGCCCAAGGAAGGTCCCTGCCCTCAGCCAATCGAAGTACCCCAGACGCCTGCTGCAATCGCATTCCGTTTCGGTGACCGTGCATGAGCCCCGCGATCGACGTTCTGCGAGACCTGGTCGCACTGCCAAGCGTCAACCCGCTGGACACTCTCCCCCTCGACGAAACCCACGGCGAGAGCCGGGTTGTCGACTATGTTGCCGACTTCTGCGCTTCTCGCGGCCTTGACTGCTCCCGCCAGCCCTGTCTCCCCGGGCGCGACAATCTGATCGTGCGGCTTGAGGGCCGAAATCCCGGCCCCGGCATCGTGCTCGAAGCCCACACCGACACTGTCGCCGTCGAACACATGAACATCCCTCCCTTCGAGCCGAACGTGCGGGACGGGAAGGTCTTCGGTCGTGGCTCGTGCGACTGCAAAGCCTCATTGGCAGCGATGTTGACCGCCTTGACCGAGGTCGCGAACCAAGGTGCGCCGCCGCTGTCTTGCACTCTCCTGTGCACGATTGACGAGGAGTACCAGTTCGCAGGCGTCAAGTGCGCCATCGACACCGGGCTGCAGGCAGCCCTTGGCGTTGTAGGCGAGCCGACCGGACTCGATATCGTGATCGCGCACAAAGGCGCCCTGAGAATGAAGCTCGCGACACGAGGCCTCTCCGTTCACAGCAGTCAGCCCGATCTCGGCGTCAATGCCATCTACGCAATGACAAAGGTGATCGGCGCGGTAGAGCAGTACGGCGAAACCCTTTCGGATTATCCGCCACACCCTCTTGTCGGCCGCCCGACCGTCAGTGTTGGCATGATCGCTGGAGGCCAAGCGGTCAACATCGTGCCAGACCTGTGCGAGGCCTGGGTAGATCGTCGCCTGCTCCCGGCGGAGGAACCGGAAGCGGCCCTGAACGAGTTCGCGGCATTCCTGGAGGGGGCAGCCGATTGCCCGCTGGAGATCACCACTCTCCTCGCGGACCCCGGCATGGAGGTCCCCAGGGACTCGCCGGTGGCGAAGCTGGCCTGCGCTGCAGCCGAAGCCGCGTTCGGGCACGCGACCGTCCGTGGCGTGCAGTATGGCACAGACGCGAGCAAGCTCGTCGCAGCCGGCATCCCTACAGTTGTGTGCGGGCCGGGGGACATCGCACAGGCGCATACCGCCGTGGAGTGGGTGGACACCGAGCAGGTCGAAGCCGCCGTGCGGTTCTATACGCAGTTGATGACGCTCGACAGCTATCCGGACCGGTAACGCCGCACGTAAAGCGCTGAAAGTTTGTCGCGATACGAACACCTTCCAGGCGAGATAGCGCTTCACCAGCGACGGAGGCCCCCTGGTACTCCGCCCGTGTTCGGGCCCGATATAGATGCGCCGGTCAGGAACCGTGCCGGGAAGCCGTTGCGGTCGCTATGGAGGGATGCCGCTGATGTCGCAGATCGATGACCGCCCGACTGCCCGAGGGGTCACCGAGCGTCTACTGAAGGCCCTGGCGTTCGCGTCGCAATACCGCGGCGTCCTCGCCCTCGCAGCCGTCTTCATGCTCGGAGTGATCTTCAGCCCGCGGAATGCGGCCACCGGCGCATCGGTATTCCTCTCCCCCACCAACCACGCCAATGTGCTCTTCGAGTACTCCGAATATGGCATCCTTGCCGCCGGCATGACGCTCGTCATCCTCACCGCCGGCATCGATCTGTCTGTCGGGTCCGTGCTCGGACTGGTCGCGACGGCCTTCGCCTGGCTGCTGCTCGCCAAAGGCCTCTCGCCGGTGGCCGCAGCCGCAATCGCCCTCGCCATCGGGGCGCTGTGTGGAACAATCAATGGGATCGTCGTCAGTTGCCTCCGCCTGCAACCGTTCGTAGCGACCCTGGCGATGATGGTCGCCGCACGCGGGGCGGCGAAGGTCATCTCCGGCGGCATCAAGGTCCAGGTAGGGGCCCAGGACTGGTATGCGGTCCAGAAGCCGCCGGTTCAGTTCTTCGAGTGGATGACGCGTGGGCTGGCCGGTGACTGGCTGCAGCCCGTCACTATCGCGTTCATCGTCTCGATCCTCATCATGGCGCTCATCGTGGCGCGCACGTGCTTCGGAAGGTACTTGTACGCGATCGGCGGCAATGAAGAGGCGGCGCGTCTGTCCGGTGTGCCGGTCAGACGCGTGCGGATCGCCGCGTATGCTCTATGCGGCCTGTTCGCAGGCCTGGCCGGCATCTGCAATGCGTGCCGCATGGAGCTGGGCGATCCCGAAGCAGGCTTCACCTACGAATTAGACGCCATCGCCGCCGTCGTCATCGGCGGCACGAGCCTGATGGGCGGCCAGGGAGGAATGCTGCTGACGCTCATCGGGACGCTCATCATCGGCTACATCAACAAGATCCTGAGCATCAACGCGGTGGAGGAAGCCTACCGGCTGCTGGCGAAAGGGGCGATCATCGTGGCGGCGGTGCTGATCCAGACGCGGCGGGACAAGAGGTAGATCGCGATGGGCGGACAGGATGGCCTATCGCCGTGGTATACTGTCAGTGGTAGTCGGACGCGCGGGCAATGCGCAATAGAGCGGTGTTGAAGATGACTATGACGATGCACCTCACCGACCTGTCCATCCGCGACAACAGAGGCTGGGTTGTAGCGCTGGTCGAGGCGAAGAACCCCATAGATCTTACGCCCGAGTGGGCAGTTGAGATCATGGAGCGCATCCTGACTCAGTCACAGCTTCGCGGTGTACGGTATCTACTGGTCGCATCGCAGGACTGGGGATACCTGCGGGACCTCTCGGTCCCGAATCCGCCCCAGAGCCCGAACGCGACACGATTCGATATGCGCCCGATCATCGAGGCGTACACGCGGGCCGCGCCGCCCAGCAGGCGTCTGCGCCACGAGGAACTCAAGCTCACTTTGTTCCAGTGGCTGCTCGACATGACGCTCGGCGGCCAGACCGAATGGCGTCCGTCCGCAGACACACCCGAGGTGCAGTCCTTCGTGCGAGACATCGAGGGGGGCAGTGTCAGCATGGAGGATTGGGAATGAGGCTCTACGTCGAGTCGAATTTCATCCTGGAGATCGCGCTATATCAGGCTGAAGCAGAGGCAGCTCTAGAGATCATGCAGCAGGCCGCCACAGATCGCGTAGAGTTGGCGGTGCCGCAGTTTGCTCTATGCGAGCCGATCACGACTGTCCACCGCAGGCAATCGGAGCGGCTGAAGTTCGCCAAAGAACTCGAGGACATCGCGGCGCAAGTCGGACGCTCGGTCCATCACCAGAAACTGGCACAGCAAGCGAGGGTGGTCGTGCAGTTGCTTCGCGAGGATCAAAGCAAGGACATGGACAGACTCGAGCGCACACTGCGTGACCTTGCCGCTGTGGCCACCACGGTTCCTGTTGATAGCAGCGTACTGGAGCGCGCTTTGGAGTACCGAGACAGCCTCGGCGTCAGCAGGCTCCAGGACGCTATCATGCTCGCTTCTGTGATCGGACACATCCACGCCGATCCGGTTGCGGATGCCAGGTTCGTCACGACAGACGGGCACTTCGCCGATCGCGCGGTGAAAGCGGAACTGGACGCACATAGGTGCGGGCTGATCCGCTCCTTCGTGGGCGCTCTGGACTGCATCACGAAGGGGCAGGTTGGGTGAGGTCGGCACGTTTCGCGGGACCGCGTATCTCCCACATACCGAATCACCGCCTCGTCACCCTCTCCGGCCCCTCCGGCGTCGGAAAGGGCGCGCTGACCCACAAGCTGCGCCAACTTGCGCCAAGGCTGGGGTTGTCGTATGGCCGAACGATCCTCTACACCAGCCGCCCACGGCGATCAGGTGAAGTCGATGGCCGCGACGCTCATTTCCGGACACGCGAAGAGATCGTCGGCCTGCCCGACGGCCGGTTCGTAAAGGCCAACGTCCACCCGACGGGAGACGGCAACAGCCTCCTGGTGCAGGCCCTCGATCTGGAGGAGGTCGCCCGGCTCTTGGATGAGCACCGCGTGGCGCTGGCGGAGGTCTACTACACTTTCGTGCCGCGGCTGGTCGACTTCGCGCGCGAACATAACCCAGGCATCGAACTCATCCGGGTCTTCCTGGCGCCTCTGTCGGACTGCGAGATCGCGGCGCGAGCACGGATCACCGGCCAGTCGCCGGACGAGGTCGTCTACGCCGAGATGCGCTGCCGCCTTACCGCCCGTCGCGCGCTGGGACTGTCCGATGAGACGGATGAGGAACTGGAAGTCCGCGCGCGAGGTTGCGTCGAGGAGTTGCGGTTCGCTGGTGACGCCGAAGTCACCCTCATCAATCACAACGGTGAAGACAGCCCTCTCTGGCGCCGGGATGATCCGTATGCGATGCCGGAGGGCGAAGCGCGCGAAGTATTCGACAGGTTCGTCAGTTGCCTCACACCTGCCTGAAGGAGGCTGCTATGAGTCGCCACAACCTGTGTATCGCCGTGGCTATCGTTGTCGTCGTTTCCTGCTTCGCTTTCGTCGGCTGCGGCAAGAGAGGGCCGGAACCGCCGCCTCCCGCGCCGGCCGGCTCCGAGACAAAGGCTGCCGCTCCGGGCAAGATCTTCACCATTGGCATGTCGCAATGCAACCTCGGCGAGCCGTGGCGCGAGCAGATGAACGCGGACCTCGCAACCGAAGCCGCGAAACACCCCGAGATCAAGATGATCTTCAAAGATGCTCAGAACAAGACTGAGGATCAGCAGACTCAGGTGCGCGAGTTCATCGCACAGGGCGTCGACCTCATCATCATCAGCCCGAAAGAGTCGGTGCCGTTGACAAAGCCGGTGGGCGAGGCGATGGACAAGGGCATCCCGGTCATTGTGCTCGACCGCGCCATCGAGGGCGACAAGTACACGTGCTTCATCGGCGCAGATAACGTGAAGATTGGGCGCGAGGCAGGCAAGGAGATGGTCAAGCTCCTCGGCGGCAAGGGCAATGTCGTCGAACTCAAGGGCCTCATGACTTCCACGCCCGGCCAGGACCGACACAACGGCTTCATGGAAGGCATCAAGGGTTCGGATATCAAGGTCATCTTCGATGCCGATTGTGCCTGGCTGCAAGACCACGCCCAGAACGAGATGAAGTCGGCTCTGTCGCGATTCGACAAGATTGACGGCGTCTTCGGCGCTAACGACCCGAGCGCCTACGGGGCGTACAACGCGGCCAAACAAGAGGGCAAGGGGCGGGAGAAGACGATCAGATTTGTCGGCGTCGATTCCCTCCCCAAAGAGGGTGTCCAGTACGTGAAAAGCGGCTACCTGCAGGCCACCTTGCAATACCCGACCTGCGCCCCGGAGGCCATCGACGCCGCGCTCAAGATCCTCAACAAGCAGCCGGTGGAGAAGAAGATCACCCTCGGCACTCGGCTGTTCACGAACGAGAACGCCGAGAAGGGCGGCGAGGAGATACCGTAGAGGTAACCATCTCCGCAACGCCAGAAGGAACGTGACGGCAGTGCTGAAAACCAAAGACCTCAAGGGATTCATCGACCGCGCCGGCGAACTCGGCGCGACGGACGCGAAGGTCGTCGATCCGGCGTCGGTGGTCACCGCCGCGTGGGTGCGGATGAAGTGCCGCTTCGGCTGTGGCATGTACGGCAGCAACCTGTGCTGCCCGCCCCACAGCCCAACGCCCGCCGAGACGCGCGAGGTGCTCGACTGCTACTCGCGCGCGATTCTGATCCACTGCAAACCGGGCGTCAGCGTCAGGGAGATCAGTGTGGCGCTGGAGCGGGAGCTTTTCCTGGCAGGCTACTACAAGGCCTTCGGATATGGCGAGGGCCCGTGCCTCTTCTGCGAAAAGTGCAATCTGGAGCGTTGCGTCCATTCCCGCCAGGCCCGGCCTGCAATGGAGGCCTCCGGGATCGACGTATTCGCCACCGCGAGGGCCAACGGCTTACCGATCGATGTCGTGGTGGACGACAGTTCCGACCAGAACTACTACGGGCTGGTGCTGGTGGACTGACGATGTCACTCCAACGCCACGTGGCTTGATAATGTCCGGGGGAAAGCACTACCCACGAGATCACAAACACGCGAAGAACGGCAGGGACAGCATCTGCGCTCGGCCGTTTGGTGTTTTTGTGTCTCCGTGGTCACAAGTACTGTTCGCTCGAGGACCGCACGCTGCGCAGATCGGCCTCAGAGCGACCAATACGATCCCAATGAGGTATCCATTATGTCGACTTCGCCGATGACACACCCCGAGCGTTTCCGGGCGCTGATGAACTTCCAGCCCGTGGACCGCCTGCCCCGGGTCGAGTGGGCAGCCTGGTGGGACCAGACTGTCGCCCGATGGAACCGCGAGGGCCTGCCGGTCTCCGACCGATATGAGATGTACAAGCACTTCGGTCTCGACATGTACTACCAGATGTGGTTCCCCACCCACGGGCCTGGCTGCCCCGGCCCGAAGTCCCACGGGGCGGGCATTATCGAGACCGCCGACGACTACCGGGCGATTCGCCAGTACCTCTACCCCGACTGCGCTGAGGCGATCGAGGCATTTCGCCCGTGGGCCGAAGAGCAGAATCAGGGCGACGCGGTCGTCTACTTCACACTCGAGGGGTTCTTCTGGTTTCCCCGCACCCTCTTCGGCATCGAGAAACACCTGTACGCTTTCTTCGACGAGCCGGAGTTGATGCACGAGATCAACCAGGACCTCGCGAACTGGCACCTACGGGTGCTCAAGCGGCTTGCGCCGATCTGCAAACCCGAGTTCATGACCTTCGCCGAGGATATGTCATACAACCACGGCCCGATGCTCTCCAAGGCCCTGTTCGATGAGTTCCTCGCGCCCTATTACCGCCAGGTCATCCCGGTGCTCAAGGAGATGGGGACACGCGCCATCGTGGACTCGGACGGTGACATTACGACGATGGTCCCATGGATGGAATCGGCGGGCATCGAGGGTGTGCTGCCGCTGGAGCGCCAGGCCGGCGTTGACGCCGCGAAGTTGCGGGAGCAGTTCCCGCGCTTCTTAATGATCGGTCACTATGACAAGATGGTGATGACGCGGGGCGAGGAGGCCATGCGCGCGGAGTTCGAGCGCCTCCTGCCGGTCATGCGCCAGGGCGGCTACCTCCCAGGCGTAGACCACCAGACGCCGCCGGGGGTATCGCTGGCGGAGTACCGGATCTACCTGCGGCTGTTGGAGGAGTATGCGGTGAAGGGCGCTTCCGGGCAGTAGGCGACGCGCCCGCTACAGCGCCTTCGAATGAGCGTCGAACCCCCAGTCGCGGGTGAAGTCCGCCAGCTTCAGGTACTCCTTGAAGCCTTTGCGCCAGGGACAGCCGACCAGAGCCAGTTTCTGTCCTTCCGCGACCTTATACGTGTTCTCGTCGATGACGAAATGCTGCTCGCGCGGGTCGAATGGCGGGGAGGTCTCAAGGGCCTTCCGCCATTCCTCATCGGTGAGGTTTGCCTGTGCCGGGTGCCGACCGAAATAGCCGTTGTCCATCCACAGGCCGAGCTGGTACAGGCGGTTGTTCTCACACACATTATTGCGGATGACGTCGTTCTCGCAGTGGTATGAGACGTGCTCGCCGTGCAGGCCGTCGAATGCGCGGGGGCCCTGCTCGCGCATCGTGACGCCGCAGCGGTTGCCGATGCACCGATTGTCCTCGATGATGCAGTCGCGGCTTTCCGCCAGTGTCAATCCGCCCGTGGGCCAACCGGCCGTCTTCTCGTCCATCCCGTTTCCGGTGGCGACACAGTGGTCGATACGCACGCCGCGGCTGATCTCGACGAACACACCGCAGCCCTCATTGTCGCGGAACTCGCACTCGGTCACGCGAGTGTTGCGGACATCGATGTCGAACCAAAGCCCCGTCCCACCGTTGGCGAGGTACTTGCACCGGCGGATAAGCCCACCCTCGCACAGGCAGATCTTGCTGCCGCCGCAGTCCCAGCCACGGTCGTAGGCTTTGCGCGTGTTGTGGGTGATGGTGCAGTCCTCCATGAGGAAGCCATCACCGTATGCCCCGCCCCCGGTGTGCCCGTTGTAGCGGGCGGTCACGCGCCGCACGATGGCCCCGTGGCCGCCGATGCCGATCCCCGAACCGGACATCCACTCGACGACGCAGTCTTCGACGACATCCCCCTCGCCGAACAGCCAGACCGCGCCCCTTTGGGCGAAGTTCGCGGCATAGCGGAAGATGAAGCCTTTGACGTGGATGTAGTCGACGCCTTTCGGCCTGATCCAAGGGTTTATGCCGAAGATGAGATCGCGAGTGGCGGCTTCAACCGCGTGCGGGTTGGGGTCGCCGCCGTCGGCGAGCCATAGATACAACCATTTGCCGGCGGTGTCCGCGCAGAATGTTCCCGGCTTCATCTCGGCGCGGGTGAGCACCTGCTCGACGATCTTCCCGTCGACGAAGACCTCCTCCGCACGACCCGAGAGCTTGTGGAAGTCATCGCCGGGGTGATGTTCGATCGGCTTGCCGCCCTTGTCCTGGCCGACGATGAATATATGTGTCCACGGCACTTTGTAGACCGGTTGGTCTTCGATGTCCTTCACCCAGCCGGTCATCACGTCCGCGCCGGAAACGACGACATCCTCTCCCTCAGCGGCGCTGTAAGTGATCGGAGACTTCTCGGTGCCCGAGTTCTTCGGATTCACCCATTCGCGATAGAGGCCGCGATGCACAAGGACTGTATCTCCGGGAAGAGCGATCTCGGCGGCCTTGGAGATGGTGCGGAACGGGAGCGCTTGCGAGCCCGGGTTCGTGTCGGAGGCATTCAATGTCTGCGCGACGTGATAAGTACTCGCGATGCAAGGCCATGCGAGTGTAAGCAAACCTACCAGAGTGAAGGAAGGATACATGCGTGCCATCGTCGAAGTCTCCAACTGAGAGGTGGTAACACACGATATGCCGGCGATCAGCAGCAAGCGACGGCGGACAGATCAACTGTGGGCACCAATTCCCGCTTGCGGGCGTTAATTCCTCTCGCACGCCACGGCCTCTGTGGCCGCGCGCGCCAATGTACCTACGCTGACTTCGCACGCGATCAGGCCTTTGGGCCGATTGCGCGTGTTGGTTTGCGTCATGCCGTCGCCTTGATTGCCAGCCTTGACCTATGGTAGAATCAGGTTGCTTGAACAATAGCATCGTCGCTTGTGGAGGGAATTCCTTGGCGCAGGACCATGACGAGCCCATCCGCTGGTTGCGGGCGGAGCTCGATGCCATCTTACAGTCCTATCAGCATCCCCAGGAACGTCGCATCGGATACGGCAATCTTCGTCACGAGTACTCAGAGTGGAAAGACAGCCACGGTCTCACGACGAACGTCGCAGTGATCTATGAGACCCCGGGGGGGTCGACGACGCAGATCAACATCACCTACGATCACGTAGTCGGCCTCTTCAGCTTCCTGGATCACGATCTGAATGACCGCGTGACGACGGCCGACCCGCGTGACGTGCTGCACGCCATTCAGCGCGAGGTGACCGTCATCCCGCAGAAGCGTGTCGGCGCCTTGCACAAGCAGATCGACATTTGGATGCAAGAGGGCAAGAGCCGCTCCGAATTGCTCGCCGAGCTCAACAAGCTTCTGCAAAACGAGTTCATGGGCGGCCGGCTCACCAATGTCGAATTACGAGACGCCGTGCAGCATGTCGTGAAACTGAAGGCAGCAAGGGCATAGCCGCCGGACGAACTGCTCTTATCTCCTATCACCGACCCGCCCTACGGCGGGTCATTTCGTTAGCGCATGGCGCTTTGGCGCATGACACTTTCGGGAAGGGGATCGGCCCGTGGCACCCAGCGAGTACGACGTTCTTGCAGTCGGCGATCTGAACGTTGATCTCATTCTCTCCGGGATCAAAGGTATCCCTGAGTTTGGGCGTGAGGTGCTGGCGGAGGGTTTTGGGATGCACCTGGGGGGATGCACGGCCAATCTGGCCCTCTTCTGTCACCGTCTGGGCCTCAGAGTCGCCTTCGTCGCAAGAGTTGGGCGAGACAGGTTCGGGGATTTCCTGATCGACAGGCTGCAGGACTTCGGTCTCGAGGCCAGCCACATCATCCGTGACGAATCCCTCGGCACAGGCCTGACCGCCTCTCTCTCTTCCGCCCATGATCGAGCCTTTGTGACGTATGTTGGTACGATTGACTCCGTGACCGGCATGGACGTAGCGCCCCAGCTTCTCGAGCGGTGCCGCCACCTGCACGTCGGCAGCTTCTTTCTCCAGAGAAGGCTCCAGCGTGATTGCGCGGGCCTATTCCAACGCGCCAAGGCTGCCGGTCTCACTACGTCGCTCGACACCGGCTACGATCCTTACGAAACCTGGGATTCCGAAATAGGAGAGGTTCTTAAGTACACGGATGTCTTCCTGCCCAACGAGATTGAGGCGGAAGAGATCACCCGTGAGACGGACGCATTGGACGCGGCCGAGATCCTGGGGCGAAGCTGCCCGACGGTAGCAATGAAGCTCGGAGCGCAGGGAGCGGTGGCCTTCTCAGGCGGGGCGATGCACAGCCAGGAGGCCTTCCCCGTCGACGTCGTGGACACGACCTGTTGCGGCGATGCCTTCGACGCCGGATTCCTCACCGCAATGCTGGCCGAGCGCAATCTACAAGAGTGCCTACGGTGGGGGTGCGCCAGTGGCACGCTCATCGCCGGTGGATCGGGCAACGCGGCAGAACGCTTGTCGGCCGAGGCGGTACAGGCATTAGCCGGCTAACTCACGCGCCCAGCGGCAACCCGGCATCTACTCCATCACGAACCGCGATTCAAAGTCCTCGTCGGCGATAGTGCGCACAATCTCGCCATAATAGAGCCGGTGGTAGTCGCCTGAAGGGTAGCACGACCGATCAACCTCTGAATC
>CAYWBK010000203.1:0-10824 GCA_964455745.1 uncultured Armatimonadia bacterium
AGAGGGGTTGGGGGTGAGGTCGCCGTTGGCCCGGCAGCGGGGATTTTCGAGGCAGCTCTCATGCCGAGTTCCGGCACTCTGAGGCGATGCGAATGACGGCGATGGCGGGCGAGACGCCCGCCCCACGCGCGACAGGATTGTCGCACCCACTCCATTCTCGAAACAGTGCAGATATGGGGAGTGCCGGTGATGGCGCTCCCCATATCCCTCTGTGGTCATGCCGGGCTATATTGCGCAGGCGCTGTCCAACTCGATATGCGATGAATCGACCCAGGGGCTGGCGACCGGCGAGGGTGGGAAAGAGACGTCGGGGACTATGCAGCCACCGTTGACATAGATGTCGTACTGGCCGATGCTGATGCTCTTGGTGACCGTGCCGGACGAGTTGGTGTTGAAATCGTAGGCCGTGGTGTTCGTGTTGCACAGCTTCAGTGTGATCTCCTGGGCTTGTGTGACCGAGGTACCATCAGAGTGCTTTACCGTGAACGCGCAGAGCATCGGCTTTCCTCTCCCTTTGGTGAGTTGCGGTCGTGCACCGACCGCTGGTCGGACATCACATGGCGGCGGGTCCGCAGACGCTGCCTTACCACCCCCATTCCGGGGCAGGCCCCAGTGCGCTTACGGAATACATCCACTGGTCGACGGCGAAACGCTGGGCCGCTGCAATAGGAAGGACGGCAGAGGCCTGCGCGTTCACCTGCGTGAGCGTTCCGTCGGCAGACGCATCCCAAGTCAAGGCGCCGGCAACGTTGCCTCCCTGCCGAATCTCGCCGCTGCCGGTCAAACCGGAGCCGAGCGTGAATTGGGCACTGGCGCCTGTGGAAGTGAACGCGACGGCGTGCCACGCCTCGTCCGGCCCGCCGGTCATGGTGAACGTCTGCTGGGTGCCTGACACGGTGCAGGCGCCGCTCAGGGGCTGCGAGAACTGCGGCCAGTACGGCGCGTTGAGCTTCTGCGTCAGCGGCACCGTGAACGTGACCGTGGAGCCGTTGCCGTCGGCGAAGGTGATGATGTCCCGGTAGATGTTGCGGTCGATGGTGAATTGTGCTGTCAGCCCTCCAGGCATCGTGGCGGTACCCCACCACTTCTGATGTGAGTCTTCGGCAGCCGAAAACAACTCGACTTGGTGATAGGCCACCGAAATGCCGTTGCTCCATTGCTCTGTGAAATCGGCCTCCTTGTGCCCGGTATACGGCGGTGGGGCATCGTAGTAGGCGCTGAAAGTGACGTGCTTGGACCGCCCATCCGGCCAGGTGATGTCGCCATAGCCTGAGCCGTCGAAGGTGTCCGGGTCGGTGAACCATAGATAGTAGACGAAGTGGACGCCTTCGGGGCTGGTATCGTCGATGGCAAGGACGTACCCAGGGTACGTGGTGTTGTCCGCCGGATGCACGGTCCGTGGCTTGGCAGCGCTCCGAACTCGCGCAACGGCGGCGGGTGCCGCGCTCGTGAACGACAGACCCTCATCGGCGTAGAGGAAAGACAGCCATTGCTTGAGGATCGACGCCGCCGTGACTTGCCCGGCCGCGAGGGCCTGGGTGGCGTCGCCGCGGACCACGGCGGCGCTTTCACCCGCCCCCGAGCAACCCCCCAGCAGGCATACAGCGGACACTGCCAGTACCAGCGCCAAGATGACTACTGCGGCCTTGCAGAGCATTGTAGCTCACCTCTTACACGGGTGGATCAGCGCGCCCCACCGGCGCTGCCAACAGCAACCTTACCCATAGATCGCATTCAGACGGAAAACAACGGTTCAGAATCGGTACTTGACACCGGCTTGCAGTTTCCTGCTGCGGCCCGGATAGTCTTGGTAGAACGCATAGTCCCTGTTGAGAACGTTCTCGAGCGTGAAGAACAGGTCGGTGTGCAGGTTGAACTGCTTATCCACCCGGAGGTTGAGCGTGCCGTACGAGCCGAGCAGTGTGGTATTGGCGATGTCCGCGTAGCGCCGACCAACCTCCAGCCACTGGGTGTCGATGCGCAGGCCGCTCTCGTCGAGGTAGTCGAGGCGGAGAATCCCGGAGAGCTTCGGCTGATACGGTATCTGGTGGCCGGGGTTGTCCTCGTTCTCGCTGGTGGAGAGGCGCGTCCAAAGGCCGGCGGTGACCTTCTTGCCGATCCACTGCTCCCACTCGAACTCGCCCCCCCTCATCGTGCCGCCCGCAAGCACCGCCGGAACCTGCCCGACATCCCACGCGGGGTCCTCCAAGTCGACGATGAAGTTGCGCAGCGTGCGGTAGAAGCCCGACAGTCGCAGCAGGGAGGCGTTGCGCGGCATCAATTGGTACTGAAGCTCCCACGACTGGCTGTAGCCTCCGTCCGCCAGATCGAGCGGAGATATCCAGTCACGCAGGGCATAGTCGTCGACAGGCGCGAGCTCGGACACGTCGTCGGCCATGATAGGCCGGGTGAGCAGGATCAACGTGCGCCCCTGGCCCAGGTCATGGCGCAGGGAGGCTTTCGGGCGGATCACCGGAGTCGCGCCCTCCGCCGCAGCCACCCGGCCGCCCAGGCGCAGCTTCGTGGACGGGGAGATCGCGGACTCCTCCTCCAGGTAGAATGTCGCCACGCTGCGGTCGAGCTTCTCATCAAAGGGGGTGAAAGTCGGTGGGCCCGGCGGGTTCGCCATGCCCAACTCTCCCGACAGTTCGCGAGTTTGGCCCGAGAAAGCCACCCCGGCCGTGAGTGTGCTGCGTTGGGACGGACGGCCATCGTAACGCATCTCTGCCAGCGGGCCGCCGGCCTGGGTCGTCAGTTGCCGTAGCGGATAAGGGTCGGGAGCGAGGCTGTCGGGGTCGCTCTCGGCGAGGGTCTGGTCCTGGTAGCCGAACTTGAAGGTCCAGGAGGTGTCGCCGCTCGAGCGCCGCGAGAGGTAATCCGCCTCGCGACCGACGAACACACTGGTGAAGTCCGGGTTTGAGGGCGCGTTCCCCGGCGCCAGGGCCGGCCCCGGCCTGTCGCGGGTGTCGCGCTGGGCGCTGAGAAACAGGGAGTCGGTGCGGTCGGCGTCGGGCTGCGTGCCGGCCATCAACAGGCCGGTGGTCTGCTGGTCGTGGGAGTGCGGCCGGTTGTTGTCGTCGTCCAGCCGCTGCAGATGCGCGAAGATCGCCCCCTGGCCGTCATCCCCCCGACCGTCCATCTTCAAATCTCCCGCGAAGCTGCCCAAGGCCGCCTCGGCATCGGTCCGGGCGTACTCGCGGTCCTCGGCGATGGACGAGGGCTGCAGGGAAAGCGCCCGCAGTTGATGGTTGATGGCATCGCGTGAGAGGCCCAGATCGTTGTAGACCTCGGCGATCTCCAGGTGTGCGAGGGCATAGTGGTCGTCGAGTTCCAGAGCCCGGCGAAGCTCCGCCCAGGCCTTGTTGACGCGGTTCTGCTCCAAGTAGACGCGGGCGAGACTGGTGTGCAGCCGGGCGGAATCGTCGCCCAGTTTCACCGCAAGCTCGCCCTCGCGGACCGCGTCGGCGAACTGGTTGAGGTCGAGGTAGGCCATCGCCAGGTTCGCGTGCGGCATGCCCCACCCCGGCTGCTGCTGTGCGGCGGCGAGGAACTCGCGGACGGCCTCGTCGAGATCGCCCAATGACAAGTGTATGGCGCCGAGGTTGTTGTGGACCGAGGCAGAACCGGAATCGAGCGCGATGGAGGCTTTCTGGGCCTCCATAGCCTCGGCCAGCTTGCCCTGGCGCGCATACGTGACGCCCAGGCCCGTGCGGGCGGCGACGAGCTTGGGGCTGAGCCGGGTCGCGTTCGCGAAAGCCTTCTCGGCCTGCGGGAGGTCGTTGAGCGCGAGGAAGATCATGCCCAGGGCACTGTAACCGGGAGCGAGGCCGGGGTCGAGCATCACCGCGAGCTGCGCCTCGGCCAGGCCGGTGCGCAGGTCGCCCTCGGCCACGGCCACGTCGGAGGCGACCAGGTGCGCAGCGGCGGAGCCCGGGTTCGCCTTGACGGCCGCGTCGGCTTCGGCCTTCGCAATCTTTAGGTCTCCGGCGAAGAACTCGGCGGTCGCGAGGCTTTGGTGGGCGAGGGCCGACGATGGCGCTGCCGCGACGGCCTGGCGGGCGCTTTGCAACCCTGCGGCGGCCTCGCCCGTGGCAAGCTGCACCGTGGACAAGTAGGCCAGCGCCTGGTAGTTCGTCGGCTCGACGGCCAGGGCGCGCTCCAGGCTGGCGCGGGCGCGAGCGGCATCGCCCTGGCGCATCGCGGAGAAGCCCAGGAGCAGGTGCGCGCGGGGGTAATCGGGCTTGAGGGCGAGCGCCTGGGCCAGAAGAGTGTCGGCCTGCGCCGGTGAACCCTCAGGGGCCGCGCACAAGAGAGCGGCGGCCTGGCCGACGAGCGGCTCCGGAGCCGTCGGGTTTGCCGCGGCGGCCGCCGTGAAGGCGGCGGTGGCATCCGCGATCTGCCCGGCTTGTAGGAGAGCGTAGCCCAGACGCACCTGGGTATCCACGGACTGCGGCGCAAGCTGAAGGGCCGTTCGGTACGCGGAGATCGAACCGGCCGGATCGCCCGTGTCACCGAGCAGATCGCCGAGGCGGATTTGAGCGGCAGGGTCCGCCGGGGCCGCTGCCGCGGCGGCCCGGGCCTCATCGGTGAGCTGCTTGAACCTGTCGGGCGACTCGGCGGGGTTGTAGCGCATCTCCAGGCCGAGGCCGAGGTTGTCCAGGGAGGCTTCCCACTCGACGTAGCCGGACAGATCGACGCGGCTGGGGCGGGTGGGGGCCATCGTTTTCGAGGCGCGGCTCTGCTCTGCTTCGTGCACGACAACGCTGCCGAGGTCATTGTGGAAGGTGACCTGACCCTCGAGAACCGTCAGCGTGGTGACCTTGCTCTCGTCGACTTCGACCAGGAACTTGGTGCCGTTGGCTCCTGCAATCGCGCCCTCGGAGCCGAGATCGAAGCCGCGCGTCCCCACGAGCCAGACCAACGCCTTGCCGACGATGAGCCACACGCCCGGGGCGGCTTTCTGCCCTGCAGGCGCGGCGGCAGGTATCCAGGCCTGGGTGCGCTCGAAAACGTGGACCCTCCCGCCGTCGATGAGGATGTCGGCGCCGGAGCGCTGGCCGGTCAGAAGCTGATCGCCGGCGACGAGATCGTATCGCCAGCCGGTGGTGAGGCGCTCCCAGGCTGAGCCGCTGCGCTGCAACTTGACTGCGCCCGTGATCCGCTCGAGGCGCGCTCTCACACCGGGAGCACACCAACAGATCGTAGCCCCCGCGACGAAAGTCATCAGTGCCAAAGCCACGGCGAATCCTGTGCGGCGAGTCATGCTGCTGCGCCTCCTGAGCGGTCATGCGCCGTCCGCTGCGGACTGTCCGGCAAGATGATCGTGAAAACTGAGCCTTTGCCCGGCTCGCTCTCGACCGTGATATTGCCGGAATGCCCCTCCACGATGCGCTTTACCGAGTACAAACCGATGCCCGTGCCCGAGATCGTCACCCCGTCAGGCACGGCTCGTTCGTAGCATTCGAAGATCAGTGCCTGGCTCTTGGCCGGTATCCCAAGTCCCCTGTCGATGACCTTGAGGCTCACCCCGCCGGCCCTGCGCGCGATCTCCACGACCACGACGCCCCCTTCGGGCCAATATTTGATCGCGTTGTCGATGAGGTTGTCCACGGCCTTGCCCAGGTATCTCGGATCGCCGAAAACCCGGATGTCGTCCTCCGAAGCCCTGACTTCGACCTCGTGCGCGTAGCTCTTGAGGCTCTGCGTCGTTGCGAGGCCGCTGACCAGGCCGACGAGGTTGAACTCCTGCGGCTCGAGAGGCAGCTCGGTCGATATCCGCAGGAGATCGTTGATGGCGCTTACGGCATCTTTGGCTTCCTGCTGGATCAGTTGCAGCAGGTCGCGGGAGCCGACCGGGCCGCCGCCACGCTGCTCCTGGGCGAGCACGGCCTGCGTGAGTGCGTCGATCGCCGCGAAAGGCTGCTTGAGATCGTGGGCGACGGTCTCCGTCGCCCTCTTCTGTGCCTGAATCTGCCGGGCGAGAGCCGCCGCCTCCTGCCGGGACCGGGCATAGCCGTATATCCCGGAAGAGCCCCCCGCCAGGGCCGCGCCCGTTGCCGGGATGACGGTATACAGCCAGTAGTCGATTCGCGCCAGGTACATGGCAGCCACGGCCAAGGCAGCAAACTCGAGCGCCAGAAGCCCGACGGCATGCAAAGCTCTCAGATGAGTGAAGCCCCAGGCGGCTATCAGGCTGAGCGCGAGCAACAGCAGCACAGCCGCAGGCGTGGACATCGGATGCAGGAACCGGCGGGTCAGCAGCATATCGAGCGCATTGGCGTGGATCTCGATCCCGCTCATCCACCGCTCCTGCGACTGATCGACGAACGGCGGTTCAGCCGGGGGGGCGCCGGCGAACCAGGGCGTGCGCCGGCGGTCCGTCAACGCCCCAATGAGAACGACTTTGCCGGCGAAGCGGCGTCTGAGCTCGGCCTGGCTCGCTTCCAGGATTTCCCTGCAGGAGTACATCGGGAAGGTGCCCGTGCCGCCGGCCCAATTGAGCAACATGACATGGTAGTTGGCGTCTTCCGGTTTGCGAGGCATCACCGACGCCAGTGCGTGAACATCCTCGGAGGGCCACACCGGCATGTCGAGGCCCGCGCAATCTACGGTATCCTCGCGGTCGTTGGGAGCCGGCACGTCGCATGGGTCGCCCTCGTAGGCCGCATACGCAGCCAGCGACAGGGGCGGGTAGACGCGCTCCGCCGCCACGGGGGCGTCGCCGAGCGCCGCGCCCCCCGCCGGGACACCCGACTGCACCAGGCTCAGGCCCCGGATGATGCCCCGGGGGTTGTAGAGCACCGGCGAGGTGATCGCCGGGTTTGCCCCGCCGAGAAGCTCGCGCGGCGGCTCCCTGAAGTACATCCGGTCCGAGATGTTCGCCTCGGCGATGAGAGCGGTCTCCCCCGGCTTGCGCAGCGCCTCGGTCAGGGGCCGGTCGTGAGCCGCCGGCGTGCCGGCCCCGATAGGGCAGCATTGGGAGAACGCCAGGTCGACAGCCACGACCTTTGCGCCCGCGTCCTTGATGGACGAGATCGCTTTGCCAAGCTCGGCGCGCGATATCTGACCGCAGGCGCAGTTTGCCGGCCTGTTCCTGGCCCACCGGTCAATGTCGGCCCGCTCGATGCCCACAAGGGCGATCACCGGGCTGGGGGCGCGCGAAGGGCGGGCGCAGAGCCATGCATCAAGCAGCGAAAACTCAGGACTCGAGAGAAAAAAGGAAAACCGGCTGACGAGGTAAGTGATGGTCAGCGCGATGGCAATAACATGAATCGAGCGGGCGCGGAGAAACGTTCGCGCAACCGTCCGGGTTTTGCCTGTCGGTCGCGAGAAGCGGGCAAACCACAAACCCCGCTGTATCACCCCCGACATGGTCCCTCACGGCCGGAGCGATGCGCACCCCGCGCTTGCGTCGGCTGTTACCGGCCCCCAGCATCGGTCAACAGGATATATGTCAGGACTCAGTGTGTCAACATCGCGTACACTGATGCGGTCGTACTATTGATCGGAGGGCGGCATTAGGCTCATCAACGACTTCAATAGCCATAAGTCGGACATGTATATCTAAGTGTCGGCGCAGATATGTCGCCATAGCGTCAACATTCCTCAGGCCCCCGGCCTTGGCCGACCGACCTCCCGAAGAGAGACGCCACCCAGGAGCATCGTTTCTACGCACCACGCCAAGCCCTGGACCTCAGGGCGGGAGGCTGCCAGGACGGCGCGCGGGGTCCCCGTCACGGCCTCGTTCCACCCCGCTTCGCGGGCCGGAACGAGGCCGTGACACCCCGCGCCTTGACCGTTGAAAGTGCCACATCAAAGAACGATACCCCTGAGTCGCCACCACGCAGCATTGACAGCGCCCGACGCGGGCGGTACTCTAAGATCGCCTCCTCGTGCAACTCCCGCTTTGGCGGTCGATATGGTATCCGGCAAGTCGATTCGGTTCCTGTACAAGCCTGTTCTCATAACACTCGCCCTGTACGCATTGGGTACGGTCGCGCCGGCCGACCCGAGCGAGCCGGCGCAGTTCGACATCAGTGTCACCTCCCGCTACAACACCCAAAACCGCCAGCCCAAGGTCCTCCGCGATTTCTTCGCCGCGCACCCGAACGTTCACCTGAGGCAGTGGGACGGTATCCACATGCCCGCCGAGGGCGCTCGCGCCAGCCTCGCGATGGCGATGGCGGCGAACATCGGTCCCGACATCTTCGAGACCGACATCCGCCAGGCGGTCTCCCAGGGCCTCGCGTATCCTCTCACCGAATGGATCGGCCAGGACGGAGTGCTCGCGAACGGCAAGCCGAAGCTCAAGCCTGACGGCACCCGCGACCTCAACGGCCAGATCGACGCGGACGAGGCGAAGTGGGACGGGTGGATGAAGATCAAGCCGCTCTATCGGCAGGTTGTGACAGTCGACGGCATCCCGTACGCCCTGCCTAATCGCAACGGCACCTACGTCGGCGTGCTATATAGCAAGAGCCTCATCCGCAAAGCCGGCCTCGACCCGGCCAAACCCCCGCGCACTTACGACGAGTTCATCCGCTGGACCCGGCTCTTGTACAACCACGAGACCAACACTCCGGGGCTTGACCTCACCCCGGCGAGCTGGGCTTTCGCGCCGTGGGTCGCGACGACAGGCTCCAGTATCGTCGTGCAGGATCGCACCAGCCCCACCACCGGCAAGGTCTACACCTTCGGCGAACAGGCGACGGACTTCCACGCCCCCGACACCGGCGAGGACCTCCAGAGTGTCAAGCCCGTGTGGCGATGCAATGTCGCCAGCCCGGAGGCGACCGCGGCCGTGGCATTTTACTGGCGGCTGCGCTGGGCCCCGTGGATCGTCGACCCGACGACGAGGGAACCGATCGAACTGACGCCCGATCAGATCAAGCAAGGCTGGGTAAACGTTCAGGGGCGTCGGGTAACCTTCCGCGAGCAGGACGTCATCGAGGGCTGCATCGGGGTCACAACCAAGGAGATCATGGACACCGTAAAGCGCCTGGGGCGGGACCTCGCCATGTACCCGCTTTGGGCCGGGGACATGACCGAGTTCGAGTCCGTCGGCATCCAGCCCAACGACATGGGCATGTTCCCCTTCCCCGGGATGACCGCGACGCAGAGGCCGGTCTTGCAGGCATCGAACTCGTTCTTCATGATCGGCAAGGATGTGCTCAAGCGCGGCGGGGCGACGGAATCCGAGCGCAAGGCCTACCGCGACCTCGTCTGGGAAATCATGAAGCGCATCTGCAGCGTGGAGGGCTCGGACGAGGAGATCAGGCGGAAGGTCGCCGCCGGGCAGGCGAAGTTCCTCAACCCACGCGACCTGGCCCGGCTGGGCTTCGACGACTACCTGCGCGAGATTCCGCCCGAGAATCTGCAGATGTGGCACGACATCGAGACCGGCAACATCCTCGAGGTCGTGGAGCCGTTCATGGGCCGCTGGCTGCAGTTCCGCGACTTCTACCAGCGCGAGGTGATCGATCTCGTCCTGCGCCCGAGCGGGAAGGATTTCGACTACAACGCGGCGCTGCAAAGCCTCGAGCGCGACGCCGACTCGGGCATCATGTTCGAGAAACCGGCGTCAACACTGGACAAGTACCGCCCGGTGGCGAGGCTGATCGCGGGGATCATCCTGGCGCTGCTCGTGCTGTTCACGGTGCTCATCGTGCGCGACCAGATGCGCAAGGCCACGCGCGTCGCGGGGGTATACAAGGGCTGGCTTCCGTGGCTGATGATGGCCCCGGCGCTGGCCTCAATCGCGCTTTGGGGGTACTACCCGCTGGCCCGCGGCCTGGTGATGGCCTTCCAGGACTACAAGATCGTGGGCCACTCGCCGATCGTGGGCCTCACGAACTTCATCAGCATCGCGCTCGACCCGAACTTCTACCACTATATCCTCACAACATTCCGGTTCGTCCTGTGGAACCTCGGCCTGGCGTTCTTCACGCCGATCATTCTCGCCTTCCTGCTCACCGAGGTGCCGCGACTGAAGGTCTTCTTCCGCACGCTCTTCTTCCTCCCGCAGATGACCAGCGGCCTGGTCGTGACCCTCATGTGGAAGGAGATGTTCACCGGGACGGCGAGCGGCACGATCAACCAGGTGCTGTCGCACATCCTCGGCGGCTTCGGCTTCAAGCCGGTCGACTGGCTCGGCAACCCGGCGACGGTGATGGCATGCGTCATCCTGCCGGGTGTGTGGGCGGGCGCGGGCATCAGCAGCCTGATCTACCTCGCGGCGCTCAAGTCGGTGCCGGAGGAGCTGTACGAGGCCGCGAGCATCGACGGCGCGGGAATCTGGCGGCGTATCCGCAACATCGCATTCCCGACGATCGCGCCACTGGTGTTCATCAACTTCGTGGGCGCATTCATCGCCACCTTCCAGGGGATGGGCAGCATCTTCCTGCTGACCTTCGGCGGCCCCGGTAAGGCGACGATGGTCATGGGGATGGCGATCTGGCAGGAGGCATACGTCAACCTGCGCTTCAGCCTGGCGACCTCATACGCATGGATCCTCGGCAGCATTCTGATCGGATTCACATACATGCAACTGAGGTTCCTGAGGAGAGTGGATTTCCGGCAGGCTAAGGGGGACTGAGGGGAACGCTGAACGCGGAATGCTGAACGCGGAAAGTACGGCGAACGGCCGGAGGAACGGCACCTCACCCCCGGCCCCTCTCCACTTGTGGCTATGCTTTACCCACATTTCCGCGCGTGGGACGCAATGATCTGGTTCGTGCCGTTGCTGTCAGACCCCGAAGGGGTCGTCGGAGTTTAGCCGGGGGCGTAAGCCCCCGGATTCCCGGCCCCACATAGCCCGCAAGCCCC
>CAYWBK010000204.1:0-10820 GCA_964455745.1 uncultured Armatimonadia bacterium
CTCCACATCCTCGCGCCACATCGCGCCCTCCATCGGGCCTTTTTTCGTCGCGCCGAGAGCCCCGCAGGCGTTCGCGAGGCGGCCGACCTCCGCCAGCGGCTTGCCCTCCAACAGCCCCACGACGAACCCGGCATCGAAGCAGTCCCCCGCCCCGGTCGGGTCGACGGCCTCAACCTGGAAGCCCGCACAGTCGATCTGCGCGTCGGCGCTGAAGACGGTGCAGCCCTCCGATCCGCGCTTCAGACCGATGACCTCCGCTCCTGCATCCAACATCGCCTTGCACGCATCCTCCGGCGTGGACTGCCCGGTCAGCATCTCCGCCTCACTGCCGCTGGGCAGGATTAGCGCGGCGCGGTCCATCACGGGCTTGCAGATTCGCCGCAGGGCGTCCTCGCCTCCGAGAAGCTCGGGGCGCAAGTTCGGGTCGAAGGCGATCTTCGCCCCGGCGGCCTGGGCGAGCTCGCACGCAGCGTAGCACTTGGCGCGCATGTCCTCGGAGGCCGACATCGAGGACCCGCAGATATGAAGCCACTTGAGGCCCGCGAAGGCCTTCGGGTCGGGGTCGGGCATCCGCCCGGCGGCGCTGTTGCCGATGTGGAAGACGAATTTGCGGCTACCGTCCGAGAAGTAGGTGACGAAGGCGCAGCCGGTGGCGATCCCCTTGATGCGCCCGATGTACGAGGTGTCCAGGCCGTCCTGCTCGAAGCGCTGGAGCAGGTTCAGGCCGAAGTCGTCCTCGCCCACAGCGCCGATGAAGCCAACCCTGTGGCCCAGGCGAGCGGCCTGGTCGGCGAAGATCGCCGGAGCGCCGCTGGGGAAGGGGCCAATGAAGTCCGCAGGCGCGTATAGCGGCTCATCGACATTCTTGCGCATGATCTCGACGATGAGTTCGCCGATCGAGAGGATTTCCATCGGGTAACCTCCTGCGATAACTTGACCTCACCCCCGGCGCGGGAACGGCAACCTCACCCCCGGCCCCTCTCCGCAAGCGGAGAGGGGTGAACGGCATCCTACCCCCTGCCCCCTCCCTCGTAGGGAGGGGGGAACGGCGCACGGCAACGGCGCACGACAACGGCTTTAGCGGGCGAGACGCCCGCTCCACGCGGAGGGGTCAGTTCAAGTACCAGGCATTGGTCGTGGCGAACTCCGGCCAGGGGCCGTAGGCTTCCACCAACAGCCACTTCGCCCCGGTGGCCGGGAGGTGCACAGTTTCGGTGCAGTGTTCGGGATCGGTCGGGCGGATGGACTGTGCGACCTTGTTGTCAACGACGATGTCGATGTGCTGCAAGGGACGATTAGCCACCGCCTCGATCTTGACCTCCACGAAGTCGTCTCCATGCACCTGGGAACCCGGCGGCGCGCCCTGGACTGTGGCGAGGATCAGCGGGCCGTTTGTGACGAAAGAATGCCCGGCCTTCACGGCGTCCAGGATGACCTTCTGGTCCGCCCTCGGCGCATACACGCAGGTACGGAAGGTGCCGACGTGCAAGCCCTTCAGCCCCCAGGGAATGATGAGCTTGTCCCGGTCGGGCATGTTCAGCAACACCCTCAGTTCAGGCTGTTTCTTCACTGCCGCCTCCGGGTCCCTGAGAGCCGCCCGGACGATGCTGTCGAGGGGGTCGTGGTTGTCGGAATCGCCGATCACCGGAATCCGCTTGCCCTCGCTCAACATGCCCCGCCATCTCATGCGCGCCTGCAGGAAGTCGAATAAGCCGCCGTACGGGGGCAGGAATCCATTTAGTATCTCGAGTCCATCGTAGTCTGTAACCGACCAGGCGGTGTATCCTTCCCCGCCCAGCGGCGAGTTGGGGTGAGCCACGATGGCGGTGCCGCCCTGGGCGTGGATGTCGGCGAAGACCTGTTTGGCCGCTGCGGCATCCGTGCCCTTCGCGAGCACCACGGTGCGCACACCGAGGGCGAGGATGTGCCCTGCCGATGTGACCTCCTCCCCGGGAAGCGGCAGGAAGCCCTCGCGGGCCTGGGCCAACCACTCGGCGTGCCCGGCAACGGTATCGTGATCGGTGAGAAAGGCGTAGCGGAGGCCCTCGGCGCGGCAGGCGAAGGCAACCTGGGTGGGGGGCAAGGCGCCGTCGGAGAAGGTGGAGTGCATGTGGTTGTCGCCGGCGAGATAGCCGCGAGCCTGCAAGTCCACCAGGCGCTTGAGGGCCACCTTGAGGCCTTGCCCGGTGGCCTTCGCGATGACGACGTCGCGCTCTTCGATGGCGAACTGCGGGCCGTGGCTGATGGCGATGTGCGCGGGGCCGTCGCGGGAGGTGAGCTGGGCGGGGCCCTCCACGAGCTGCTCGTACAACTCGTAACCGGGGACATCGGTCATGCGCACCAGGATGCGCGCGGGAATGGCGCGTCCGGCTTCATCGGTGACCGTCACAGCGCTCACCGCATCCGGGGCGGCGTACACCGGCGCGATGAGCCAAACGCATATCGGCAACGCGAGCAGGATCGGACGAAGGCGCAGCAAAGCGGACACTGGAGACCCCTGCCTTTCGCGGGCGCGGCGACTGGCGAGACCTCCGCATTTTACATCATCTGCGCGTCAACCACGAACACCTTCATGCCGGGCGTCACGGGGAACGAGTCGCGGACTTCGTGGAGAGCCGCGACAAACGGCGCAACCTTATCCTCGGGCAGATAGACCATGAGCACGGTATTGAGCCCGGGCCAGATCGGGGTGCCCTCCTTGATGCCGGTCACTCCCGCGCCGAAGGCGTCCGTCCAGCGGGTGTAATGCTTGATCTCGTGCTTGTCCATGACCGTCATCACATCGGGCTCAACGCCCTGATCGAAGACGACGAACGCAAGCTTTTGTGAGGCCATGTCGGTCTCCTGAAGCAAGGCTACCGGCGGCGTGGAAGCCCTGCCGCCGGTAGCCGGGGGATTCCCCTAATTCACTCTTCGGCAGAGGGCTTGGCCAGCTTTCGCCCGATCCACACGCCCACATTGCCCACCTTGTCCCAGATCACGTAGGACGCGGGAACGACGACCAGCGACAGCATCGTGGCAAGCATGACGCCGAAGATGACCGCCACGGCCATCGGCGCGCGCCATTCGCTGCCCTCATTCACCGCGAGGGCGGTCGGCAACATGCCGAGGATGATCGCGGATGAGGTCATCAGGACCGGACGCATTCGGGTCGGACCGGCCTCGAGCAGTGCTTCGTTGCGACCATAACCGCGCGCCCGCAGCGTGTTCGTGTAGTCGACGACCAGGATGGAGTTCTTACTGACCACGCCGATCAGCATGATGATCCCGATCAGCGCGACCATGCTCATCGACATGTGGCAGAGCAGAAGTCCGATGATGGCCCCAACGAGCGCTATCGGGAGGATCACGATGATGTTCATCGGCTCGAGGATCGAGTTGTACAGGATACCGGCCAGCAAGTAGACGAGGACGACCGCGAGCGCCATCGCCCCGAACAAGTAGCCGAAGGACTCCTTCATGATCTTGACCATGCCGCTCCACCCCAACCTGGTCCCCTGCAGGTCCATGCCGGCCAAGGTCTCGTTGACCTTCTGGTTTGCATCGCCGAGAACGATGAGGCGGTCATCGAGATACGACGAGATCGTGATCTTGCGCTGGCGATTCTCGCGCTCGACCTTGGTCGGCCCGGCCCCCATCACGACCGACGCCACGTCACGCAGACGCACCGGCTGCCCCGTGCCGCTGAGACCGACGAACAGGTTGGCGACTTCGCTCACCTTGTTGCGATCGTACTCCGGGTACTGGACGCGCAGGTCGTACTCATCTCCGCCCTCGCGGTACTTGGCGTCCGTGTTGCCGTCCACGGCGGTGCGCAGGGCGCTGCCGACATCAGCAGCGGTCAGGCCGAGATCCGCCACGCGTTCACGATCCAGGTACACGCGAACTTCAGGCCGTCCCGGTTTTGAACTGACGTCGACGTACAGCAAGCCGGGGATCTTGTTGACCTCGCGCTGCACCTGCAGGGCCACGCGCTGCAGTGCGTTCAGGTCGGTAGCGAACAGGTTCAGTGACACCGGCGCCTCCCCCGACCCCATGCTCTGCTGGGCGTTGACTTTGATGAGCGTCGACGGGATGTCGGCGAAGTCCTTGCGCAACTGGCGGGCCAAGTCCTGGTCGGAGCGTTGCTTGGCCTTCACCCTGATGTTGCGGCCGTACAGGGTGACACTGATCTGCGCGTACTGCGGGCCGCTCTCACCGCCGCCGATAAGGCCCGCGCCCTGCATCCCGACGTAGGCCATCTGGTGCTGGATTTCCGGGTACTTTTTCGTGTCCGCCAGACGCGCCTCCATCAGGCGCACGATCTTGTCGGTCTGCTCCAGGCGGGTGCCGGGCGCGCCCTCGATGAGGATGCTCACCTTGCTCTCGTCCGAGGACGGGAACATCTCGAAGCCCAGCGCAAGACGCTTGTACCCCAGCCGTGGTCCGACCGTCACAACGGCGATGACGAGCGCCAGGACCATATAGCCCGCGAGGAGCGTGAGGAATGGGTGTGCGACGGCGCGCCGCAACAGCCCCCGGTACTTGCGCTGCACCCAGCCGAAGCCCAGTTCGAAGCCGTCGAAGAAGCCGTTCAGGAGGCGTGTGAAGCCGCCCTTGCGCGCTTCGTCGGCATCGGCGAACTTGCGATGCCGCTTATACCACCATGAGGCGAGCATCGGCGTCAGCGAGAACGACATCAGCAAAGAGAACAGCGTGCAGGTAGCCGCTGTGAGACCGAAGGGGCGGAAGAACTGCCCGACGATGCCGCCGACGAAGGCGATGGGAATAAAGACGACCACGTCGGTCATCGTGATGGCGACCGCGGCGGACCCGATCTCGGTGCGGCCGTTGTAGGCCGCCACCTTCGGCTCCTCACCCATCTCCAGGTGCCGGGTGATGTTCTCCAGTACGACGATGGAGTCATCAACCAGGATGCCTACCGAGAGTGATAGCGCCAGCATCGTCATCATATTGAGCGAGAAATGAAACGCCAGCGAGACAGGCAGGAAGGTCGCCATCATCGAGGTCGGGATGGCCAGGGCCACGATGAGCATTCCACGGAAGTTGTGCAGGAAGACGAAGGTGACCAGCGCCGCGAGGAGCGCGCCGAACATGAGGGATTCAGCGACGTCCTGGATTGATTCGCGAACGCGGCGGGAGTCGTCCGAGGAGATGGTATACCGGATGTCGCTCGCCAGCGTGCCGGTGGTCTTGTGGGCCTCGTCACCCAGCAGTTCCACCAGCGCGGCCTTGACGCCGTCGGTGACGTCGATGGTGTTGGCGTCCGCCTGTTTCACGACCTGGACGCCCACCGCATTGCGGCGGTCGATTCGGGCAATGGTGTCGGGGTCGGCAATGGTGTCCTGGACGTCGGCGACGTCGCCAAGCTTCACAACGCCGGCGCGCGGCGTGGCAAGCTTGAGGTTACGGATCTCATCCATGTTCTGGTATTCGGCGAGCACTCGCACCGCGTAGGTGCGTTTGCCCTCCTTGATGCTGCCGGCCGGGACACGCATGTTCTGCGCGCCAACAAGTTGAGCGAACTGCGCGATCGACAGCCCGACGGCGTCCAGGCGTTCTCGACGAGCGAGAACCTGGACTTCACGCGTGGCTCCGCCGGACACGGTGATCTGGGCGACGCCGGAGATCTGGCCCAGGCGCGGCTTTATGACATCTTCGACCAGTTTGCGCAGGTCGCGCGGCGGGCGGTCGCCGGTGAAGCCGAGGGAGATGACGGGCTGGGCGTTGATGTCCACCTTCTGAAGGCTGGGGGCCTTGGCCTCATCGGGGAACTTCGCGCGAGTGCGGTCCACGGCATCGCGTACGTCGGCGGCGGCGGCGTTGATGTCGGTGCCGTACTTGAACTGCACCATCACCGTCCCGACGCTCTCCAGAGAGACAGAGGACAGCGTATCGATGTTGTTGATGATGCTGATCTCATCTTCGAGCGGCTTGACGATCCGCTGCTCGATTTCCTCCGGGTCGGCGCCAGGATAGGTCACGCTGACCGTAACCATAGGGAACTCGACCTTGGGGTTCAGCTCCCACGGCATCTGCAGAAGGCCCTTAGCGCCGAGGACGATCAGGAAGACGATGAAGAAGGCAATCGTCACACGGCGATTGATGGCCAGTTTGGTCAACCACATCGCGATTCTCCGGGTTCTACCTGCTTACGGGCGGTCCGAACGTGCGTGGAGACGCGCGGCGCAACCCGCGCGCTGCGGCATCGCTCATTTGGGAGCAGGCGTCGGCGTTTGTGCGGGCTGTTGCTGTTCCGCCTCGGCAGCGGTGGTCGTTGGCGCGGCGTCCAGAGTGGACGACTCGGCCGGTTTGACCGCCTGCCCGTCCGCAAGAAGCTTCTGGCCGGTCGATACCAGTATGTCTCCCGGGCGCAGGCCTTCCAGTATCTCCACCTGAGTCCCGTTGATCGCGCCGATCTTGACACTGCGAACTTTGACTGTATTGTCGACGACCACGTACGCCTGGCGCAGATTGCCCTCCTCAACCAGGCAATCGCGAGAGATGAGCGTGGCGTTCGAGTGCTTTCCGATCACGAGGTGTGCGCGGCAGAACATGCCGGCTTTGATGCGGGCCGTCGGGTTCTGCACTGAAATGCGGACGACGAAGGTGCGCTGGCCCTCGTTGGACTGGGGCTTGATGTCGCGAACCTTCCCGAGGAACCCCTCGCCGGCGAGGCCGTCGGCGGTCACCCGCGCGACATCGCCGATCTTGATCTTGCTCAGGTCGATCTCGCTGACTTCGGCATTCATGTAGATCGGGTCGATCTGCATGACCCGGAAAGCCTTGCTGTCGACGCCCGTGCCCAGCATCGCGCCCATCTCAACGGTCCTGCTCGCGATGACGCCGTCGATGGGGGAATAGACCGAGGCCTTGGAGATCTCGGTATCGATCACATCGAGCGACGCGGCGGATTGGTCGAGCCCGGCGCGGGAATTCTCGATGTCGCGCTGGCGCAACTCCACCTCGCCGCGGTTCGACTGGGCGAGCTTCACGTTCTGCTCGGCCTGCGAAACGCCGATCTCGGCGTTCGCCACATCGCGGCGGGATATTTCGATCTGCTGTTTGCCGGCCTCGGCGAGGCTGAGGGTCTCCTGAGCCTGCTGCAGCCCGATCTCGGCGAGACGGACCTCCTCGCTGCGGGTCCCTTCTTTCGCCAAATCGAGGGCTTCGGCGGCCTCTCGCGTCGCTTCCTGGGCCATCTCAAGCCCGTTGAGCGCCTGGTCGAGGGTCGACTGCGAGACCGCGCCGCCGTTCCGCAGTTCCACGGTCCGGTCGTAGTTGATCTTGGCATACCGCTCTGCGGACCGAGCCGATGACAGGCGCGCGTTGGCCTGCGCGATCTCCTGCCGCCGGGAGCCTGTCTTGGCTTCCTCCAGGCGGGTCGCCGCCGAGTTCACCCCGTGTCGCGCCGTTTCGATCTGGCTGTTGACCTGCGATTCCATGTACGAGGCCGAAGTGCGGGCCCGGTTGAGCTGCGTCCGGGCGCTGTTGAGCTGCTCGCGTGCCACCTGCACGTTAAGCGAGGTGTTCGTGTCGGTCAAACCGGCGGTGGTCTGCGACTGGCTCAGCTTGGCCCGCGCGCTGTCAATCCCGGCCGTCGCAACGCGGCGGTTGGCCCGCGCGATCTGCGTGTCGATACGCAAGAGAGGCTGCCCGCGGCGGACATGATCGCCGATGTCGGCATAGACCCCGATGACCTTGCCTCCGATCTCCGGGATAACATCGACCTGATGGGTCGCATCGGCACTGCCGGTCAACTCGAGGGTCTGATCGATGTCGCCCTGAATCGCGGTGGAGACGACCACCGGCGTGGCCTCCGGGGCGGCGGCAGCCGACGGGTCCGCCTGCTGCGGCCTTTTGCACCCCACGCAGACCCACGCGAGGGCGAGGCACACGCCCAAAAGGCCCGCGATCACGACTGATCTAGTGCGCCTTTTCATTGCTGCGTACTCCTCCGACATCGTTGATGCCCATCGCCGAGCGGAGTTCGACGACCGCCGTTTGCAGGTTGAACCTGGCATTGACCACCGACGCCGACGCCGACGCCAGAGAGGTCCTCGCGTCCAGCACCTCGATGCCTAGTGATACTCCCGATTCGAAGCGAACACGAGCGATGCGCAGACGCTCGCGCGCGTCCACTTCGCCCGCCTGTGCCACTGTCAACTGCTCCTGAGCCTGGCCCAGCGCCAGATACTGCTGCGTGACATCGAGCGCGATCTGCTGCCTGGCCGACTCCACGCTCAGCTTCGCTTCGGCGATCTTCGCCCTCTGCTCCTCGAGTTGACCTTTCTGCAGGCCACCATCGAACAACGGCTTGGTGATCTGGAAGCCGGCAGTCCAAGACTCCGCGCCGGACAGCGCCGAAGCCGTCTCGCGACTGTACTGTGCGAAGGCCGCGGCGGACAGGTTCAGGCTTTGCTCGGTCACGCGCAGTGTGGCTTCCGCCACGCGCACGTTCGCCTCCGCGAGGGTCATCTCAGGGCGCTGCTGCCACGCCGTCTCGACCAGTTGCGGGAGCCGCCCCTCCGGGATTTTAAGGGGCACGCCCTCTTGCACGTCGATGTCGGTGGTCTGGGGGATGACGAGCACTTCGCGCAAGCTTGCCTTGCCCTGTTCGACCGCGACTCGCGCGCCGATGACATCGCCCTGGGCCTGCGCAAGCTCCGTCTCGGCCTGGATGACCTCGAACCGAGCCACGGTGCCCGCATCATAGAGCTTCTGGCTCAGCTTCAGGTGCTCTTCGGTTGCCGTGGCGCTTTGGATCGACACGTCGTAAAGCTGCGCCAATCGTAGGACGTTGTAGGTCAGGCTCTCGGCCGCGAGCGCCGTTGTCCTCGCGGTCACGCTCGGCTGTGTCTTTGCAAGGTCGATGCCCCGCTTTGCCAGATTGCGCTGTGCCGGTACACGGCCGCCGGTGTACAGGGGCTGGTTGAGTGAGAGGGTCTCCGTTTGGCTGAAGAGCGGAGCGAGCGCGAAGGTCTCCGTGGTGTTGTTGGGGCCGGGCAAAGTCAGGCTCGTGATCGGCCCCGACCACGCGAGCTTCGCGCTGACATCGCCGGTGAGCTTACCGCCCGACTCCGCTTGCCTCAGTCGCGCCACGGCCTCCTCAATGGCCTTCGCATCAATCTGCAAGTCGATGCTATTGCGCAAAGCAAGATCTGCAGCCGTGAGCGGGGTCAGGACCAGTCTCGCCGGACCCTTCCCGGCATCCGTGGCTGCAGGCGCGACAGCGGCGGGCGCAGCGCCGGCGCCGGCCCCCTGCGCGCTGGCCGATGCGGCCGCCATAAGGCAGCCGGCGAACACCGCAAGAGCGACTCCGCACCCACCATTGCGCCGGCTTGATCCCCGTGGTCTATTGGTTAGTGGAAAGACTGCGAGCATCTCTCTCCTCCTCGCTCACTCAGCGGCCTCATCCGGCGGCTCGAGCGCCTTCGCCGAATCCGCTAGGAGCGTCAACATCTCCATCATTCGCTGAACGCCGTTCAGGTTCACGAACACGACGCCGTGGCGGTCGGGAGGGACAAACGCAAGCAACTTGTCGCCCGGTGAAATCCCGCACTGCTCACGAGCGCCGGCCGGAATTACGACCTGCCCGCGCTCCCCGACCGTTACCGCCCCCAGGAAGATATCGGACATATTGCATGTCTCGCCCACGTTACACCTCCGAGCCATCTACACTCGCACCGTCATATCTGTATGATTTACATGATTCACAGGGCATAAGTATAATTGAATGGCGCGGAATGTCAATATGTCAGATTCAACAACTCAGCCTGCTACCCCCCGTCGATGAACCTCAGCAATCCCTCGGCGACCTGTGCGCGCTGCTCGGGGGTCAGCGGCGAGATCCGCATCATCTCCAGAACCCACAGGCCGTCAACGGCCAAGGCGGCGATTGCGGCCCGTGTGAATCCGTCTCCGGTGTCGGCGAACTCGGTGAAGCGGTCACGGAGGGTTTCGCGAACCGGGCTCAGCAACTCCAGGTCGTTGGCCGCGGCGGCCAGGTACGCCGCGCTCGCGTGGTCGGGTTCGTCACGATGGTTAAGAGCCGCGATGACGTAAGCCTTCGCGAGACGCGTGGGGCTTTCCGGGAGCGTGTCGGAGACCGCAGCCCTGGACCCCTCGAACCGCTCGACGAGCCGCGCGACCATAGCTTCGAGCAGGGCTTCTTTCGTGGGAAAGTGGTACATGAGCCCGCCCTTGCTCAGCCCGGCCTTCTCAGCCACGGCGTCGAGGGTCATGCGCGCGGCGCCGCACTCGATCGCTACAGCCGCGGCAGCATCGAGGATCAAATCGCGTGAATTGGGACGTGGACTCATGGGGTAATGTCAGCTTCCGGCGGCGTTACTATACCAACTGGTCGGTATAGTAACGAGGCCCGAAGTCGATGTCAAGCGGCAATCAGATATGGTCAGAAGCAAGGCGAACCACGGGGGGGATAGTGGCCCGCGTCGCAGAGAGCCGAACCAGACTCTCTCCTCACTTGTGCTATTTAGCGACTATCCTCTTCGACCCTGTGGCTGCGCGATTCATCGCGCCAACTGCGGGTCGCCCTGCTCTTCGCCCATTACGCACTCGGCGCTGGCAAGCATCCTGTCGAAGCAGTCGTCATGCCGGTTTCCGGCACTCTGAAACGATGAAAAGGCGACGGCCCTACCCCGTCCCGCCTGCGGCGGGCCACCCCTCCCGTTCCGGGAGGGGAGAGGCAAACGGCGATTCCCGCGCAGCAGGGAACTGTTGCTGTTCTCCCCTCTCCGCTTGCGGCTATGCTTTACCCACATTTCCGCACCTGGGGGCCGCGAATTGGTCTCAAGCCG
>CAYWBK010000205.1:0-10754 GCA_964455745.1 uncultured Armatimonadia bacterium
TAGCTCCGTAGCAGCATAGCCCCGACGGCCTGTCGTTTGGCCGCTGAATACGGCCTGATTCCCGCCGATTACCTACCATTACTACGCCGCTTTGACAACCGGCAAATGAAGCGCTCGGAATGTTGTCAGAGACTGACCGTATCCCCAGATGAAGGGCGAACGGCGTTGAACCACAGAGACACAGAGGGCACAGAGAACGACTGGGAAACGGCCGGCCCCATGATAGGCGTTAAGGGACGTTGCCGTTCTCTGTGTCCTCTGTGTCTCTGTGGTCAATCGCCGTCCCTTTCTCCGCATCGCATCTCATTGCCGAGCAGGGCCGGCGCAACCGGCGTAGTAATACTACCTAAATTGGAAGACGCACCCCGTGACACCCCGCGCCTTGACCGTTGAAAGTGCCATATCTAAAAACGATGCTCCTGGGGGAGGCGGGGGCACTGTTGACAGACCGACGGCACCCACAGGATAATGGGGTGGCTGTCCGAATTCACAAGTGGCGAGACATCCGATCCCCACCATTACTTTCCCCGCTGGTCGCGCCGGGCCGCACGGCGAAAGTGGGTGGCCGGAGGCCCGTTCACCAGCAGGCGCAAGGAGATGAACATGGCCAGCCATGGCAGCATTCGGTTGTCCGCGGTATTGGAGACTCTACATGACGTCCACGCAGTCGGGTGCTCGGGGCAGCCCGAGCGCATCGCATCGCGGTTCCACCTTGCGCACGACCTATTCTCGCTAGCAGGCAAGTCGGTGGAGGACGCCCGCATCTTGGATTGCGGCTGCGGACGCGGGACCATGAGCTTCGTGCTCGCGGCGATGGGAGCGCGCGAGGTTCAGGGCATAGAGATGGACAACGACTGTTTGGCCTCGTATGAGAAGTACAAGGCGTCCCTCTCTCCGGTGCTTCAAGGCCGCCTCCACGCGCGCTCGGGCGATGCCGCGCACCTGCCGTATGAGGAGTCTGTGTTCGATGCCGTAATCATGGTCGAAGTGTGTAGCCATCTGATCGACACGGAACGCACGTTCCGTGAGGCGCTGCGCGTGCTTGCTCCACAGGGGGTGCTGCTCATCTCCGACGGGAACAACATACGCAATCCGCTTCATCGGAGGCTCATGGTTCGGCGCTGGGCTGAGAAGGAGGAGGTCATCCCGCCTGTCCACTACCAGTCGTATCGCGCCCGGCGTGCACAGTGGCTGATGAGCCAGCACCCCGACCTCGCACCAGATGTCGCGGCCAAGATCGCTGCCGGCACGCCGCTGCACACGTATGCCCAGGTGGAGGCGGCGTACCAGAAGCACCACCAGGACGGCGTTCTGCCCTCCGATCGCTACGTTCCGTCGCCCAACAACCCCGCCATTCACCCCGCGGGATATGCTGACGACACTCTACTGGACGCGGAGCGGCTGTGCGACGAACTGAAAAGCGTCGGCTTCCGCTCGGCGCGGTGCGTTCCATCTTGGGCGAGATCGACTAGACTGCGTAGAGCCATCGACGATGCTCTGAGGCTTCTCCCCGCTCCTGTCACGTGGCCCTTTGCACGCCTTCTCCGCGTAGTAGCCACCAAGTAGTCGTTGCCGGCGTTGGGCGCAGGCGCTCAGTCCACCGGTCCTGGCTTGCCGATCGTCGGCACGGTGGCGACTTGCGGACGCAGGCGAGCCGGTCCACGCCGTGGAGTACCGCATCAGACATCCGCCGGATCCCCTCGGCCCCGAAGCACAGGGGCAATGCTACGAGAGCGGCTTTGACGGGCAGGGCGCCTGCCCGCGCTTCCCTCAATACGCGCCCCTTCCGGTCAGCACCGCAGGGATCGTCTTCAGAATCAGCTTCGCGTCCAGCCACAGGCTCCGGGTGCGGACGTATTCGATGTCCATCCGCACCCAGTCCTCGAAGTGAATGTCGCTTCGACCGCTGACCTGCCAGGTGCAGGTGAGGCCGGGCTTGGCGGCCAGGCGCTCGGTCTGCCACGACTGATAGCGCTCGACTTCCTCGGGGATCGGGGGGCGGGGGCCGACGAGGCTCATTTCCCCGGTCAGCACGTGCCAAAGCTGGGGCAGCTCGTCGATGCTCGCTTTGCGCAGGAACCGCCCTACCCTGGTGACGCGCGGGTCCTGACGGATCTTGAAGACCGGTCCGGGGGCTTCGTTAGCGGGGGCCAGTTCGGGGCGTAACATCGGTGCGGAGGCGGTCATCGACCGGAACTTGCGGAAGCGAAACGGACGCCCGTTCTCCCCCAGGCGCACCTGTGCGAAGAAGACGGGGCCAGGCGAGTCGATCTTGATCGCCACGGCGACCGCGACGAAGACGGGCAGCAGAAGCACAAGGCCCGCACTTGCGCCGGCCACGTCGATCAGCCGTTTCGTGAGGCGATAGTGCAGCGGCGTCGCCGGCGGCGGAGAGGCAAGCCTGGAGCGCGCCATGATGCCGGCTACCTCCCCGCTCCGCCCGCGGAAGTCCCGTCCCCTGACCCGCTTCCCCAAAAGGACACCGTCGGCTCGTAAAGCTCCGACAGGAGGGCTGCCAGATTGCCCCGCGCCTCGTCTGTCTTGGCGCCGACGGCTTCGGTGGTGAGGATGATGACCAGCCCCCCCGCCCCTGTCCGGCCGGTAGCGACCATCCAGCCCTCCCGTGTCCAGTCCGACGTTGTCCCACCGGGATACGCGTACAGGAACAAGGCCTGCTCGGCGTGCCCTTCCTTGGTGGCGACCACGGCCCTCGCCTGCAGCGGCTCCGCCTGCGAGTTGCCCGGCGGCGCAGGCAGGGCCACTTCGTCGTCTCGCTCGACGTTCCACCCCTGGGCCGGGTAGCAGCCTGTCGGCGAGTGGATCGAGCGCCAGTCAGTGCTATATACGACCGTCAGGCGCACGGGCTTTGCGCCCTCGCGGCGGTAGATGCGCGATACGGCGGCCTGCGCCTCGAGGTACTGCATGATTTGGGAAGCCTGCGGCACATCGGTTCCGCTGTAGCCCGCCGCGCTGAGGGGCACTGCGCCGGCATCGAAGACGAAGCGCACCGGCGCGCCCTTGTGGACGCGCGCCACGGCGACCCCGGCCGTGCCGGCTGCCAGGAGCACGCAGGCGACTACCAGTCGGGTCGCAAGCGATTGCATCGCAGAATGCCTCCGAGGGCCGCAAGCCCCAGGAATGCGAGAATAAAGACCAGCGTCCCCGAGAACGAGTGCGTGTAGCCCTCGGCGGCCCCCGGCCCGAGAGCCTGCCCCAGGACCAGCGCCACCATCACCCGAACGCCGTTCGCCACCAGTGCAACCGGAATCGCCCCGGCGAAGATCACCAGCCGCTTCCACCAACTCGCGTCAACCAGGTACGCGTACAGGGCCGCCAGCGCGGTCATGGCGATGACGGACTTAAGCCCGCTGCAAGCCGCGACGACGCTGAACGTGTACCCCGGAACGTGGATCGTCGTGCCCTCGATCACCGCGCGCAGCCCCAGGGCGGTGGCCATCTCACCCCCCAGTTCCGCCGCGAAAAGCTGCATGGGCTGTCCGACCCGATCCACCAAGAGCCTCCCGAGCGGCACCATGAAGAGCATGAAGCCCACCGGGAACGCGGTAGCCCGGGCGACCTGCCATCCCCACAGCCACGCCGTCAGCCCGAAGATCGTCAGCACCAACCCAAACCCGGACGGGAAGTTCACGTCCCGCAGCGAGGCGGCGATGTGCAACAGTAATCCGACCACGATGAACGGCAGCCCCCATCCGAACCGCTCCCGGGGCAGCAGCTTGAGCGCCGAGGCCTGCCGATAGATCAGATACGCACTGATCATCGGGATGAACACACCGTGACCGTAGTACTCGTCCTTCCACCATCGTTGGACCATCCAGCCTATGTAGCCGCCGAAGCAGCCCAGCACGAGGGCGGCCGCGACAACGAGGCCTGCCACGGCAAGGAAGGACGGCGGCGCCGGGGTCTCCAGCGGTGGCTTGACGCATTCGGCTTGCTGGGGAGGTGGTTGCATGGGATCGCAGTCGGCAGGGCGGGGCCGCCCTCAGACCGGCGGGCCGTTCCGGTGAGGGCCCTGGCGCGGTTCAGCGCCCCGGGAGCCGTGATGAGAGCTCGCGCCGCGAGGGTAAACGATCCCCACTCCCTCTTTCCTGAGGTAGACTACCACGCCGCCGACCGCTCCGGCGGCCGCCAGCCCCAGCAGCAGCAGCAGGCTGCCGAGATTGTCGGCCACCAGATGGATCAGGGCCTGCGCACCGTCGTGGATTGCGCCGCCGGCCAGGCTCAGCCTCTGCACGAAGGACGGCGGCAGCGGCCCCATCGTCTGCGCTTCCCGCCGCGCCAGGGCGTCTACGACCATGCTAAGGAGCGTGCCGGCCGCAAGCGCCACACCGCAGCCCGCAATGGCCGCTCGGCCGATCGCGGCCGGGCGTATCCTCTTCCTCATCCGCCGGTGCGTGCGGGCGCTTCGTCGCCAGTCGGCGCCGCAGAACTCGCAAAAGGCCGCCGTGATTTCGATCCTATGGCCGCAGAAGCACACGCGGTACTGGCCGTGCAGACACCGTGGGCAAGTCTCTTCTCCCTCGGGTACCGGCGATCCACAGTGGTAACACACAAGAGTGCCGGAAACTGTTTCCTCCGGCTGCTGCTCTTCAAGTTCGCTTGCTTCCATGCTCTACTTCGTCCCGGTAGGCTGCAGTGTCCCTCCCCGACGGAACAGAATCCAGTCCCCGCCTGAAAGACGTCGGTAAAGAGCGAAGTCGCCTATGCGTGTATCGAGAATGTGCGCGCGCTGCCATTGCTCCGCCCAGTCCTGGGTGCGCTCGGTTTCCGCCGATGCCGCGATATTGGGTGTGAGCAGCAGCCACTTGACGGGGCCGATCACACTTTGCAGATTCGTCAAGTCAGCCGCCGTATGCGGCAGCCATATCGCAGGCCTGTCCGACACCCATGCCACCACCCACGGGGCGTCGGTCAGGACGGGGCCGTCGATGATGCTGCCGATGTCGGTCGCCGCCCGCGCCGGGGCGGACTCCTCGGGCACAAGCCCGGATCCGGGGGCAAGCGACCGGGTGAGCGGGAACCAGTGCAAGGCCAGCAGGCATGCGACACCCGTCCACTGCCATGTTCTCTGCGCCCGGGTCGACAGGCCTTTGGTCCGCCCATCGAGCAGGCGCATGAACTGGCCCGCAGCGATAACCGCAAAGACGGGCACGAAGGGCATCAGCAAGCGCGATGCAAGCCCGGTGAGCATCAGCCCCACAGCCACCAGTGCGAAGGCGAGATACAGGGTAAGCCGCATGACCTCGAACTCGCGGCTTCCCAACACCACCAGCGCCGCCGCTACCAGGAACGGCAGCACCCAAAGCCCCACGAGTTCCGGCAATGCAGTATACATCCGCTGTGCCGCCTCGCCGGCCTTTTGGACGATCTCATGCGGCCTGTGGATCACGTACAACGGGTAAGACATCGGCTCGTCCTCGCACCGGCGCAGGAGGGTGTTCCCGGGATGTGAGCGCGTGTCCATGATGAGCCGCTTGGAGGCGGTTGTGTAGAAGGGGTTGCGGAAGGCGATCCCGTTGCGCAGCCACCACGGCGAGCAGACCACGACGAAGCCGAACAACGCCAGGCCGACAAATCGCCACCGCGAGGGCCGTCCGGCGATCGCGATCACGAAAACCAGCGCAGGCGGCAGGAAGGCCAGCCACAGGTAGTTGGTCAGATACAGCAACGCGCACAGCGCGCCGGCCCCCACGGCAAGAGGCCTTCGCAGATGCTCCGCGCTCGCGAACCCCGCCATCACGAGAAACAACGCCGTCGCCAACAGCCCGCCGAGCGGGACTTCGATGCCGGAGATGGACAGGCGCAGGCAGACATCGCTGGTGCCGACCAAAACCATTGCCAATGCGGCGGTGCGGATGTCGAAGAAGCGTCGGCCAAGAAAGAAAACGAGGGGAAGCGTCAGCAGGAACGGGACGCCGGATGCCAGAGCCGCCGCCTTGGAGGTCGTCCCCACCAACTTCATCATCGCCGCTGTCAGGCAGATGTGCAAAGGCGGGCTGGCGGTCTCCGGCTGCTCGGACACGCTCGGGAATTGCATGAGGCTGTAGGGCCGCAGGAAGCTGGTGGTGAAGCCCTGGCCGTGGACGACACGACGCGCGACCTGGGCGTAGTCCATGGCCGAGGGGTCGGCAAGGCCGGCGAAGTGGCCGGCGAGGAAAACGAGATAGAGGAAGACGAAGCCCAGCCCGAAAAGTATCCCGTATCCGATGTACTTCCAGTTTCGCTGCCCGTAAGCTTCAGGCCGCATCGCGGACTTCCATTCGACAGGATACCGTTCCCCGCTATAGGCGCGATACGTCGCTCTTGGCGACGTGCCCCGCAGGGCAGTGTGCAACGCTCGGTGCATCACACGCCGAGCAGCTTCACGGTCTGGAGACATAGCCTCCAGCGGCGTGTCGAGGCGCCGGGAAAGGAGAGCAGAGCGACGATCTCAACCCCCTGCGCGGGCGAAGCTACGCAAGGACGCTGAAGTCTCTGGCACGGATTATACGCTGCGATAGCGGACGCCACAAGCGCCGTCCCGGAGCGCGCAATCAGCCCGCCTTAACGATCCGACGCCGGGCGGCAACGTAGTGGTACGCCGAATAGGCGGCAATCGACGCATCCCCGACCGCCGTCGTGATCTGTCGCAGCGGGGTGTCGCGGATGTCGCCCGCGGCGAAGATGCCGGGGGCCGAAGTCGCCATCTCGCGATCGGTCTCGATGAACCTGTCCTTGAGCTTCACCACGTCGCCGAGCCAATCGGTCTGGGCGATGTGTCCGATGGCGACGAAAACCCCGTCAAGCTGCAGGTCGCGCTCTTCGTCGGTCTTCACATCACGGACGCGCAAACCGACGACCTCCGCCTCACCCAACACCGCGGTCGGGACCGAGTTCCACACCATCTCGATGTTCGGGCGGGCGAAGGCCCGCTCCTGCAGGTAAGACTCCGCCCGCAACTCGTCGCGCCGGTGAACGAGATAGACCTTGGCGGCGATCTCCGACAGGTAGACCGCCTCGTCCACGGCCGTATTGCCGCCCCCAACCACTGCCAGCACCCGGCCCTTATAGAAGAACCCGTCGCAAGTGGCGCAATAGGACACACCGGCGTGGCGCAACTCCTTCTCGCCGGGCACCATCATGCTGCGCGGGAAAGCTCCGGCGCACACGATGACGGCCAGCGAGCGAATGTCGCCGGTGCTGGTGTGCAGGAGCCACTTGTCGCCGTCCGCTTCAATGCCCTTCGCGGCGGACATGAGGCAGCGCACACCGGCGTTCTCCGCTTGCTTGTGAACGCGCTCGGCGAGGTCGACTCCGCCGATCCCCTCGGGGAATCCCGGGTAATTCTCGACCTTCGCGGCGGTCGCCGTCATCCCCCCGGGGGACCCTTTCTCGAGCAGCACAACATCCAGATTATACCGCTGCGCATACAGCGCCGCCGTGCAGCCCGCTACTCCCCCCCCGACCACGACAACCTCGTACTCAGGCATCTCCGGCATGAAACACTACCCTCCGCTGGCATGTAACCGTCGCTTCGCGAGGAAGCACGGCCATTGTAGCAGATGGCCCTCCGGGCCACAAGCGCGGAGCCAGGACGGGTGCGTCTTCCAATTGTAGGTAGTATTCCTACGCCGGTTGCGCGGCCTCGCTCGGCAATGAGATGCCCTGCGGGGAAAGGGACGGCGATTGACCACGGAGACACAGAGGACACAGAGAACGGCAACGTCCCTTAATGCCTATCGTGGGGCAGGCGGCCGTTTCCCAGTCGTTCTCTGTGCCCTCTGTGTCTCTGTGGTTCAACGCCGTTCGCCTTTCATCTTGACGGTCAGCCTCTGACAAGATCTCGAGCGCTTCGTCTGCCGGTTGGCAAAGCGGCGTAGAAATGGTAGGTAATCGGCGGTAGTCGAGCCGTATTCAACAGCCAGCGGACAGGCCGTCGGGGCTATGCTGCTACGGAACTATCCGCCATGCCGTAATCCTCCAAATCCTATCAATCCTGTTCCCCTCGCTGTTCCCTGACGCCACGCTTGCGGCAGTTCAACCTACAATCGGCGGGCAGACCCACGGGGTGCCCGTACAGCGCCTCGCCTTATTGCCTCCGTGAGCCTATCTCTCCCCTCCAGAACACCGCAAAGCCCGCGGCCGGTGAGAACCGCGGGCTTCAGATTGCAGCGTGACGATCGTCGTGGTCTAGTAGGTGATGTTGCAGTGAATGGGGGAAGTCGTGCTGTCTGCGCCCAACGGGGTGGAGAGATTGAGCCACTTCACGTGGCCGTCGGCGTAGGCGATGTTGGCGCCTCCGTTGTGCGCGGGATACATGCACCAGTCCGTGCCACCGCGAATGCCACAGCACGCGGTTCCGAAACCGGATAGCCAGCGGTTACCGCCGCCGTCCGCCATCATGATGACAGACGCAGGGCTGTTGACTGAGGCCATCGCCGCGGCGTGCAGGCTCGGCATGTTATTCTTACCGTTGTAGGCATATCCGTTCGGCTGCTCGACGCTCGGGCAAACCATGACCTGGATGTTCTTGACGTATGGATAGGTCCAGTTGCCGTGGAAGAAGTGCTGGTCGAAACACTGGCCGCCGTTGACGCCGTAGTAGCTCGCGTCCTGGCAACCCAGGGGATAGCGTTCGTCGTAGTCCTGCGCATACATCATGCAGGCCAGGCCCAACTGCTTGAGATTCGATTGACAACTCGCCTGCCGAGCCTTCTCACGGGCACGTGCGAAAACGGGGAAAAGGATCGCCGCCAGAATAGCGATGATCGCGATGACGACCAACAACTCAATCAGTGTGAAGCCACGTCGCATTAAGAACCTGCCTCCAATTAGTAGATTTCTAGTAACATCCAAGTAAGTCTCTCTATCGACATGTTACCATGCTACGCACATGTCGCGCAATGCCCGTACACAAATAACCTGCGCCGATCCAGCAGAGCAAGAACCCCCCGTCTGGGCGGGGAGGCGATGCAACGCAGGCGTCTCTCTGCCTGCAGTCGACGCGCGCGCCATCGCCACACGGTCCGCAGATGCCGTCTTACACAGGTCGCCGCACCCCCTTCGCGGAATAGACGCCGACCCATCAGGAGACCTCGCCATGCCCGTCACCATCGGTATTGATGCCGGCACCACCACCATCACCGCCCTCGCTTTGGACGCCGATGGCGGACAGGTTCTCGCCCTCGCAACCGCGCGCAATGACGCCGAGATCACCCCTGCCGCCGACAGGGCCCGCGGCCGCTCGGAGTGGGACGCCGGGGCCATCTTCGCGACGGTCCTGCACGCCCTCGCCGAGATCGCCGCGCAACTCGGCGGTGGCTGCGACATCGCGGGCATCGGCTTCACCGGCCAGCAGCACGGCGTCGTCATCGTGGACGACTGGCTCTCGCCGGTTACGCCGCTTATCAACTGGCAAGACCGACGCGGCGACGACTTGATCCCTGGGGAGAACTGCACCTGGGTCGAGCGCGCCCGGGCGCTCCTCGGTCCCGACGCCCCGGAGCGCAACGGCTGCGCCCTCGCGACCGGCTTCCTCGGCGCCACGCTGTTTTGGATGAACGAGACCGGCTGCCTGCCGCCCAGCGGCGCCGCGTGTTTCATCACCGACTACCTCGCCGCCGCCCTGACAGGCAAGAAGCCCGTCACCGACCCCACGATGGGGGCCAGCAGCGGGCTTCTGGACATCCGAAACAGGCGCTGGGATGAGGCCGGGATCGCGGCTCTCAGCCTGCCGAGGCGGCTTTTCCCCGAAATCCGCGAGGCGGGTGATCGGCTCGGCGGTCTCAGCCTCGATGTCGCTGCGGCGACCGGCTTGCCTGCCGGCCTGCCGGTGTTCGTGGGCCTCGGCGACAACCAGGCGAGCTTCCTGGGCAGTGTAGCCTCGCCTGTGGAGACGGTCCTGGTGAACGTCGGCACCGGAGCGCAAGTCAGCCGGTATACCCACCGATACTGCTACTCCCCGCCGCTGGAGACGCGCCCGTTCCCGCGCGAGGGCTACCTGCTCGTCGAGCCGGGACTATGCGGCGGTCGCGCTTACGCGATCCTGGAGCGCTTCTTCCGCGATGTCGCGCGCGATGTTCTCGACCTTGCCGCCACCGAGAGCCTGTACGACCGCATGAACGCCCTCGCCGCGACCGCGCAATCGGGTTGCGACGGCCTGCGCTGCGAGCCGCTGTTCACGGGGACGCGCGCGGACCCCGACCGCCGGGCGGCCTTCACCGGGGCCTCAGCCGAAAACCTCACCCCCGCGAACATGGTCAGGTCGCTGTTGGAGGGCATCGCGCGCAGCTTCGCCGAGGGCCGTGACATGATCGACGCTGCCATCGGAAGCCCGTCGACGCGTCTCGTCGGCACGGGCAACGGCCTGCGCGAGAATCCGGTCCTGTCGCGGATCGTCGCCGACGAGTTCGCCCTCCCGATGGCGATCCCCACGCACCGGGAGGAGGCGGCCTATGGTGCGGCGCTCGCAGCCGCCTTCGGTGCAGACCTATGGCCGTCGCTGGCAGAGGCGAGCGGCGTTATCCGGTACGAGTGAGTGGCGCAGAGACATCGCGCCCGCAGAAGCCGGAGTGGGCGCAGGGCTCTTCCTCAATGTGTGTGGGTAGCTTGACGGCGCCTGAATAGACCCTTCGGCATATCAGGCTGTGTCCTTTTCGCTCGCAACGTCTCGGGCATGTGGCCGTTGCGTCCGCCAGGACGCTTGGCCCCGCCGCAGGCGGGGACCCTCAGCCGGATGCTTCAGCGTCCGGGACACC
>CAYWBK010000206.1:0-10728 GCA_964455745.1 uncultured Armatimonadia bacterium
CTGTCGTCAGGGCTTGGGCTCGTCTGGACCCTCGGTCACTTCGGGCGGCGGTACGACTGTCGGTGGCGGCGGTCCGGTGACGAACGAGTCCGACGGCTCCGCAGCCGGGGGTTGTGGCGGCGCCGGGGCTGCGGGAGTCTGCGGCGGCAGTGGCGCCGGGGCTGGTGGGGTCGCCGGCGCTTGCGGCGCGAAGGCCTCCGGCGCCGATGGCGGTGTCGGTGGCGCTGGTGGGGTTGGTTGCGCGGACGCCGGCGGCGGTAGGGTGCCTGCAGGCGGCTGGTAGCCGGACGGCGGCTTGGGGGCCGCTGTGCCCGGGGGGATGCCGAGGCTGGACACACCGAAGATGTCTCGATAGGCACAGGCCTGGGCGGCAAGGACCCACGGGATTGTGACGAGGGCGCCAACGCAGCAGACCAGGACTCCGACCCCCGCCAGGAGGCCCAGCACGAGCGTGAGAACCAGCATCATCGGCAGATTGCGCAAGGCCATGTTGACCGAACGCTGGATAGCGGTGAAAGCGTCCGTGTTACTGTCGGCAATTGCCGGCAGCACAAAGAACGTGACCGAACCCACCAGCCACTGACAGATCATGGTGAGTGACATCGCCTTCGCCATCGCTACGAGAAGGCCTACGCCGACTTGGCCTCCTCGCGCGGCTGCCATCGCCTCTGCGCTCGAAGGCATGAGGATGTGGGTGATGATCGTCGCGGGGATACCGGCAATCAGCGCCACGACCACAGCGGCAACGACAGCATTCCCGTAACGTGAGAAACCTGAGGTGAAATCGGCGAAGGTCGGCGGCCGACCGCGCATCTGCTGGAATGCCATGATGTACAGCCCGCATACACAGGGCGCGGAGATCAGGTTGACGACAATCGAGGCGATTCCTGCCGAGATGTCACTTGGCAGTGGCAGCACCGCTATCATAATCCGCTGTACGATTATGACCGCGATGCCTGTGAGCAGTGCTGCGACAGCGAAAACCGGCAGGTTGTTCTTGATCGTCTGCCAGCCTTGGGACAGCCAGTCACCGAGTCGAATTTCCATGCGCGAGCCTCCTCTATTGGACGCCAAGTGTTGTCAGACTCCAAACCGCCATGTATCAGATTGTCAACTCACAGCCATCGAAAGCAAGCTGCAGGCCCATCTCGCGGACAGTGTCGCAGCACTTCTCGTGTACCGGGTTGTGGTGCAGGCTGAAATGCGTAGCGTAGACAGGCGCGCCAGGTTCCAGGCGTTCGGTGGCGATCATCTCCTTATGCAGGCGTGCGGCCTCGCGCCAGTTGAGGTGGTGGGTCAACAGGTCCGGGTGCTGGCCGGGTTCGAGCGGGCCGAAGGTGGCCTCGACAATGGCTGCGCTGAGCCTCAGGTCCGCCAGCGCCGCCCAAGTTTCCGGGAGGGGCCAGGCGCTGTCCGTGGCGTACAGCAAGCGGCGGTCGCCCTCCGCGATCACGAAGTTGAGCGCGCCCTCCTCCGGCCCCGCGTGCCGGGCCGGAAGACAGCGCACCGCAAACCCGGCGGCTTCGAGATGCTCGCCTGCCTGGACCTCGTGCAGCAGGATGCGCGAACCGGTGTTCTCGTAGGCGCGGTCGGCGCTGATGACATCGCACGCGGCGGCGTTGCACCAGACGTTGAGCGGAGCGTCACCCTCCCGCTGCGTGCCGGCCAGCGCGAACAGGGCGCCGGGGTCGAGGTGGTCGTCGTGCGAGTGGGTGATCAGGACATCGCCGATTGCGCCGGGCGTCATAAGGCACTCGGCAAGGCGCGCCGGGACCGTTCGCCCACAGTCGATGAGCAGCCTGCCGTCGATCAGGACCGAACTGTAAGTGCGCACGTTCGGCCCGCCCAAAGCGCGTAGCTCAGAGCAGTTCTTGCACGAGCAAATCAGGGCCTGGTCGTAGTCGGCTGCGCCGGTGCCGAGAAAAAGAATGTGCATTGAGTGATCCTGATGTGTTGAGATGGCACATCACCCCCGGCCCCTCTCCACGAGTGGAGAGAGGAGAACGACGACGGTACTCCCCCCTGCGTGAGTCTTTCTGCCGTTTGCCGTTGATTCAGCGTTTTGCGTTCAGCGTTGCCGTCTCTCGTTGCCGTCTCTACGGTGTCCTCGAACAACGGAACCCGACGTTGCTGCACCTATACGACGGGCCGCCGTTGTCTCGGTACGCGGAGCGGCAGTAAGTCGCATCGATGTACCACGAGCCGCCTCGCAGCACTCTGTATTCACCGTTGTCCGGCCCCGGGGGGTCGATGTCCGGCGAGTCAGCGTAGTACCTATTGGACCACCGGTCATTGCACCACTGCCAGAAGCTACCGGCCATATCGAGTGCCCCACACCAGGACGCCCCCGCAGGGAAGCTCCCCACCGGGAACGTCGTTGCATCTGGCCCCCGATTGTTGTCGTTGCAGCACTTCTTCGGGTCCCACTCGTTGCCCCACGGGTACTCGCGACCCTCCCGTCCCCGGGCCGCATACTCCCACTGCGCTTCCGTTGGCAGTGTTAGCCCGTAATGCCTGCAGTAGGCCTTCGCATCATACCAACTCAAACCCACCGCCTGATGGTCGTTTCCCACCACCGTCGCGCCTCCCGCTCGGGTATCTAGCGCTTGACAGTAGGACCTCCACTGCCCCATCGTCACAGGACACTTCCCGAGCCAAAAGCCCTTCGTGATCCGCACTTTGTGGGCGGGATGTTCGTCAGGATACCCCTCACCCTCTGGCGAGCCCATCATGAACTCCCCCGCCGGAACCCATACCATCTTCCCACCATCCGGGCCGATGATCTGATCGCCTACTTCTGCGCCCGGCTGCTCCCAGGGCTTGGCTTCCTGGGCGAGACACACGGCGCACAGGGAGAGCCCGGCGATGACCGCGAACAGCGACTTGCGGCTTGTCATGGAGCGAACCCCCTCGACGTTTGCCATTGATTCAGCGTTTTGCGTTCAGCGTTCCGCGTTGCCACAATGGCCTTCAGATCGCCAAGAAAGAAGATTCCGCCTGGAGGAGGGAATGTCCTGCCGAAGGGGGAATGGACGCGCTTGCCAAGGAGGAAGCCGCATGGGCACTTATCTCATCCGTAAGCCTTTCGTGCCGGGCCTTACCACCATCCATCAGGCTGATCGCGAGAAGGGCGAGATACTCAGCTTTCGGATGCTGACCCTCGGCCCCGGCGAGACGGTCATCATGGAGCCTGGTGACGAGGAGATCGGGCTGGTCTTCCTGACCGGGCTGGTCGACCTGGACATCTCGGGCACCGTGTATACTGACCTCTGCGGGCGCACGAGCGTGTTCGCCGGGAAGGCCACCGGGGCTTTCATCCCGCCGGGCGTGGGCTATGAGATCTCGGCGAAGAGTTGCGCGGAAGTCGCGATCTGCTCCGCGCCGTCGGACAGCGAGGGGCCGGCGCAGGTCATCACCCCTAACGAGGTGCAGGTGAACCACGTCGGGAACTTCAACTGGACGCGGGACGTGAACAACATCATCCTCGGCAATGTGCCGCAGGCCAAGCACGTCGTCGTCGGGGAGACCTTCAACCCGCCGGGGAACTGGTCCAGCTACCCGCCGCACAAGCATGAGGTCGACAACTTCCCCTGGGAGGTGAAAATGGAGGAGATCTACCTCTTCCGTTTCAACCCCCAGCAGGGCTTCGGCATCCAGCACATGTACAATGACGACTTCAGCCTGGATGAGACCTACGCGGTGCGGGAGAACGACGCGGTATACCTGCCGTTCGGGTATCACCCGGTTTGCGCGGCCCCGGGCTACCAGCTTTACTACCTGTGGATGATGGCCGCCCCCAACGACCGGCGGATGCGCCCGAACGACGACCCCCGCCATGCGTGGGTGAAGGCGGTCGGAGCGATAGAGGGAAGCGCTGGGCGATGAATGATGAATGATGAGCGGACGGCCAACGGCCAGATACGGCAATAACGGCAAATAACGGCAGGGACACGAACGGCTAACGGCAGTTAGCGGTTGGAGGGATAGACGATGACGGAATCTTGGCGTTCGATGATGGACCTTGGGTTGGTGCATCCGATGGCCTTCCCGGCGGCTGGTGACGAGCAGTCGCTTCTCGAGAGCGTGGAACTGGTGTGCAAGGACACCTTCTTCGATGTGCTCGAGGTGCGCCGGAGTGAGGTGCCGGGCATCTATGCGAAGCTGAAGGCGATCGGCGATCAGAGCGGCGTGAAGTTCGGCGTCGCCGCGCAACCCGGCCTTTTGGGCAAGAAGCTCTCGCTCAACAGTCGGGACGGAGCGCACCGCCAGGCCGCCATCGACGAGGTGAAGCTGGCGATCGACGCGGCTTACGAGCTGGACGCGCGCATCGTGGCGTGCCTCTCCGGGCCTGACCCGGAGGACGACGGCGACCGCGAGACGGAGATGACCCTCCTGACCGATTCGCTCACTCAGCTATGCCGCTACGCGCAGGACCAGGCCAAAAACTACGTCGCCTGGGTGTCGCTGGAGACCTTCGACGATGCCATCGACAAGCGATGCCTGATCGGGCCGACACCCCGCGCGGCGGACCTGGCGGATCGGGTCAAGCAGAGCGTCAGCAACTTCGGCCTCACGATAGACTTGTCCCATCTGCCGCTCCTGGGCGAGGATTATACCGAGTGCATCGCCACCGCCTTGCCGCATTTAATCCACATCCACGTCGGCAACGCCGTCTGCTGCGACCCCGATGCTCCGGCTTATGGGGACATGCACCCGCGGTTCGGGTTCCCCGGGGGCGAGAATGACGTGCCGCAGTTGAAGGCTTTCATGGAGAGCCTGATCTACGTCGGGTTCTTCCAGCAGGACCTGCCGACCGGCAAAGCCGTCGTGACCTTCGAGGTCAAGCCCGTGGGCGACGAGAAGTCCGAGTTGATCCTGGCGCAGACCAAGCGCACCTGGGAGCGCATGTGGACCGAGTTGTAAGGGCGGTCTGATCATATTCGCCTTAGGGCCTTTGACGCTAAGGACCGTGGGGGTTTGGGGGACGCAGTCCCCCAAGGTGCTGAGGCCGTTCCGCCGTTCATCAAATGCTGTTGCCGTTTATCAATGACTTACGATCAACAACGTATCAGCCTGCAGCCGGGGAGGAAATTGCTTCGTGCGGATTGTCATAGCACCGGATTCATTCAAGGGCTGCCTTTCGGCCCGTGAAGTTTGCCTGGCAATTGAAGAGGGAATCGTCCGGGTTTGGCCCGACGCGCATATCGACAAGGTCCCCATGGCCGACGGGGGAGAGGGGACTGTCGCCGCGCTCGTTGACGCAACCGGCGGACGGTATGTCACCGAGCGGGTCATCGGCCCTATCGGCAAGCCCGTCGATGCGACCTTCGGCGTCCTCGGCGATGCGCAGACGGCCGTGATCGAGATGGCTGCGGCGTCCGGGCTGCCGCTCGTGCCGCCGCGACTGCGCAACCCGCTCATCACGACCACCTACGGCACCGGCCAGCTCATCAAGGCGGCGCTCGACCTGGGTTGCCGGAAGCTGATCATCGGTATCGGGGGCAGCGCCACCAACGACGGCGGGGTGGGGATGGCCCAGGCGCTTGGCGCGCGGCTTTACGCCAAGGACGGCGCGGAGATCATGCGTGCGAGCGGCGGCAAGCTCGCCGTGATCGGCCACATCGACATGCACGAGATGGACGGGCGCTTCGATGAGACGCAAATTCGCGTCGCCTGTGATGTGGACAACCCTCTTTGCGGGCCGCGCGGCGCGGCGCATGTATTCGGCCCGCAGAAGGGCGCCGACGCCGCGATGATCGAAGCCCTCGACACCGGCTTGTGCAGCTTCGCGGAGCTGCTGAAGAAGGACCTCGGCAAAGACGTGGCCGATGTCCCCGGCGCAGGCGCTGCGGGCGGCCTCGGAGCCGGGTTGGTGGCGTTCTGCGGGGCGAAACTGGAGCCGGGCGTGAACATCGTCATCGATGCTGTGGGCCTGCGGGAGAGGATGTACGGGGCGGACCTGTGCATCACGGGTGAGGGGCGGCTGGACGATCAGACCGCCTTCGGCAAGACGCCCAGTGGTGTGGCGGAGGTCGCGGGCTTGCGGCAAGTGCCGGTGATCGCCATCGGCGGAAGCCTCACCGACGATGCCTACGCCCTGCACGCGAAGGGCTTCTCGGCCCTGTTCTCGGCCACGACCGCGCCGATGAAGTTGGAGGCGGCGATGGTGCCCGAACATGCGAGCGACGCGCTGGCGCATATCGCCGAGGAGGTCGCAAGGACGCTCGCGACTGGCCAGGGCCTGAAGGTGTGAGCGGAGTCAGGTCAAGGCGCTTGCCACGAAGACACAAGGTCACGAAGAACAACCACGAAAAACTACATGGGCGACGACGCGCTGGCCGTTTCGTGTCTTCGAGTCTTCGTGGTTGAACCCGACGTTCACGTAAAAGCATATTGCCCCAAATCCTGCGCGTCGTACGCGTAACTCACAATGTCGCACATCATATCGCTCAATGACTGGGAGGCCGATAATGCAGGTCGGAATGCTGACAGCGCCGTTTGGTGGAGACGATCTGGAGACCGTAGTCAAGTTCGCGAAGTGCGCCGGATTCGACAGCCTGGAGCTGGCCGTCGGCGCGAAACACTGTGACGTGTTCAGCCTCGATGCAGGCAAAGTGAAGGCGGCAGTGGACGAGGCGGGCCTGAAGATCAGCTCGCTGGCCATGTATGGCAACATCGCCGATGGCGATGAGGTCGCCCGAAAGGCGAACCAGGACACCCTCGCGAAATCCCTGCAGGTGTGCTCAAAGCTCGGCGTGGACGTGCTGTGCTGCGGCGCGGGGCAACCAGCCGCCGGAATGAGCCGCGAGCAGTCCATCTGCGAGATTGCGGCCCCGTTCTACAAGAAGTTCGCGAAGAAAGCTGCCGACAAGGGCATCAAGCTCGCGATGGAGAACTGGTTCGCAACCAACATCCAGCACCTCGGCCTGTGGGACATGATTTTCGACCTGGTCCCCGATGAAAACTTCGGCCTCAACTTCGACCCGTCTCATCTGTACTGGCAGGACATCGACTACCTGTACGCGGTCGAGAAGTTCGCGCCGCGTATCTTCCACACCCACGCCAAAGACACCGAGGTCCTCAAGCACAAGAAAGCCTATATCGGCAGCCAGGTCGGCGGCTGGTGGCGGTACGTGATCCCCGGTTTCGGCGACATCGACTGGGGCGTCTATATCGCCCGCCTGCGCGCGAATGGCTTCAACGGCGTCCTGAGCATCGAGCACGAGGATGGCGCGGTTGGCCGCGAGGAAGGCTTCAGGCTCGGCTGCAACTTCCTGCGCGGGTTCGCGGACGGAAGCTAGGGGCAATGCTGTTCACTCAAGCTGTGGGGTGTCTTCGCCTGCGCGGCGGGTGAAGACGGGGACCCCACAGTCGCGGGGTGCACGGGGGCCCCACCCGCCCGAGCGCGCCTTGCGCGCTACCGGCGGGCGCCCCATGCCAGGTAAACGGCATTGAAGTTAGGGGACAGCGCGGAGCGATGAATGGTGAATGATGAGCGGGTACGGCGGGATGGCGAGGCCTTCCCGTCGTGCCCCTCATAAGCCAAAGGACGGTGAAGTGCGCATGTCCGGTACGATCAGGATCACATCCGGCGATGTCTCCGGCACCGCCGAATTGAACGACAGCGCGACAGCGCGCAAGATATACGATGCCCTGCCGCTCGAGGCCCAGGCGCAGACCTGGGGCGATGAAATCTACTTCTCGATCCCGATGGACTGCGGGTCGGAGGGTGGCCAGGAGGTCGTCGAGATGGGCGATCTGGGATATTGGCCCCCCGGATCGGCATTCTGCATCTTCTTCGGCCGCACGCCGATGAGCCGCGGGAACGAGATTCGCCCGGCCAGCCCGGTCAGCGTATTCGGCAAGATCGTCGGCGATGCCACGATCTTCAAGAAGGTCCGCAGTGGCGCGCGGATACGGATAGAAAAGGCGTGACGGCAGGGACGGCAGGAACGGCGGGTTTTGGGAACGGCAGGGACGGCAGGAACGGCAGGTTTTGGGAACGGCAGGGACGGCAGGAACGACAACGACGGAACGGCAGGAACGGCGAAGGCATATATTGTTAGGGGGGACATAGGGTGCAAGACTTCAAGGACCTGATCGCGTGGCAGAAGGGGATGGAGCTGTGCCGAGTGGTCTACCGTGTGACGCGCGATTTCCCTGCGGGGGAGGCCTTCGGTCTCACCGGACAGATGAGGCGCGCCGCCGTTTCGATCCCGTCGAACATCGCTGAAGGTCGAGGTCGTGACAGCCGAAAGAGCTACCGCCACTTTCTGTACCTGGCCCGCGGCTCCGCCTGCGAACTGGAAACGCAAGTAATGCTCGCCACCGACCTTGAGTACCTGTCCCGCCAGGAGGCGGATGTGGTCCTTGCCCAGATTGGCGAGGTCCAACGCATCCTAAGCGGCTTGATCCGTTCGCTCGGCGACACTCCAGCCCGGGTGACCTCCGAGCCTCAACTCAGGTGACGGCATTCCCATAGCCCTCCCACAGCAGGGCCTGCCTCCGCCGAACTGCCGTCGAAGTCAGCACCGTTTTACTCGTTCCTGCCGTTCCGTCGTTGTCGTTCCTGTCGTTCCGTCGTTGTCGTTCCTGCCGTTCCTAAAACCTGACTCCTGACTCCTGACACCTGGAACCTGACGCCCATGCCTTACCTCCTCGGCATCGACATCGGCACATCCGGCACGAAAACGCTGCTCATCGACGAGAGCGGCGCGGCTGTCGCGGTCGCTTCGGCGGAGTACCCGCTGTATACGCCGAAGCCGAACTGGGCTGAGCAAGAGCCGCTGGACTGGTGGAATGCGACCGTCGCCACGGTCCGCGAGGTCATCGTCAAGAGTGGCGTGAGTGCGGCGGACATCGCCGGCATCGGGCTTTCAGGCCAGATGCACGGGTCCGTGTTCCTGGATGAAGGGAACCAAGTCATCCGCCCGGCGTTGTTATGGTGCGACCAACGCACCGCGGAGCAGCGTCAGTGGATCACGGACAAGGTCGGTGAGGCGGATTTCGTTGCCGAGACCTGCAACCAGGTTATGACGGGCTTCACGGTCCCGAAGATCATTTGGCTGCGACAGAATGAGCCGGAGAACTACGCCCGGTTGCGCAGGGTCTTGCTCCCGAAGGACTACATCCGCCTCATGCTGACGGGCGAGTTCGCGACAGAGGTGTCGGACGCGTCCGGCACCGGCCTGCTGAACGTTCATAAGCGCAACTGGTCCGAGATCGTGCTCGACCGCATCGAACTGCCCGTCGGCTACCTGCCGAAGGTCTATGAATCGCAGGAAGTCAGCGGGAAAGTCACCGCGGCGGCAGCCGGCCTCACCGGCTTGAAAGCAGGAACGCCGGTCGTCGGAGGCGGCGGGGATCAGGCGGCGGGGGCCGTCGGCAACGGGATCGTCGAGTCGGGCGTCGTCTCATCGACAGTTGGGACTTCCGGCGTCGTGTTCGCTCACCTCGATGCGCCGCGCTCGGACGCGAAGCTGCGCACGAACACTTTCTGCCACGCAGTGCCCGGCAAGTGGCACGTGATGGGCGTCATGCTCTCGGCCGGGGGGAGCTTGCGCTGGATGCGCGACGCTGTGTGCGCCGAGGAGAAGGCCGTCGCGTCCGGCATGGGGAAGGACCCGTATGAGTTGATGGCCGCCGAGGCCGCGGCGGCTCCGCTCGGGGCCGAAGGGCTGGTCTTCCTGCCGTACCTGACGGGCGAGCGCACTCCGTACCCGAACCCGAACGCGCGGGGAGTCTTCTTCGGGTTGCACCTGCGGCACGAAAAGCGGCATCTCATCCGTGCGGTGATGGAAGGCGTATCTCTTGGGATGCGCGACTCGTTCGAGATCATCGAGAACATGGGCGTGCACATCACGCAGGTGCGCGCCTCCGGCGGCGGAGCCCGCAGCGCCTTCTGGCGGCAGATGCAGGCCGATGTCACAGGCCGCGAGCATGTGACGATCAATGTCGACGAGGGGCCTGCGTTCGGGGTGGCGCTGCTGGCCGGCGTCGGCGTCGGGATCTACCCCAGCGTGCCCGAGGCGTGCCGTGCGACGATCCAGGTGGTCAGCCGGTGCGCTCCCGATCCGCGCAACGTAGCGGCTTACGATGGCGTGTACCGCCTGTACGGGCGATTGTACGGCCAACTCGAGAGCAGCTTCGACGAAGTGGCGGCTCTCGGCCTATAAGGGCGTAGGCTGCGGGTGCGGTCCGCATCGCATCTATTGCTCGGACGGTTGAACCGGCCGATGTTGGGCATCCGTGGGGCCGCCCGCTGATTGTAGATAGGACTGCCGCAAGCGTGGCTCAGGGAACGGAGCAGGGCACAGGATTGATAGGACTTGGGGATTGCGGCATAGCGGATAGTTCCGCAGCAGCATAACCCCGACGGCCTGACAGCCCATCCAGCCGTCTGGCCCGAAGGACCCCCACCGACGTGCCGCCAGTGCCAAAGCGCGGCTGCGCTACTAGCCACCACGGAGAGCCACGGCCTGCCCTTTGGCCGTTGAACACGGCCCGACTCCCGCCAATTACCTACCATTATTACGCCGCTTTGACAACCGGCAGCCGAAGCGTGAACGGCGTTGAACCACAGAGACCCAGAGGGCACAGAGAACGGCTTGGAAGCGGCCCGCCCGCCCCGCGATAGGCGTTAAGGGACGTTGCCGTTCTCGGTGTCTCTGCCCCGAAAATCGTCGTTTGCCGGGCGAACGGCAACCTCACCCCCGGCCCCTCTCCGCA
>CAYWBK010000207.1:0-10710 GCA_964455745.1 uncultured Armatimonadia bacterium
TCGGCGCGATAAATCGCGCCGCCACATGGTTGAAGAAGGCAGTCGCTAAACAGGTCCCCTGCGCAGCAGGTGGATACGGGGACCCCACAGATCCGCGACAATGTGCGGACGCCGCGTGCTTAAGTGAACGGTATTGGCGTTAAGCCGGCAACTGACGTAGTTGCCTGCCGCGTTCTGTTCCCGGTTCTTGGAGGAGGATGTCACTCATTCGCCTACTGTTCCTCGCCTCCGACTTCCCTCCCGCCGTCGGCGGGATACAGACCTATCTCGTCGGGCTGTGTCGCGCGCTCGCGGAGGCCGGACAGGAGCTTGTGGTCCTGTCTGTCGCGCACGATGGCGATGCAGCGCACGACGACAGTGTGCCGTATGAGGTCGTCCGCGTTCCCCGTGGCAGCAAGGCGGCTGTGGCGCGGGAGATGGGGCACGTGGCTCGCGGGATCGCCGGCTCCGGGCGCTGCGATGCGGTGGTGGCCGGCAAGTGGTTTCTGGAGGGGCCGGTCGCGGTGTCTCTCGCCCGGACGCTCGATGTCCCCTCGGTGCTGATGGGCTACGGGAACGAGTTCACCCTCCACGGAGCGAACGCCGCCAAGGCGGCGGTGCAGAGGCAGGTCCTGCGATCGGTCGACGTGGCGCTGGCGATCTCGCATTACACAGCGGGCGAGTTGGTCCGTGGCGGCACAGATCCGGATCGAACACATGTCATCGGGGCGGGGGTGCGTCCGGAGGCGCTGGGGTGCGATGTCGCCGACGTGGAGGCGCTGCGCCGGCGGCTGGGGATCGGTGACGAGAAAGTGATCCTGACCGTCGGGCGGTTGGTGGCTCGCAAAGGCCATCAGACGATCATCCGGGCGCTGCGGGTCATCCGGGCGGCGGTCGGCCCGGTCCGGTACGTGATCGTCGGCGCCGGCCCGAACGAAGCTCATCTTCGCCGGGTCGTGCAGCGCCGCCATCCTGAGGATAACATAGTCACCTGGGCGGGGCTTATGCCGGAGGCTGAACTGCCCGCCTACTACCACCTCTGCGACCTGTTCGCGATGACCTCGCGCCAGGTGCGCGGGCAGCCGGTCGAAGGCTTGGGCCTCGTCTACCTGGAGGCCAACGCTTGCGGCAAGCCCGTGCTGGGGGCGGACACTGGAGGCGTGAGCGACGCAATCGAGCAGGAAGAAAACGGCCTTCTAATTGCGCCGGGCGACATTCCGTCCTGTGCCGCGGCGGCAATCAAGATCCTCGGCAACCCGGAGTATGCGGCGGCGATGGGACAGCGCGGACGCGAGCGAGTCGAGCGCGAGTTCCTCTGGCGTCACGTCGCCGAGCGGTTCATGCGGGCCCTGACGTCACGGGCTTGAAGCGCTCTTGGGTCTCGATGATCGTGTCCAGCAAGTCCTGGTTCCACTCCACCCCCAACTCCTTGAGCGCCAGCAAACACGTCCCGATGACCGGGCGCACCTTCGGGTTGACCGGCCGCAGCCCCGGGGCCACCGAATGCGCGACCTCGCACATCCGCTCCCACCACAGTTTGCAGTTCCGCGCGATACTGCCGCTGGCGACCATTGCATAGTCCTCGTCTTCCATGTGAAGCTCGTGGATCACGTCGATGAGATACTCACCGAGGCGCTCGGCGGCGCGGCGCATGATCGACTGCGAGACAGCGTCGCCCTGGTTCGCGGCGGTCTCGACGATCGGCGCAAGCGAGGCGATCTGCCGCCGTGTGAGGCCTTCCCCGTAGACCAGGCTGACGATCTCCCACCGGCTCTCGCATCGGAGCGCCTGGGGGATGCGCTCGGCGAGGACCGTCGCGCGCGCGGGCGTGTAGGAGGCCGTCAGCGCGGCCTTCATCGCCATGACGCCGATGTCGTGTCCGGCCCCCTCATCGCCGAGCAGCGGGCCAAGGCCGCCGAAATGTCGGTGCTCTCCGTCGCGCGTCCGTCCGTGGACGAAGCTGCCGGTGCCCGAGAGGATCAGGATGCCGCAGGTCACCAGGCCGGCGGCGAAGCCCATGTCCACCTCGCCGACGCCGATGCCGCGCTCGATGCGCACATCCGCGCCGAAGCGATCGGGCGAGATGTGCCCCAGCCCGGCCGCACAGGCGATGTCGGGTTGAACCTCGGACAGGGCGCCGCGCACGGCATCGCGGACGCTTTGCTCGGCAGTGCCCGGCGGCTCATACCAGCCGTGGGTCGGCCCGCCGCGCCCCCAGCCGACGACTTCACCTGTTTCGGTCAGCAACACAGCGTCACACTTGGTGCCGCCGCCATCGAGTCCAAGAACGTAGCGCATGGAACACCCGGAAGAGAGGGATTGAGGGCAGTTGTCATCCCGTCGTGGCGGGACGTGAAGCGATTCGGCCCAAGTCGTTAGCCGTTCCCCTCCCGGCACGGGAGGGGTGCCCGCGAAGCGAGCGGGGTGGGGCCCGCCGGACGAAAACGGCCCTTTTCCATCGTCCCAGATGACGATGTTGGGGGCGAGATGCCCGCCCCACGCGACGGCCGCAGTGCCGCTCGGCGCGCAGTATTCACGGGCGCCGGGTGAGTCTCCTGCATTCCCGACCTGGAAAAGCCGAAACCGGCAGCAAACGTCGCCGCCGGCTCGGGGACTTCGCATGGGGATCGACCGATCCCTCGGGGCTACTTACCTCACCCACCGGCGTTCGTGGGCAATCGGTCGTGGACGAGACCGGCGTAGAATCTCGCCAGCGTCGAATATGGGCTGGCGGGGGCGGCGGCGCTGACGGCCGCGAAGGTCTTCGTGGCATCGGCGAATTTGCCGGCCGCGGCCTGCGCGAACCCGAGATGGAACTCGGCCTCCGCCAGGCGCTTGCTCCCGGTGTTGCCCTGGACCCAGGCGCTGAGGTGGTCGGCGGCTCCGGTCTCCTCGCGACGCAACTCTCCGATTGCCTGGTCAAGCTTCACATCGCGGAGCAGTCCCAGCTTGCCGTCCTTGCCGAGGCCTGCAGCCTTGGCGAGAAGCGGCAGCGCCTTGTCCGACTGCTCGAACTGGGTGTAGATGTGCCCTAGCTGTGCGAGAGACGCCGCATCCGTCGGGTCCGCGGCGATCTTGGCTTCGAGGGCGGGGATCTGCTCGGCCAGCTTCACGTTGTCCAGCGCGGTTTGCATCTTGATGAGGAACACCGGGGCGGCGACGAATCCGACCTGCCGGAGAACCTCCCTCCCGTCGCTCAGGAACATGACGGTGGGGAAGTGATTCTGCCCCGCGACCTTCTCCTCAAGCTGCGTATCCTTGTCGCCGTCGAAACGGAAGCTCTCGAACTGCGTGCTGAGCGCGCGCACCTTCGCATCGGCGAATGTCTCTGTGTCGAACTGCTTGCAGTACTCGCACCAGGCGGCGAACATAAACACCATGACCGGCTTGGCCGATGTCTTGGATGCCGCCAGAGCGGCATCGTAGGAATCGTGCCAGGCAATCACCTTGGGCACGGCGCTCGCGGCTGCCGGGGCGCCGTCCGCGAAAGCCACGCTCACGGCGCAAACCGCGATGCCCAGGCAGAGAGCCAGGCCTGCAGTGACTGTGGCGCTCTTCAAACGCGAGATAGTCTTGCGCATTCGGGTTCTCCTTGGTAAAGCATTAGCGGCAACGTCAGGCAAAGCGGCAATCTGCTATCCACCGCGCTCAGGCGAAGCGAACTCCCGCAACAGAAAGGGTACAGACCGATAGGACGATCATCGCACGGTAGAGCAATTCCTCCAATGGGCCGTACGTGAGCCTGCCGGGAAAACGCAGGCGCGCTAGCCCAGTTGAGGTATCAACTGAGGCTGCTGTTTATGCGCCGCAAGCGCATCGGCCACTGCCGCATGAAACTCGTTGGCCTCGGTAACAATGTCGAATGTCTTCGCCTTCGCAGCCTCTTCAATCCAAGTCTTCATGTATCCCTCACCATTAAGTCCGGTAGGCGAAGCGCGGTAAGCGACGAGCATTATAACGGGATACGGCACCTCGTCCCCGCGCTCATCGCGTGTCAAACGCTGCAGCTTGCTGGTGAGTGCATCAGCGTCCGCGACCGCGCTGCTACGGTTAGCTAGGTCCACGCCCTCGATCACTACGACGCCCGCGGGCGAACGCAGTCCGCGAGACACGGGGACCTCATGCCCCCCAAAGCCGGGGAGTGCAATCTTCCTGGGCAAGCCTTTCCCAACATCCCCCAATGCCTTCGTGATGAGCCCGTCAATCCGCCGGCGGCGTTCTGTGGAGCTCTGCTCCGGCCCAACGACTGCGCAGAACAGAGGCTCCAACTGGCTTTCATCGTCAACGCAGTCAATTGGCCGCAATTCCGTTACACCAACGCGGAAGTGCATGAGCCGTCGCATCATTGACCACCACTCGAGGGATGTCGGCGTCAGGCCGGGAGAGGCATACGGGAGTCTCCCAGACTCCACCCACGACCTGATCTGCCTCTCCGCCATACCAATGAAATCGAGGTGTTGTCTGCCCCGGACATCCCCGGATATCTCCCCGGGTCGCAGCATTCGTATGTGTACCTGCCGCTTAGCATGACACAGCAAGGCAACGCCTACTGGGGCGGCCTCTTCGTGAGACTGCTTATCACTATATGTGAACACCGCATAGCTATGTGCCGAGGATGTACCCTCCTCTACATGCGTCATTGATGTCACCCCATTTCTTTGCCTGGCAGATGTCGGGCAACATGCGGCACCTCAGATTCAGGCATCTTTCCACTTCCTCCGGTTTCACCGCACTTTGGTCCCACCATTGGTCGGGCACGCGCTCCACTGCGGACTGAACGGAACCCAGCGCGCCAGTGATCCGGTCTACCGCGCGAGATACCGCTCTCCCATCGGTGCGATATATCGCCTCTATCAAGCATGAACACGACTCCGACGGCACATTGCCCTCCGCGATCCCCATAAACGAGCCGTCGGCGAAACGACCCGAACCACCAAAGCAGTCGCTCTGATCACACGCGACCAACTGCCACTTCCCGCGATGGTCCCGCGCCATCAGTATGTTTCCATAGGTGGCGCGGTCGATGTTCATTGTCCAGCAATCGAAAACCCAGATGTCGATAAGTTGCTCCGGCTGCGCCAGGTCGTCCACCCGGATGTTGCTGTCCCCTGGTTGGACGTCCGTGCGGTGCCTGGTTCCGAAGTGTAGGCCAGGCATGACATCGTAGTCTATGACGTCACTGAGGCGATACGAGCTTGAGAGCGAGTTGCTCACACTAATAAGAACTGCATCCAGAGTTGGTATTCCAGAAGCCAGAAGCAGACCGTGGCAGATCACTTCGCTGATATTGGCCGCTGTGCTTTGGCTGCCGCGGCGGTACTTGACGACGAACATCTCCCCGGGGTCGTCGGAGTGGCTGGGTTCCTTCGTGCAAGCTACCAGTCTCGGTTTCCACCGAGTGGGAGATAGCTCTCCAGCGTCCCGGAATGCGTACATGGTCGGAAGCGGCTGCACTCGATCCCCCTCTGCGAAGTCAGGCGTTGCACATACCGTGCGCCCGCATCCGGTTTCGGAATCGCAGGATGACCCTGGTCGGCATGAGCCAGTGATCCACAGTTACCCGTAACAACGCTCGGCGGGCCGCTTTGGTTCGCGGTACCTACTTCTTCGCGTCCCTGCCGCGGATCTCCTGGAGCGCTTTGTTGACCTTCTCGGCAGCCGTCTTGCAGCCCTCCTCGGCCGACTTCTTCCCTGCCCAGACGAGGTCGAGTTCGTCCTGGACGTAGTGGCTGACCTCGCTCCACTCGGGGATGTTGGGGGCCTGCTGGGCGTATTGGAGGGCGTCGATGAATACCTTGCGGTTGTAACCGGCTTCCTTCGCGCCCGCCAGATACGGCCCCTCAGCGACCGACTTGCGGGAGGGCATCTTCTCCAGCTTGCTTTGCATGAAATCCTGGGCCTCGGCGCTGAGCAGGAACTTGAACAGCTCCCAGGCCTCTTTTGGGTGCTTTGTGTCGTTGGAGATCGCGTAGTTTTCGGTGCCGAGCAAGGTGGCGAAGCGCTTCTTCTTCGGGGTCGGCGCGATGTCCCACTTGAGCGTCGGGTGCTGTTTGAGGGTCTGAATGTCCCACGGGCCTGTGATGTACATGCCGGTATTGCCCTGAGTGAACTGGTCGAGACCCTGGTTGCGGTCGGTCGCGGAACTCACCGGACAGACCTTGTACTTCAGCCGCAGGTCGGCGAGGAAGCCGATCGCCTCGACGGCCGCCGGTGAGTCGATCGTGCACTTGCTGCGGCTTTCGTCCATCAAGTCAGCGTCGTTGGACCATACCCAGGGGTACAGACGCGATCCCCAGAAGTCGATGAAGCAGCCCCACTGTCCGCTGCCGCCGGAGCCGTGTGTGGTGAGCTTCTTTGCGGCCTCCAGGTACTTGTCCCACGTCCACTCGCCGTCGACTGCCGGGTATTTGAGGCCCGCAGCGTCGAACAATGATTTGTTGTAGAAGACGGCGTAGACGGAAGTGAAGCGCGGCAGGGACATGAGTTTGCCTTGCCAGCGGCACTGCTTGACCAGGTCCGGGTAGAAGTCCGGTAGGTTGAAGGCCTGGTCCTGGGCAGCCATCGGTTCGAGGTCCATCAGGACGCCCTTGGCGGCGAAGGGGTAATAGTATGCGCCGTGCAGGCTCATGACATCCGGCGCGGTCTTGGAGGCCATCATTGTCTGCAGCTTCGCCATCGCCTGCGTGCTGCCGCCGGACTCATTCTGCAGGTGCACGTTGATGCCCGGATGGCTGTCCATGAATTTCTTGATGAGCTCTTGGTTGGCGTTGAATTCGGAGACCTCAGTCCAAGTATAGAGGGTAAGGTCGACTGGTTCCTTGGTTGCCGAGCCTGATGCACTCGACGTCTGCTCGACACGGTGCGGGCAGCCGCAAAGCGCCAAGGCGGTCCCCAGCGCCAAGGCGGTCCCCAGCGCGAGTGTGCTCAATAGTGCGATCTTACGCAACATGACATCCTCCCTGTGCAGCATTGGGCTTCCGGCCGACGGCAAGACGGCAGAATCGCCAAACGGCCTTAACACCTCGGGGGACTGCGTCCCCCGAACCCCCGCGATTACTAACGGCAAAGGCCCTTATCAACAACTTTCTACAAATCTCCCGACTCGTACAGGCACACCGCTACGGCCACAATGGCCGCCGTCTCCGCGCGCAGTATCCTTGCCCCAAGCGGCGCTTCCACCAGCCCGGCGGCGATGCCGGCTTGCGCTTCCTCCGGCGTGAAGCCGCCCTCCGGACCGACAAACAGGCCCAGCGCCGGGGCCGCGCGGAACCGACTCAGCACATTCCGCAGCGGCGCCACGCCCTGCGCATCCCGGGCGAGGCGTTCGTGGAAGAGCATCCCGGGCGTTGCCGACCGCACCCAATCCGCCAGGGCGTCGTTCCACACCAGCGGAGGCGACACCTCCGGCATCAACGCGCACTCGCACTGGCGGCAGGCCTCGCGCACGATTTTGTTCCAGCGCTCCAGGCGCTGCTCCACACGCCCGTCCTCGACATCCACGACCGTGCGCGCCGCGATGACCGGCACGAACCGGGCGACGCCGAGTTCGGTGCACTTTTGGAGGATGAAGGGGAAGCGCTTGCCTCTGGGGATGGCCTGGTAGAGGGTGAGCCGCAGGCGGGCTTCAGGCTCAATAGTGCGGCTGGCTGTGATCTCGCCGACGATCTCGCGCCGGCTCGCGGCGATAATGGCGACCTCGTGCTCGACACCGCCCGGGGCGATGGCCTGAAAGCGGTCCCCCGGCCTCAGGCGCAAGACGGTGGCGAGGTGGTGTGCGTCATCCCCGGTGACGGTGACACGAGTGCCGCTCACGTCGCTTTCCGACACGAATACGCGCGCCAAGGGCGATCACCCTTCCGGGTACCGTGCGATGAGGCAGATCCAGTCATCGCGCCGGTCCACCGCGCATACGACAAAGCCCGCCTCCGTGAGGTCTTCCTTCAGTTCGTTCTCGCACCGATAGGTCGCGCCGGAGGCGATATAGTACCCGCCGGGTTTCATGTGCCGGGCCACCACCGGGGCGAGGGGCCCGATGACCGTCGCGAGGACGTTTGCGACGACGATGTCATACAGGCCGGTTGCGTGCTGCATCCCCTCACCGGCAAGAATGCGCGCGGTGTCGGTCACCGCATTGCGGGCGCAATGCGCCTGGGCCACGGCGACCGCGGTCGGGTCGTTGTCGACGCCGAGGACATCTGCTGCCCCTAGCCTGGCCGCCGCGATGCTCAGGATGCCGGACCCGGTGCCGACATCGAGAACGCGGTCGCCGGGTTCGATGAGGCGCTCCAGGGCCTCCAGGCAGAGAGCCGTGGTCTGATGATCGCCGGTGCCGAAGGCCATCTGCGACTGCAGTTCGATGACGATGCTGTCCGGCTCGGCGATTGCAGGGCGCGCAATCGGGCCTTCATTTTCATCGGCGAAGGCGATGACGAAATGTTGCCCGACACGGAAGGCTTCGCGGCCTGAGAGCGATCCCGCCCAGTCGCTCTCCTCGATCCAGGTTCGGCTGATCGTCATCTCGGCGCTGCCCGCGGCATCCGCGATCACCGCGCTGACCCGCTGGCGAATGAGCTCCTCAATGGCGTCGGCGTCCTCGGTCTCGCTCACGAAACCGTGCACCCGCGTAACCCCAGGAATCTCGTCGATTTGGACCCCGTAGCCGATCAGATCGACCACGATAGCCGCAACCGCTTCAGCCGCCGCCGGCGGGCATTCGACAGTGATCCGCGCCCAGCGAGAGGGAAGGGAGGGAAACGGCGAGCGATGAGCGGTGAATGATGAATGATGAGCGCAACAGCGCGGCTCCGCACCAGGAGCGGGGTTGCCGACGCCGAGGCCGTTGTCGTCAGGGGTACAATCGTTGTCCAAGCCGTCGTTCCTTGTCGTTTTGCCGTCTTTCGCCGTTTTCCCTCTTCTGCGTTCAGCCTTCTCCGTCTACCCACGTCCGCCCAGCACGTCGCGCACCTTCTCGAAGAAGCCCTTTTCGTGGTGCTGCACGTCCTCGCCCAATTCCTTCGCAAACTCGAGGAGCAGCTCGTGCTGGCGTTCGGTGAGACGCTCCGGGACGAGGATGCGGATGACCGCGACGAGGTCCCCGCGACGGGAGCCGCGAAGGGTCGGCAGGCCCTGGCCGGGGATGCGCAGCTCCGTGCCCCACTGGGTGCCCGGCGGCACCACCAGTTCGGCTTCGCCATCCAGGGTCGGGACCTTCAGCACCGCCCCGAGCGCCGCCTGGGCGATGCTGATCTCCTGGATCATGGCGAGGTGATGGCCGTGTCGGCGGAACACCGAATGAGGCTCCAGGCGAATGCGGACGTGCAGGTCGCCGGGCGGGCCGCCGTCGGCAGGCGCGTCGCCGAGGCCATCGTACAGCAGCTCGCGGCCGCTTTCGATGCCGGGCGGGACCTTGACGGTCACGGTCTCTTCGACGCGGTGGACTCCGGCGCCGCGGCACTCGGGGCAGGGGGTATCGACGACCGTCCCGCGACCACGGCAGCGGGGGCAGTCGGTGACGCTGGCGAAGGTTCCCAGGAAGGTTTGCTGCGTCTGCCGGACCCGGCCCTGGCCCTGGCAGGTGCTGCAGGTGTGGGCTTCGGTGCCCGGAGCCGCGCCGGAGCCGCCGCAGGTGTCGCAAAGGCCGACGTGTCCGTACTTGACTTCCCGCTCGCAGCCGTGCAGCACGTCCTCGAGGGTGATCGGAAGCTCGTAGAGAAGGTCCTGCCCGCGGGAGTAGCCGCTGTGGCCGGCGAAGGGGTCGCCGCCGAAAGCGGTGCGGAAGACTTCGAAAATATCGGGGAATCCGCCGCCGAATCCGACATCGGCGGGGGCATCACTGCCGAAGCGATCGTAGCGGGCACGGCGCTCCGAATCGGAGAGAACAGCATACGCCTCCCCGACATGCTTGAACTTCGCATCCGCCTCGGCGTCGTCCGGGTTCACATCGGGGTGGTAGCGCCGAGCCAGCCGTCGGTAAGCCTTCTTGATGTCCTCGGGGCCGGCATCGCGCGGGACGCCGAGAACATCGTAGTAATCCTGCTTGGCCACGTGGTGAAACCTACTTGAAGAACTCAGGATGGGCCCGCGCAAGCCCCTGCAGCGGGCTCACTCGTCGTCGTCCTCTTCCTCGTCCTCGTCGTCCTCGTCGTCGTCCAGGGCATCCTCGTCGAGGTCCTCGTCTCCGCCTGCCGGTCTGGTAGCCTCGGAGCGACGCGGGATGATCGTATCTTCCTCCGTGCCCGGCTCGCGTACGAACAGCTTCGGCACAGCCTTACCGACCGCCTCGGGGGGAATGGGGGGCATCGGGTCGATGAGCACTTTGCCCGCGCTGATCTCCGCGAGGGCGATTGTGACGGGGTTCTTGGACTCTATGCTCACCAGCGGAGGCGCGCCGTTCTTGAGTTGTTCCGCGCGTCTCGCTGCAGCGATGACAACCGAGTACCGGCCTCCGACCATCTCGGCGATCTCATCGATAGGGAAGGGTCGCACGTGACCAGTTCCTCCTAAGCCGCCACCGCAAGGGGCGGTACATTGCCACCGTGACAGGATGCCGAGTCGAACGCATTCCGAGACCGGCGTATCAACCTGCATGCATGATAACACGTCGCCTGGGCATCATCACCCGGCGCGAGATGATAGTATAGCCTTGTCGGGGGACCGCGTCAACAGCTTTGCTGCGCCGGGGTGCGTTCGCCAGTTGTAGGTAGAGACGAAAAGAGCTACCCTCCAGGTATC
>CAYWBK010000208.1:0-10659 GCA_964455745.1 uncultured Armatimonadia bacterium
AGCCCTGAATCATCCGCCGAACATGAAGCAGGCCGGACTTTTGCAATTGGCTCATCGGTTCCCAGTTATCACTGCAGCATTCTTCTCGGATGCACTCAATGAGAGCGATTGGGGCCAGATCAGTGGAACTATTGGAAGGAATACCAAGGTTTCGGGTATGCTTTCGTCTGGAAAAAAGCAAATGAGAGATGGTTGGATTATTGTCATAATGGATGATGGCTACTTTGACAGGTATGCATCAGTCCTATCCTCTTCCAGGGCGTGACTTGAGAGCATATCGCCCCACGAGGGGAGGTCGATTTGGATGTTCTATTACTACGGAAGAAAGAAACAGATCGCCAAGTATTACCCAACGCCTCAGTTCGATACCATCATCGAGCCATTCGCAGGTTCGGCAGCGTATTCCCTCCACGGGTCGAACTGGCGCAGGAATGTGATCCTGGTAGAAAAAGATGAGAGCGTATCATCAATCTGGAAGTGGCTGATCGAGGAGGCTACCTCCGAGTTGATACTGCGTTTGCCGGACCTTCGAGTGGGAGAGAGGAGTTCAGAATTCCTACACATTATCCACGCCGTAACCAAGATGGCGTTTGCATTCCGCACGATCAAGGTAACTCCGGTTTTGGCTCGCAACTGGGAGATCAGCAAACGGCAGATGTCGCGAGATCTGTACAAGATCAAGCACTGGAGAGTAATGTGTGAGGATTACACTCAGGCCCCTAATGTTGAGGCCACTTGGTTCATTGACCCTCCATATAAGGGAGAGTCTGGAATGGGATACCGACACAGCAGCAAGTTCATGGACTATGGACAGCTCGCTGAATGGGCATTATCCAGGAAGGGAGAGGTGATTGCCTGCGAGGGCAATGACGGAGATTATCTTCCGTTCGTGCCACTGGTTGAGTCGAAAGGAGTCGCGGGAAAGGCCAGCAAAGAGATGGTCTTCTTGAGCCGATGCATCGACCGGGGTCAGAAAAGTCTCTTCGTAGGTATCTGATCGCTGCCATTACCACGCGGCAAAAAGACGACACGAATGCCCGGGCTTCGCCGGACTGTTGTCTTCTCGATGGGCGATGGCAGCCCCCCCGGCAGTTGAGACCGGGGGGGGGCAGGCATTGCGCTCACTTTGAGACCTTACAAGCTCCGCAGGAAGTCCGCGGCCTTGGCGATGTCCCCGATCGGGTCCTCGCCCACCTCGCGCTCAATGGCGAAGTAACCGTCGAAGCCGGCTTCGCGCAGGTAGCCGACGTACCGCGGCCAGTCCACCCAGCCCTCGCCCAGCGGCATCTCCTTCCCGGTCCCGTCGGGCAGCACCAGCGCGTCCTTCGCGTGGGTGTGCACAATCGCGTCGGCCAAGGCCTTCGCGCCCTCATTCGGCTGGAACTTCTCGATCCACTTGTCCTTGCGGTACTCCTCGCCCAGGCGCTGGGCGAACATCGGCGGCCACAGGATCATGTTCGCCGGGTCCCAGTTGATGCGGATCGCCTTGCTGTCATTGCAGGCATGGATCATGCGCCGCAGCACGTACGGCGGCTCCGGGCCGGTCTCGATGGCCAGGCACGCGCCGACCTTTTCGCCGAACTCCGCAAACTCCTGAAAGCCGCTGACGATGCGCTTCCAGTTCGGGTCGCTCTCGTCCTCCGGCATGATGCCGCAATGCCCCTGCCAGATGCCGCACTCGAGGTCGGCGGCAAGCTGCAGGTTCTTCTTGCCCCACTCCACGTTCCCTCGCCAGTTCTCCTCCAATGTGAGGTCAACCTGGCCGCCCCAGCACGAGATCGCCGAGACTTCCAGACCGAGGCCCTTGATGCGGCTGAGCAGTTCCTTGCGGCCTGCGGCGTCGATGACGCGCGAGTCCCACTCGCCGCCGTCAACGCTGATGTGCAGGCCGGTGCAGCCTAGTTCGACGACCTTGTTCATCCCCTCGTAGGGCGGGAGCCGCAGGTTGCCGAGCATGATCGATATCTTCAGTGGTTTCATCATTTGATCCTCCGAACGGAGAGGCGACTCAGTCCGATGCGGCGGTGCGCCTCCCCTTGGTTAGGCGAATGTCTATTCTCGCCCATGCGACGCATGACCTGCAGCGCCCGGCGGCATTGTCCGCGCTGTGGGCCTCACTCGCGTCCCTCTTTGTCTGATCGAGTAGGCTCTTTCTCAGTGTGTATGGGTAGCTTGACAGTGGCTGAATAGGCCTCCTCGCGCCCGTGGTTGTTTTCCCGTTCTGCACCAGCTCGGGTACGCAGTCGTTGACTGTGCTGTTGCGTCCAGGACGCCCGGCCCCGCCGCAGGCGGGGACCCTCAGCCGGATGCTTCAGCGTCCGGGACACCGCGCCGCACCAAAACCCACCCGTCCGCAGGACGGGTGGCCGAAGGCCCTATGGCCCGCGTCATCGACGACCTGGGCGGCTGCGCCGCCACCCGTCCTGCGGACGGAAACGGCCCTAACTACCGGCCACAAACCGGGCGCTGAAGCACCCGGCTGAGGGGCGCTTCGCGCCGGGCGTCCTGCGGACGCAACGGCAACGCCCCGCCCAATGCACGGGCTGGTTGCCCTGACCAGGACCAGTTGACGGCCACTACCCATACACATTGAGGAAGAGCCCAGCGCCCGGCGGCATTGTCCGCGCTGTGGGCCTCACGCTGTTCACTCATTGTCTGATCGAACAGCAGGAATTACAGCATTGACACCGAATTGCCACTCCGATCAGGAGGTGTTCCATGTCACGCAGTTTCGTCGCTGTCGCGGTTGCGGTGCTGTTGCTGGTAGTCGCCGCCGGTCCGTCAATCGCCCAGGACGCCAAGCCTTGGGAGAAGCCGGGCACAAAGGCCAGTGCGGAGATCGTCGGCCCGGATGGGGGAAAGATGGTGTGGGTTCCGGCGGGGGAGTTCATGATGGGCTCGCCGCCGGGCGGTGGATCGGTCGACGAACAGCCTGCCCATCGGGTGCGGATCACCAAGGGCTTCTGGCTGGAAAAATGCACGGTGACGAACGCGCAGTACCGGCGGTACTGCCAGGAAGCGGGGGCGGAGTTCCCTGTCCAGAGCGATCAGAGCGACAAGCATCCGGTTGTCTGGGTGAACCGGATTGAGGCGCAGGCATACTGCAAGCATTACGGCCTGAGCCTCCCCACGGAGGCGCAGTGGGAATATGCAGCCCGCGGGCCTGAGGGGCGCAAGTATCCGTGGGGCAACGAGTGGGACCCCACGAAATGCCGCAGCAGCCTGAACCAAGGCCCCTGGCGGAGGGCGTACCCGGTGGGGAGCTTCCCCGAGGGAGCGTCCTGGTGCGGGGCGCTGGACATGGCGGGCAACGTGTGGCAGTGGTGCAACGACTGGTTCTCGGCCAAATATTACGCCAACTCGCCGGAGAGCGATCCTCCGGGGCCGGACGAGGATGCAACGCACTGGGCGGTCTTGCGCGGGGCCTCCTGGGCCTTCGACGCGCCCTGGTACTTCCGCTCCGCCTACCGCATCGGCCGCAACGCCGAGGAGGTTCGCAGTGACGGCATCGGATTCCGTTGTGTTCGAGCGTTCTGAGGGATAACGAGGCCGGGGGGCCGAAGCCGCTGCCAGTCGTGGATCGCCACCGGCGAGCGGCCCGCGACCGCCTGCGACGGCTGGGAAGGAGTAACCCATCCGGCAGGCGAAAATCTATCGTATCTACTGAAGTTCGGACAAGAACGGGGGCGGTCGAATGGCGGAGCAAGACGGGAAGATCATCTGTCCGCACTGCGGCGCTGAGAATGTCGCCTCGCCGCTGATCACGATGTGCAGCGCCTGCTTCGGGGCGCTTGACCAGCCCGCGCCGGAGGCTCCGCAGCCGGCTCAGAGTCCTGCGCCGGAGCAACAGCCTGCCGTCTGGACTCCGCCGGAGCCGCCGCCACCACCTAAGACCGCACCTTCGCGCCCGGTTGCGCCCGCGCCGACGCCACCCCCACAGCCGCGCCCGCCCACGTCGGTGAGAGAGACGTTCGACAAGCGTCGAGGGCCCGAGACCGCGCCGAACACTTTCCGGACGATCAGGGCCATTATTGTCCTGCTGCTCATGGCGCACTGGCTGCCGCGCCTGTTCATCGCCTCGCAGCCTCACCCACCGTCGTCGACTCCGGTCCGGCCGGCAATGCCGATGCCTGGAGCGCCCGGAGCGCTACGAGCGCCGGGGATTCCCGGAGCGCCAGCGCCACCACCGCCTCGGCCCCTGCCGCCGACCGAGGCTGCGCTTCCGCCGATTCACGCCGCTGTCCAGAGGGGGGACACGCCGGAGATCACGCGACTGCTCAGCCAGGGGTGGAACGTGAACCTGCGCGACAACCTCGGCCGAACGCCGCTGCACATGGCAGCCCTCTACGACCAACTCGCCGTGGCGAAGCTGCTCATCGAGCGCGGGGCGAATGTCGACGCCAGAACAAACGCCGGAGACACGCCGCTCAAGTACGCGACGGCCCGGAACAACCCGGACATCGCGGCACTGCTGCGAGAGCACGGGGCGAAGAGATGACCGTCCGCGCCGTTTGCGCGGTGCGCGCAGCCCTGGCCGGTGTGGGTGCAGGGGGCGCGATGCCAGGCGAAGCGGTTCGATGACGAGCTGTTCTGGGGATCGCCGCTGATCGTGGGCGAGGCGGGCGGCAAGAACACCGACATGCGGGTGGGCCTCTCGAAGGCCTTGCAGGGCCGCATCCGGTATACCGACTGGGTCGTGTTCTCGGTGAAATACGACGCCCAGGGCGACGAGCGCCGGGTGCGGTTGTTCGTGGACGGGGAGGAGATCGTCTACCGCGACATCGACAGCGCGGCCCCGCAGGGGACGATCGACAACCGCCTGCGCCCGGAAGCGAAGCGCCCCGAGGGCCCTGCCACGATCTCGATCACGCTGGCGAACTTCACCGACGGCGACCTGTACGGGGACCGCAGCGTGAACAACGGCGCCGGCGTGCACTGGGAATCGGCCTTCGCCGACATGACCCCGGCCATCCCCGACCCGGACACCCCCGGAAGGGCGATCAAGCGCGATTCCGACTTCCAGTGGGATTGGGTGATGATCGTGGACGAGGCGAGTGTGAGCCGGATTGCCGGGCGGGTGAAGCGGCTGATCGAGGAGGGGAGGCTGAAGGAGGATGTGGCGGGGAAGGTGGGGCTGGTGGCCCGGACGGGCGGGTAGGCGGTTGCCGCCCCGTGATCGCGCCTGGCAGTGCACGCGCAGCGGACGGCGGCGCTGTGCGCGTTGCGGGCCTCCGCCATCATCTGGGTATCCCCGATTCCGCACCCCCGGCGCTTCTCGCCGATTGTAGGCCGTCCTGGGCCGAACAGCAGGAACTGCAGCGCCGATGCCGAATTGTCTCTTCAGGCGGTGAAGTCAAGCCACAGGGGGAACGTTCGATGGACTGCCCAAAGTCTGGACACGCGATGTCGGCATTCGACGTGGAGTGCGCGCGTTGCAAGCGCATGGGCGAGGATGTCCGAGGTGGAAGATGATGGCGAAAAGCCTGTCTGCGATCCCTCGCCCGAGGCGGCGTCATGCGCCACACTGGCAAACCGCGTATTGGGCTGCCGCATTGCTCATCCTCATCGCTATTGTCATCGCAGGTCTCGTGTATTTCTCGCCACCAGACAGCGCCCAGGCTTGCTATGCCCGCGGGGCCGCCTATTACCATAAGGGCAACTACGACCGTGCTGTCGCCGAATTCACTCGGGCCATCGCCCTCGAACCCGGTTATGCCGGGGCTTACCTCAGCCGAGGGCTCGCCTACAAAGACAAGGGTGACTACAACCGCGCGATCGAGGACTGCAACATGGCCATCGCGCTCAAACCCGACTATGCCGATGCTTACTACGTCCGTGGCGACACTTACTACGACGATGACTACGAATCCGCAATCGCCGACTATGATAGAGCCATTGCGCTGGACCCCGACTTTGCTGATGCCTACGCCAAGCGTGGGGAGACATTCTTCGACCACGCAGACTATGGCCGCGCCGTCGCGGACTTCGACACGGCCATTTCTCTTCAACCTGCGTATGCTGACACGTACACCATTCGCGAACGTGGAGTCTCCAGGTACTTCCTGAAGGACTACCGCGGCGCGTGGGCCGATATGAAGCACTACCAGGACATCGGTGGAGCACCTGAGCCAGTATTCCTCCGAGAAGTGGAGAGAGCTTCGCGAACGGGGCAATAGGCCGGGCGGCCGAGGTGGGCCACCACACAGATGTCCTGCAAACCGAGAGAAAGATGGCGAACGTCACAGCCATTCATCGCGAGGCGGAAACCGGACGGCACCAAGGGACACGTGAGCAAAATGATCTGCCCGAAGTGCGGCTATGCGATAACCAATTTTAACAAGGACTGCCCGGGATGTAAGCGGCTGAAGAAATCGAGTTCTCGACGATCATCGTCTGCCAACCTCGTGTCTCCTTGGTTCAACCGTCCCGAACAGGCGCCGACGGCTGCTGAGCCTTCTCGGAGTTCGACTACCGTAGTGCCAACATACACCCTTGTAATCTGCACTAAGTGCCGAGCCCCGTTGTCGCTCAACCCTCCTCGCAAGAAGGGCGATCAGGTTACCTGCGGTGACTGCGGAACCACCATGACAATCACTGGTTCCCAGTCCGCGAAGATAGAGGCGGAATTCGCGAGGGACTCCGCAGGCCTGAAGGGCGGTATCATTGGCGGCGGAATCACAGGGACCGTTGGCATCATATTCGGAGCACTTTGCGGCGGATTCATAGGTACATTGATCTTTCCTATTGTCGGAACGATCATCGGCGCGATCATCGGCGGAGGGCTAATGGCCAGCGGAAGCGCATTCATCGGCCTGCTGATCGGCAATGCGATTGGCCGCCGCGTCGCGCGTCGAGGACGCTGACCGGGACCTCCCCAAACGGCCTCGGCGCGAGCCCTCGCCCGAGGCCGTTGCGCTCTCTGCGTGTCACTGTTTGTCCTACCAGTGGTCCATCTCAGCAAGCAACCTATCGGCACGTCCAGAGGAATCTGCGAGCGCCGGGGTTACCTTCGACCGATGACTTACGAAGCACCTGTATAGGTCAATCTCATGCGAGGTTATGTTAGTCGGCTTTCCCAGATTCAGGCCCTTCGGGTGCAGGTCGTCCGGGTTGTCGGGAAGCAACTCAATGTAGAAGAGTATGTCTATGATGAACTTCAGAAGCCGCCCCGTTTGACGGGCAAAAGCGAGGTCCGCCTCCGTCACCGAAACAGACGGCTTCTGTGCGGACTTACCCCTGTACTTGTTCCATGCGGCACCGTAGGCTCGGCAGACCTCGTCGATCATCTCATTCTCGGGCAGGTCCTGAACCTTCTCCATCAGTGCTTTCAAGGGTGACACGTCCACGACAAGGCCTCCTCTGACGGCGTATTGCAGGTCCGTTCGCCGTGCAGAAGGGGCACACCTACACCCCGCCCGAGGGCTTCGCCCTACCTTACAGGCGATCCCCGTCACGCGGCATAGCCCCGGTGCGATCCCTCGTCCGGGGCCGTGGTGTTCCTTTGCCGGTTGCCCGCGTCGCGTATGGCCCGGTCGGGGCGTGGTGCCGCGCTCAGCCCGTGGCTGCATTCACTCCCCCACCTCAACCTCCAAGCTCTCCGCCATCACTTCCGCCACGTGCTTCACCCGCACCGGCATTTTGTGCGTCCTTGCGCCATAGGCGAGTTGGATGATGCACGAGGGGCAGGAGGTCACCACTACCGGGGCCTCGGTCTCGGCGATGTGGCCCATTTTGCGGTCGAGGATCTGCAGCGACAGCTCCGGGTGCATGAAGTTGTACGACCCCGCGACCGCACCAGGCGGTGCTGGCCGCGTTGCGGCCTCTGCTATCATCCGGGTGCACAGCTCACCCCGACCGTTCCCCGTCGATTGTAGGCGATCCTCAGCCGAACAGCAGGAGCTGCAGCTCTGGCGTCGAATCATGCCTCGGACGAGCGGCTGTTCAGCCCACGAAGGAACGACACCCAGTTTGATCTGGTAATTCCGGCTTGGACAGCAATGGTTTGAAATGGGGAATCCCGGCTTGCTCTCTCGCGATGGCGCAGACCAAATCCGAGCGTATGAAGGGTGGCGGTAGCGATGAAGTATGCGATGTGGCTGCTTTGCGTCTGTCTCAGCTTGATGGCCTCCTTCGGTTGGACCATGTCGGCGGGGGATCTCCAAAACCTGACGGTCGTGCAGGCCCGGTTCACCGCCAGGGTGGACGGCAGCAAGCGCGAGATCAACGTCAAGGACCCGACCAAGGGGCGCTACCTGGTCCTGCGCCTGAGGGCGGACAAGGGCGACGGTGAGGACCGGATCTGGGCCCACGATTTCGTCCTGTCCTACACCCACCCGGCGAACGGCGAGGAGGATCGCGCGGTCATCAAGGGGATCGGCGCCGCGAGCAGCCGCGACGACGTGGGTATTGAAGAGTTCCAGTTGGGAGAGGAGCCTTACGTGACCGTGAAGGGCTCAGATGTGGAGTTCGGGCTGGTGGCTTACGTCGAGCCCGACGTCACAGACGTGGCGCTCTGCCGCGTGGGCGCCGCCCCTCTTCCGTACCACATAGGCACCGAGAGGCTCTTCTCGGTCTGGGTCACCTCCAACACCGACCCGGACCGAGGCGCGAAGGTTGCCGACGACCTGCGCGCCGCCGGCTACCACGTGGACGCGGTGACCCTCCTCAAAGAGGACGCAGTCGGCGTGAAGGTCATCTATGCCAAGGGCAGGGAGACGGAAGGGCACGCGGTCGCAGACCGCCTTGCGGCCTTCCTCGCAGTGACCCCCACGGTGGTCGAACGAGAGGATAGCGTGATGGCCGAGTACGACGTCCTGGTCTGGCTGGGCAAGTGAGCCCGGCGGCCCTTGCCGCTTCCCTCGCAGCCGCAGCGGATCAGCCAGTGAGACCATCGGCAGGTTTACCGCCACAGTTTCAGTTCCGTCGCAACGCTCTTTGTGGGAACCGATAAGAGGCACGAAAGCGAGGCCATAGCCCTGCAATTGGCCTCGCTTTGACGCCGATAGAGCCTAAACCCGCCCAAACCGTCCCTATGGCCCCCGGTGCGATCCCTCGCCCGAGGCCGCGATGCTCCTCTGCCGGTTGTCGCGCATGGCCCGGTCGGGGCGACGCACCGCGTCCGGGCCCGCCGTCACTCCCCCAACTCAATCCCCAAACTCTCGGCCATCACTTCCGCCACGTGTTTCACGCGCACCGGCATGTTGTGCGTCCTCGCGCCATAGGCGAGTTGGATGATGCACGAGGGGCAGGAGGTCGCCACCACCGGAGCCTCGGTTTCGGCAATGTGGCCCATCTTGCGGTCGAGGATCTGCAGCGATAGCTCCGGGTGCATGAAGTTGTATGACCCCGCGCCGCCGCAACACCAGTTCGCCTCCAGCATCTCCCGTAGCTCCACCCCGGCGATATCCTTCAGCAGCTTCCGCGGCTCGTCCGCGAGGCCCTGGCCGCGCACTACATGGCAGGGGTCGTGGTAGGTGACGAGGCCCTTGCTCTGTGCTTTGGGGAAGTCGAGACCGACCATCACCTCGCTGAAGTCCTTTGCGCGCTCGGCTATACAGGTGGCTTGCGTACTATATGTACTATCATCCAGCAGCACCGGGTACTTCTTGATGAACGAGCTGCAACTGCCGCAGTCGGTGGCGATGACATCGAAGTCCAGCTTCGCAAACAGGTCGAGGTTTTGGCGCGCGAGCTTCCGCGCCGACTCCCGGTCGCCATAGGCATACGCCGGCAGGCCACAGCAGGCGTTCGCCGCGACGATAACCTCGCACCCGCCCAGCGACAGCAGGCGCATCGCCGCTTCGCCGGTGCGCGGAAGCTGATAGTTCGTTCCGCAGCCGATGAAGCACAGCACGCGCGGGCCGGGCTTGGCCTCGGGGTTGCGGGCCAGCGTCCACACATCGCCCGTCTCGGGGTCGTGCTTGCGCTGGAAGCCGATGCGGGCCAGCCGGTCGCGCAGGAAGGCTTTCGGCATCGTCTCGACGAGCCCAGCCGCGCCCTCCAGCCGCGCGTTGATCCAGCGCAGGACGCCTAACCTCTGCGCGAGGTCTGCCATGCCGGTGCGCTTGCCGAGCGACAGCAGGCGCATGATGCGCGTCATCCGGTCGGGATAGGGGAGCAGGTCGTTGAAGATGAACCGCTGGATGGCGGGCTGCCCGTGTTTCTCATGCCACGCCTCGCGGGCGCGCACCATGATTTCGTCGGTCTTCACCCGGGTGAGGCATGATGTCGTGCAAGCCCCGCACAGCAGGCACTCGAAAAGCGGGTCGCGCAGGGCCTCGTCGAGTTCCAGCGTGCCCTCGAGAATGTCCTTCACATACGTGTTGCGTCCGCGCGCCACGAAGCCCTCCATGCGGGTGGCACGGTAGGTCGGGCAGTTCTGCAAGCAGAACCCGCACTTGTTGCAGCGGATAAGCTCATCGGCGACGAGCTTGTCGGTCGTCAGATCAGGCATTCAGTGAGTCCTACAGGGGTGCTGCATCGGGATGCGGTCTGTGTTCAGTGCGAACAGGGTCATGGGACAAACGGCGGTTTCGACCACGAAGACTCGAAAGCACGAAACGGCAACACAAGTCACGGCAGGAGTGATTTGGCCGTTTAGTGCTTTCGACTCATTTTCCGCACATTGACAATTGGTGTTTCGGATGGGTTGAGCGGCCA
>CAYWBK010000209.1:0-10613 GCA_964455745.1 uncultured Armatimonadia bacterium
GGGCGAAATGCACCTACATCGCGACTTTTGCAACTGGCTCTATAGACGCTATTCTGGCACACTATGAGGGCCGGTCGCATTGCCGGGCACAGCCCGGCGCGGAGAGTGCTCCTAAGACTTTTGCAGTTGCCTCAGTCGCTAAACAGGTACGGGATGCAGTCCCCCAGGACGTATAGGCCGTTGCCGTTCATGTCTTTTCGGGTCTTTGCCGTATGCTTACGCGCCGAGTTCCGTTCTCGCTCTTTCGACGACCGCCCGCATCGCGGCGAGTTGGTCCTCGCGGCCCTCGGGCTTCCTGTACTCGGCAAGCAGTTCGCGCGTCTTCTGCCGCGCCTTCGCTACCATCGCCTCGTCGCTTGCCGCGCCCTTCCAGCCGGAGCGGTCGATGAACTCGGGAAGCCACAGGTTCTGCCGGTAGTTGCGCAGTGTGTGATCCGCCATGAGGTAACTGGTTTTCAGACCGTGGCCGACCTCCAGGATCGTGTCCAGTGCGATGTTCGCCTCGGTCGCGCTTACGGTCCGGGCGAGGTTGCCGACGCCTGACGACAGGTCGCGCTCGATGAGAAGCTCCGCGGGGGAGAGCGCTTTGCCGTCGTCGAGGAGGCCCTCGCCGATGGAGGGCGGCGCGCCCTGGAAGGCCCCGATCAGGAGGGATTTGTAGGCTTTCTCCAGCGCGGTGTACAGGCCGGGGACCTTCGCCGCGCTGTACTCACCGCCGCCTACATAGACCCTCATCCCGGTCCAGCGGCGCAGAAACTCTGCGTTGGCGAAGCCGTAGAACATGGCGTCAGGGGCACAGTAGCTCACCGTTCCGGTCTTCATGTCGACGGTTCCGGCCCAGATGCTGCCGGAGAGACCGACGCCGGGGTTGATCGCCCGCGCGGCCAGCCATGCCGCGAGGTGCTCGGCGCTCGAGACCACGGTGAAGCCCTCGACGGTCACGGGCGTCGTCGCCCCGGCGACGGGCATCGCGGTGATCCCGGTCGAGATGCCCTCTTGTGCGCGGCGGGCGAATTTGCGGGCGATGTCGCGATCGAACCGGAGGGGATGCGCGATGCAGATCGCCCCCCAGTTGTACCAGTCTTTCACGCCGAGGATCTCTCCCATCTCGACGAGATAGTCGATCTGATCGACATTCCAGGCGAAAGCCGCCTGCGGCTCGCGGGCGTACTCCGCCAGCAGCAGCGCGGCCTCTAGCGGCTCCACGAGCGGCGGAACGTCCGTGAGGAGCAGTGAGTGTCCGACGCCGCCCTCGCCGTGGAGAGCGTCGCCGAGCTTGATGAGTGTGATGAGGTCGCGCGAGTTGCCCTGCCGGGCCTCTTGCGACTCGTCGTCATAATAGAACTGCGCGATTTGAGTGCCGAAGCCGCCCAGTCCCGGCGCTGCGAAGTGGGGGAAAGGGTTGACGGTATCGCTCACGGTCTCGCGCCGAAGCCCGACGACGAACTCCTCCACGAGCGCCCGTGGGAACGTCGCCCGTTCGGTCGCGTAGTCGACCCGCGCGCCTATCGTCTGGATGGCTTGCAGGATGGTTTCGGATTGGAACGCGACGCCGATGTCTTCCAGCACCCGGTAGACGCCGTCGGCGAGCGGCTCGACATCCGCATCGGTCATCATGGCGGGCTGGAACATTTGGCGGGGTCCTTTCCGGCTTTGGTCGGGGCGAGAGGTAATTCGCTTCCACATACCGAACACCTCCGCGCGGGGCGTTGCCGTTCGCTGCTGCGTGTTGTCATGCTTCCCATGCCGAAGGCCGGGGGTAAGGGCCACCGTTCCCCATCGCCACCCAAAGGAAAACTCACATGCGCAAGCTCACCATCACCATCTGTCTCTTCATGTGCTGTATTACCGGCGCTTGTGCGCAGGAAGCCTGGCATAACGGCCTGTACCTGGGCAATGGGGGGTACTGGCATCAGCGCATTCGCCTCACGCTTAGCAACGCTGCCGACCACCCGTCCCAGGGCGATCCCGTGGCGGTTCGTATCGGTAAGGGGGCCGGGGAGGTCGATCTTGTCGGTGCGATGGCCGAGAGTATCCGGGTTTGTGACGCCAAAGGCACCGAGATGCTGTGGGGCATCACGGCCCCTGACGGACAGGCTGTGAAGAAAGGCCCGGTACTCGAGGGCGGCCAACTCATTGTCCCCGCCGAGTGCGACCCGAAGGCTTCGGCGGTGTATTTCGCCTATTTCGACAACCCGCAGGCGTGGGGCGTGCCGGACTTCTTCGAGGGGGGCGTGGGTCTGCGCAACGGTAGCCTGGAGGAGGGCGAAGGCGATGTGCCGACCGGCTGGGCGCACGATTCCCCGGACGATCAGCACCACGCCTCGTGGGTCACTGAAAATCCGCATTCCGGCAAGCACTGCCTCAAGACCGTGGTCGCCGCGGGCGCGGAGCCGACCTGGATCGCAACCCGGCAGTCCAACATCACCCTCATCGGCGGCGCGAAGTATGTGATGCGCGGGTGGGTCAAGGCGCAGGACGTCGTCGGCCAGGCCGGCTGGTATATCCACGTCGGCAATGACGCCAACCCGATGATCGTCTCGCCGATGCTCAACGCCGGGGAGGGCACGTTCGACTGGAAGGAAGTCCAGGCGGAGTTTGTCGCGCCTAAGGAAGCCAACAAGGCGGACCTCGGCACAGTGCTGCGGGGCACCGGCACCGCCTGGTTTGATGACGTCAGCCTCGAGTGCGACGCGAAGCCGAGCATCACCATGACGGCCTCCGCGCCGGAGCGCTTGCAGGTCACCGAGGTCGGCGATGACGAGCGATGGCCTGCGCTCAAGACCAGCGGCGGGCAGGGCTACCCGTACCGCTTCCCGATCCGCGTGATGAACCTCAGCGACCAGCCCCTTGATGCCGGGCTTATCAGCGTCGACGTTTCCGGTCCGCTCGCGCGGGTCGCAGGGCGTGCGGATGCGAGCGACCTGAGGGTGACGGCCGGCGGCAAGCAAGTCGACTCCTTCCGCCTCGCCGACACGTTGGTGTTCGAGTGCGGCAGAATCCCGGCGCGGACCATCCAGACCTGCTACGTCTATCTGCCGGGGTTGAAGCCCGGCGCGGTCGCGCAGGCCGGCGCACAGCGGATGGAGACGCGCTCCACCGGCACTTCGGAAGACACGCGTCAGGCGGCGGCCGCCGCGGCGGCGCGACTGGCCATCGACACGAAGAGCTATGCGGCACTGCTCAACAGCCCCCGGAACCTCGTCAAGAACCCCAGCTTCGAGCACGGCGACGCGCTCCCGACCGACTGGCCGGGCGGGGCCGAAGGCGAAAAGCCTGCGGGCGCGACGCTCGGGTTCGATCAGCCGGGGTTGTTCGGCGCGCGGTGCGCGAAGCTTGCCGTCCCGGCGGATGTCACGCCCTCCTGGACCGGGTGGCGCCAGATCATTCCGGTGCAGGCGGGCAAGACATACCTGTATGCCGGCTGGGTGAAGTGCAAGGACTGCAAAGATAATGTCCAACTCTATGCGCATATCCGCAACGCCAAGGACGAGGTCCTCCAGTTTACCGGGGCAGGCCCGGCGATATCGGGCACAACCGACTGGACGCTTCTCGCCGGCATGTTCGAGATACCTGAGGGGGCCACAAACCTCCAGGTGCACCTCACCATGAACACCACCGGCACCGTCTGGCATGACGGCATTGTCGTCGCCGAGGTCAGCCCCGGCGCCGCGAGTCAGCTTCAGACGAAGGCGACGACGGCCGTGGCCGGCCTCACTGCATGGCCCGTGAACGCGATCGTGAAGGTCTTCCGCGAGGACGTGCCGCCGGCCACAGCTCCCTCCGCCCGCCTCACCACCGCCTGCAATGAGCGCGAGCCGCTGCAGATCGCCGTTCGGAGTCCGCAAGCCGTCAAGGATATACGGATCAGCGTCGATCCCCCGACGAACGCCGCCGGGGCGAAGCTGGGCGATGTGAGTGTGGGCGTCCTCGGCTACGTGCCCATCGACCACAAGACCAACTACTACTCGATCAAGTCGCCCGCCTGGCATCGCAAGTTCCCCACGACCGAAGGGTCCTCCGATGGCTGGGCCGGGTGGTGGCCCGACCCAATCTTACCCCACGACACCTTCGACCTCGCCGCGAACTCCACTCAGGCCATCTGGGTGGACCTCGCGGCGCCGAAGGGCGCCGCGCCCGGCGACTACAAGGGGAAGGTGCGGCTGACGGCTGGGGGGCGGACATTGCGCGAAGTGCCGTTTGCGCTGCACGTATGGGACTTCACGCTGCCCGACGAGCTCCACACCGCTGCGATTTACGACTCCGGCCTCGGCGACCGCTGGCAGATTCCCGGACAGACCGCCGAGCAGACGCGCTGGCAGTACTGGAAGTTCATGGCCGATCACCGCGTCTGCCCCGACAGGGTGGCGCCCGACCCGGTGATCAAGTACGAAAACGGCAAGGTCATCGCCGACTTCACGGAGTTCGACAAAGCGGCGCATTACTATCTCGACGAGTTGCACCTGCCGCACACCTACACGCCGGCCGTCTTCTACATGTTCGGCTGGGGTTTCCCGCCAGACACCAAGTTCGGCGAGAAGCCCTACGAGGGCGAGTATCCCTTCAAGGGAGTAGACCGCGGCAAGCTGCGCCCGGAGTTCAAGCGCGCCGTGCAGGCTTGCCTGAGGGCCTACTGGGACCACATGAAGGCGAAGGGCTGGGACAAGAAGGTCACCTACTACATGTCCGACGAGCCCTTTGCCAGCCAGCCCGAGACCATCGCCCAGATGAAGGCGCTCTGCGACATGGTGAAGGAAGTCGATCCGACGATCCCGATCTACTCCAGCACCTGGAGTCACATCCCGCAGTGGGACGGGTACATCAGCCAGTGGGGCATCGGGCACTATGGGATCGTGCCGGAGGAGAAGATCCGCCAGATCCGCGCCTCGGGGGTCCGCGTGTGGTACACCACCGACGGCCAGATGTGCACCGATACCCCGTACTGCGCCATCGAGCGCCTGCTGCCGCATTACTGCTTCAAGTACAATGTGGCGGCATACGAGTTTTGGGGTTCGGCGTGGCTGACCTACAATCCGTATGAGTTCGGCTGGCACTCGTACATCTTCCAAAGCGACACGCCGACGAACTCCTATTATGTGCGCTATCCCAATGGAGACGGGTTCATCGCTTACCCCGGAGCCCCCATCGGCAACAAGGGGCCGGTGCCCTCGATGCGCATGGAGCAGGCCCGCGAGGGCGTCGAGGACTACGAGTATCTGTACATGCTACGCGAGCGCATCGCCGCCGCGAAGGCCGCAGGCAAGGATGCCCGCGCGGGGGAGAAGGCCATGCAGGCCGCCGACGCCCTGGTCGATATGCCGAGCGCCGGCGGGCGATACTCCACGAAGATTCTCCCCGACCCGGACGTCGTATTCCGAGTGAAGGAGCAAGTCGCGAAAGCCATCGAGGCCCTGCCCGGCAAGTGACGCGTTCCCACAGGCGCGCCGCGACAGCGGAGAATGTCCGCAAAACGGTCGAGGCGATTGTGTGATGACCCCTCGTGAACGCTGGTTGGCAACGCTCACGCATCAGAAGGCCGACCGCGTGCCGGTGGACTACCGCGCCACGCCGGAGGCGACGCGGAAGCTTCTCGACCACCTTGGTGTCAACACGATGGCCGAGGTCGAGAGGCTTCTACATATTGACCCCGTGCATGATGTCGGCCCCCGGTACGTCGGCCCGGACATTCCCGCCGGCGAGGATGTCTTCGGCATCCGGTACCAGGAAACCGACTACGGCCTGGGAAGCTACAGCGACCCCATCTATCACCCCCTCGCGCAGTATGAGACGGTCACTGAGATCGAGGCGAACTACCGCTGGCCGCAGCTCGACTGGTGGGACTACTCCGATGTGCCTCAGCAGTTGATCGGCCACGAGGAGGACGTGATCCGTGGCGGAATCTCCGAGCCTTTCGCCACCTACAAGTGGCTGCGCGGGGTCGAGCAGGGCTACATGGACCTCATCGAGAAGCCCGACATGGTCCATTACTGCCTCGGCAAGCTGTATGAGCTTTGCTACCAGCAATGCCTGCGCATCTACGAGGCTATCCCCGGCAAGGTCGTCTGGACCTGGGTGGCGGAGGACTACAGCTCGCAGATCGGGCTGATCGTCTCGCTGAAGCACATCGAGGAGTTTTTCCTGCCGCATATCAAGCGCATGAACGACCTCGTTCACTCCGCCGGGGCATTCTCGTTCCATCACAGCGATGGGGCCTGCCGCGCGAACATTCCCAACATGATCCGCATTGGCATGGACGTGCTCGACCCGGTGCAGTGGCGGTGCACCGGCATGGACCGTAAGGAGCTGAAGACGGAGTTCGGCGACAAGATCGTCTTCCACGGCGCGATGGACAACCAGCAGACGCTGGCGTTCGGGTCGGTCGAGGACGTGCGGCAGGAGGTCGCTGATAACATTCGCATCCTGGGCGCGGGCGGCGGGTTGATCCTCGGCCCCTGCCACAATATCCAGGCGATCAGCCCGCCCGAGAACATCGTGGCGATGTATGAGGCGGCGTGGGAGATGGGAGCCGTGTAGGCGACCGTGGTTGGGGCGACGGCGCTGTAGTGTGGCCATCGTCAGATGCCCTTCTGCATGTGTGGGACTCGTAGCCATGTGGCAGTGTTCGAAGCGATCAATGCAGTAATGAAAGTCTTGCGATGCCCCGATCTTACTGGATATCGCTGCTTGCTCTCGCCGCGGCAGCCATGCTCCTTCTTTCACCCAGCCCCGACGTCGCGGCTCCGCAAAGCAGCCTCGGCGGACGGGGAGAGGCCTCTGACTTGCAGGGCTTCATCGACGCCGCGTTGGCGCAAGGCCACAAGACTATCACCGTTCCACCAGGCAGTTACCGGGTGACGCCGCGCAACCGCCAGTGCCTGGCGTTGCATGACCTGACAGGCGTGACGATCGTCTGCGACGGGGTGGAGATGATCTGCACCGAAACAACGCGCGCCCTGAGCATCAGTAACTGCCGCAATGTCACCGTGCGTGGACTGGCCATTGACTATGATCCGCTGCCGTTTACGCAGGGACGCATCACCGCACTGTCGCCGGACAAGAGGGTTCACGAAGTCGAGCTTTTCGCAGGCTATCCGACTTCCGATACCGCCACCACGTTCAAGTACGAGATCTTCCGGCCTGATACGCGCACGTACCGTTGCGGGGAATACGGCATCGAAACGCTGGAGAAGCCTGATCCGGAACACCTGCGCATCACCCGTCGCGACGGCAATATCGGGGATCCTGAGCAAGTAGGAGACATCATTGCCATCGGTGCCGAGTACGCTCCGCACGGCAGCATCCCGCACGCTGTCGCAGTGACCGCCAGCAAGGGCGTGCGACTCGACGGCATTTCCGTTTACGCCTCGAACTGTTTCGGCTTCTGGGAGGAAGACTGCGACGGGACAACGTACTACCGCTGCAAGGTGGATCGCCGCTCGCCTGCGACCGACCCAGCGCCGCGCGCCGACCCGCGCATCCGCTCACTCAATGCCGACGCATTCCACAGCATGTACGCCGCAAAGGGCCCCGCGTACATCGAGTGCTCAGCGAGGTTCATGGGCGACGACTGCATCAACATCTGCGGCGACTACCATCTTATCACCGCCTCAATGGGGCGCGTCCTGCGCGTCTTGTCCAAGCAGCACGACGGAATCAATATCGCCGTCGGCGACAGGGTCGAGCTGCTCTCCTACAACGGTCTGCGTCCGCCGGATGCGAAGGTGGTGAGCCTTGAGCCCGACTCCGAGGTCACTGAGGCGGAGAAGCAGTTCCTGGCGAGACAGGCGATGGAGGGCGACATCAAGGCCTATCTCATGCGCGCAAAGACCTTCCGGATCACACTCGACCGGGAGGTCGATCTGCCAATGGGTTCGGCGATCTCCTCGACCTCTCACACCGGCAACGGCTTCGTGGTGCGCGGGTGCAGTTTCGGCTTCAACCGTTCGCGAGGCATTTTGGTCAAAGCCAGCGACGGTGTCATCGAGAGCAACACCCTGGTAGGGAATGTGATGGCGGCGATCATGGTCGCGCCTGAGTGGTGGTGGCTGGAGTCCGGTAGCAGTAACAACGTGAAGATCATCAATAACACCATCCGCGACTGCGGCGACCCCGCTATCGCTGTCTACGCCTTCGGCGGCGCTCCCACTATCGCTCCGGCCGGGGCCCACAATCACATCACCGTCAGCGGCAACAGTATGACTGGATGCCCGCTGCCAAATATCCTCGTCACCTCGACGAGGGACCTATGCCTGGGGAAAAACACGTCTCTATCGTATGAGGGCAAGATCACGTCGGCGTGGACGCGGTGGGCGTTTGGACTTCGAGACAGGAAGCTCGAGCCGACAATGACGCTCAATTGTGCTGGTGTTCGACGCGACTGAGGACGTGTGCCGGAAAGCAGCGGACAACATCCAGGCGATCAGCCCGCCGGAGAACATCGTGGCGATGGATGAGGCGGCGTGGGAGTGCGGAGGGTGTAGCCTTCGACAAGTGGAGCACAGTATGACAGAACGCAATGAAGTAGCAGCCGCAATCTCGCGTCTGGCAGAGATGATCGGCCCCGGTGTGACCGGGCTATCCTTTCGCCTTGAGCTTGAAGGCGGAGCCATCGCGCTTACGCCGGAAGACTTGCCCCTGCGCGTCAGCGCGACCCCCGATGGCAGGACCGTCTTTGCCGCACAGTGGCGAGACGTCACCATCGCCTGGGAGTTCGTGCCGCGCGATGGGGGATTCTGCGTGAAGCTTCGCGCGACAGCGGCAAGCCCCCTGTGGTGCGACGCCATGCAGAGCCTGATTATCACCTACGAGCCGGGCGGGGACCTCTCGTCCTGGCGTGTGCCGACGCTGGGCATGGACATCGACCATAATGGCGTGCCGACCGTCGCCGAAGCCGGCGGCGAGGCCGTCCGGGGCCGCTTCGCGCGCGGCATCTTCCGCGACAGCCGCACGCCGGGGCTTTTCGTGGGCACCATCATCCCGCAAAAGTGCATCCAAGTCTACCGGGTGAGCGCTGCCGGCGACCGCGCCCGGGTCACTTGTACCACCGAGTTCCCGGAAGGCCTCGCCGGGCAAATGCAGCTCATCTCGGAGCGAACGTGGGTCTGCGCGACCCGGACGGCCGCACAGGCCTACGCCACGCACGCCGCGTTCGTGCCGCCCATCTCGCCGACACCCCGCCCGCCGGTGGGCTGGAACTCGTGGGACTACTACTTCAGCGCGCTGTGGCTGGAGGATATCGTCGAGAATATGGAGGCGATCCGCGCCGATCCCGCGCTCGCCGAGCAGGTGCGGCACATCGTCGTGGACATGGGCTGGGAGCATGTCTGGGGCGAGTGGTATCCGAACTATCGCTTCCCCGGGGGGCTGGAGCGCCTCGCGGGCGAGATCACCGCGCGCGGCTTCACACCGGGCATCTGGACCTCGCCGTTGATCGTCGGGACGCTGACGACGACGGCCCTGCGCCGCCAGGAGATCCTGGTGAAGGACGAGTATGGCGACCCGCAGGGCTGGGGCGGACAGTACGTGGTCGATCCGACGCACCCCGGCGGTCAGGAGTACCTGCGAGAGGTTTACACCAGGCTCCACGCCGCCGGCTTCCGGCTCTTCAAGGTGGACTACGTGACCCCGCTGCTCGAGATGAAGCGCCTGCACGACCCCACGAAAGGCCACTATGAGGCCCTGGCGGATCTTGCGCGGCTCATCCGCGACTGCGTCGGGCCGGAGAGTCACATTCTCGGCTGCGGCTTGCCGCCGGAGTGCGGGCCGGGACTGGTCGAATCGGGCCGCACCGGCATGGATATTCACAACCACTGGACGCACGTCACCTGGACGTTCGACTATGCAACGATGCTCTATGGCATCCACAACCGCATCTGGGTGAACGACGTGGACTTCCTCGTCGTGCGCGGGAAAGACACCTCGCTCGAGCCGGAGACGAACGTGCTCAACCCCCAGGCCCATAACCCGAATCAGAGCCGTTGGCGCGGCGGGCCGGTCTTCAGCCGCGACGAGGCGCAGAGCTGGGCGAGCATCGTGGCGATGTTCGGCGGCAGCGTCTTCCTCAGCGATCGGCTGGACATGCTCACCGAGGACGCGCGCGAGATGTTGCGCAAGGTCCTCCGCCCGACCGGCGTCTCGGCGCGCCCGCTGGACTTATGCGACGGCGAGCGGGCATCGCTTTGGCTTCAGGAGTTGGAGGGCGGAAGCCGACTGATGGTCATCAACTGGGCGGCTGAAGAGCGGGTCGTCGAGTTCGCATTTGCGGATCACGATCTCGCGGCTCCCGGCGAGGTGATCGACTTCTGGACCGGCAAGACGCTGGCCGTCGACGACGGCCTTCTGCGGCTTCACCTGCCGGCTCACGCGAGTTTTGTGGGATGCTGGGCTGCTGGCGTCGACATTACTCGATAGGCCGGGCGGGGCCTGCCTTGTTTACGTGGACGAGGCGGGTGTCGCGCGCTTACATGCTGAATGGGGCAGTATCGTCTTCTCGGCAGGCTCGGGCTGCATTCTGACCCTCGGTTACACCTCACCCCGCGCTTCCCTCGTCAGCCGGTCCGCCTTCCAGACCTCGAACGTGATCGCTGGCTTCCACCCCAGATCGCGCTTCGCCT
>CAYWBK010000210.1:0-10611 GCA_964455745.1 uncultured Armatimonadia bacterium
TTGGCCGCTCAACCCATCCGAAACACCAATTGTCAATGTGCGGAAAATGAGTCTGAGCCACGATCTCGTGTTTCCTGGGCTTGCCCTTCCAGGGGTCCTCTCAACGCTCCAGTCCGACGCCACGGCAACGAAAGGCTGCGGAGGGTCGCCTATGTGGTAGGGCGAAGCCCGCTACAGTCTTCCAGCGTGGTCGAGTAGGGCCGGTTCGGTGCCGTTTGAGCCGGGCGACCGTCAGAAGCTCGTCGGCCCACAGGCTTTCAGGCGGGGCGACATGACGCTTAGCGTGCGCCCGAAAAGCACGGCGAAAATGTAGTGTCCCTTCAGTACGAAGCCACACCTCTCGATGGCTCGTATGGACGGGACGTTGTTCTCTGCCACGTCAATTGAGGCCGCGGCCACCCCGCTGTCCGCCGCCCAGCTCAGGATGAACCGGAGCCCTGCCTTGTAGATGCCCCTGCCTCGCCATTCCGGTATGGTGAAGCACGTGTGAATGTATACGTACTCCGGGCCGTCTCCTGCCTGGCGGAGGATGCGGAACCAGGCGAAGAAAGCGACTCCGCTTTCGCTCCGGCCCAGGAGAAGGTGGTTGTGTTTCTCACGCCGGGACTGCAACCGCTCCGGCGTGTCTTCCCCTAACGCGAGATAGTCAAGGAGGTCATCGCCTGGTCCAGCGAGAGCGAATGACACAGGGACCTCGAACGGTGCAGGCGTAGTAGCGCGAATGTCGCCGAGGACATAGCGACGCCGACGCTCCAGGCGCACAGCGCCTCCCGTGAGGCGGCGCACAGCAGCCAGCACGATGTCGACGAGGTGCCGCTGAGTGCCGAACTCTGTTAGCAGATAAGCATTCCAGCAACGACCCACAGGCGCTTCGAACCCCCATATCTGGTGAGTGTCATTTTCCGGTGGCCCGAACCACACACCATCTGACGTGTAAGTTCGCCGCCGGGGCCGGAAGCCCTCGCGAGGGCGCCGGCGTCCTGGAGCCCTCGACGCTGCCGTGCATCCGGAGTTTTCTGGCGAGCCGGGTTACGAACTCCCGCATCTGACGCCGATGTCGTCGTTAGCCAAGGCGCCCACTGTTTTCCACTCACGACCATCCCACTCGTGGCCTCACGCTTCCGATGCGTCACGCTGGGCCATGCTGGAAGAGGCGAAGGAATGCCACGCCGCCGCGCATATATTTGCCCCCCCGGCGAGCCATGCGCTGAGGCCGACGCCTCTCACCTTACTGGGCGGAGTGATGCCCATGAAGGCGCCAGCACCGCTCCCTCGTCTACATCTCCAACGCGTTCACAACTCTCGGCTCGGCTCCTTTGTCGAACCTCAGGGTCACGATTTCGTGCTTCTTCAGCTTGCCCTTCCAGGTCCTCTTCCAGCACTTCAGGCCGACCTCCACCTCGGTGCCCTTGCCGTCGGTCTCGTACAGGCGCACGATCATCCCCTGGCCCTCTTCGGCGACCTTGACGGCTGAGACGATGACGCCCTCGCCCTTGAGGGTCAGGAAGCTGTCGGCGCGCTTGCGCGGGCCTTCGTGCGGGGTCTCGATGTCACTGATGACCGGGCTGTTGAGTTCCTGCGCGTGGCGGACCGTTCCCGCGTCCTGGAACGCGCCGGAGTGGGGGAGAAGGGCGTAGGTGACCTCCTGCACGCCCTGGTCGATATACTGGTAGATCTCGCCCGGCTCGATCTGGCGCGGATCGTGGAAGGCGAAGATCGGGCTGCGCAGGATCGTCATGCGCATTTCGCCATCCTTCACGTCGAACCCGTATTTACTGTCATTGAGCAGGCTGATGCCGTAGTCGAGCGACTTGCCGGCGACGGTCTCGACCTGGCCCGCGACCTCGATCCACTGCTGGCCCGGCTCCTCCTCGCCATTGCATGGGCGCTCGATGTACCCGAACGGAATCTCGTAGATGGCCTTCGGCTTCGCGACCGCGAACGGGAAGGCGGCCTTGAGGGCCTTGTGCTGCTCGTGCCAGTCGAGGGTCAGGCGGAACTCGATGACCGGGCTGTCGCGGTAGAGGATGATGTCCTGGTAGGCGCGGGAGGCCCCGAAGCTGGACTGCACCTCGATAGCCGCGCGCAGCGGGCCACAGTCCACCAGCCGCACGCTGGCATTCCCGAACGCGCCGATGACCTCGCGGAACTCGAAAACATCGTGGGACCAGGTGTCGCTCTTGTCCTCGATCACGAGGAGTGCGTTCGCCGGGCCGTCGAGAAGCTCCGCCCTGTTGATGCGGTCGTACAGGCGGATAATCTGCCCCTCGGTGGGGTCGAACTCCAGATGCCAGAAGCGGTTCTCGAGGGTCGTGTCGGTGGCCCAGAGGTTCGCGCGTGGAGCGGGCGTCCCGCCCGCTACGTCCGCAGGCGAGACGCCTGCGCCACGCGCCACCTCCGCCTTGCCGGCCTTGCACAGGTATGCCCGATAGCCGAGCGGCGGCACCTTGGCGTCGAACACGATGGACAGGCGGCCCGGCTCGGTCGGCACCTGGAGTGCGTCCTGCTGCCAGAGGACCTCCTTGCCCTTGTCGTCGAGGATGTGCAACTGTTCGAGCTTGTGGTCCCACGGAATCTCGGCCTCGACGGCGGCGCGGACCTCCCACGAGTGCGGATTGAACACGATGACCGCGATCTCGCCGCCGGTGGTGTCGATGTCCGCTGCCAGAGTGCCGACGGCGCAGTCGAGGGCCCCGTTGGCGAGGATCTCGGCCTCGTCGTACATCGCATTCGCGTCCTCGTAGACTTCAGGGATGCTCGTGCCGGCGAGGATGTCGTGGAACTGGTTGAATAAGACATTCTTCCACGCCTGGGTGAGATCATCGAGCGGGTATGGCGCGGCATTGGCGCAAGCGGCCAGGGAGCCGAGCTTCTCGGCGGTGATGAGAAGCTGCTCGCACTTGCGGTTCCGGCGCTTGACCTCGCTGTGGACCGCATAGCAGCCGGAAGCGTGGTGCTGGAGGTCGTCCTTGAGCACCGGCGCATCCTTGGCTGCCGCGCGGATGGCGGCGATGTAGTTGTCGAGCCGCCCGAACTGGATCGGCGGCGCGTCTTTCTCCTGGCCGGCCTGCAGGATCGCCTTGATGTTCTCGATGGTCGGGCCGCCGCCGTGGTTGCCGACGCCATAGAAGCACGCCACATCGCCGAGGCCCGGAGGCGTTTGCTCGGCGGCCTGGCGGATGCGCTCGGACATCTGATCGCCCTGGCCCCAGAAGCCGTAATGGTGCGGCGGACGCGCGGTGAGCAGCTTCGTGCCGTCCGGCGACTGCCACCAGAAGACCTCGCCGGGCAGCTTCTTCTCATGCGGGCCGGGGCGGAAGAAGACGAAGCCGCCGATGCCCTGCTGGGCATAGATTTGCGGCAGCATCCGGTTATGCCCGAAGGTGTCGGGGTTATAGCCGACGGCCGAGGTGACGCCGAACTCGCGCTGCAGGAAGCGCTGGGCATACAGGCCCTGACGGATGAACGATTCGCCGGAGGGGATGTTGTCGTCCGGCTGGACCCACCAGCCGCCGGCGATCTCCCAGCGGCCCTCGCGCACGCGAGCCTTGATCTCCTCGTACATCTCGGGCCAGTTCTGCTGGACCCAGTCATAATAGACGACCTGGCCCGCGATGAACGTGAACTCGGGGTACTCGTTCATGCGGTCGAGGGCCGAACGGAAGGAATCGTGGACCTCCTGCAGGCTCTCTTCCCAACGCCAAAGCCACGCGGCGTCAATATGCGCATTACCGATCATGTGGACGACGGGCTTGCCGGCCGTCTCTTGCGGTTGCTTCATGGAATGTCTCTCCCTTCAGTGGTGCGATGGAGACGGTGAAACTACGGAGGGGATATTCGCGGTGGAGGTACGACAATCCTGTCAGGGAGAGGAGGAGGCAATCGCCATCTTGGACGGCAACGGCGACAGGATGGGCAGGATTTGGAGGATTACGGCGCGGAGGACGGATGCAAAGCCGTAATCCTCCAAATCCTGCCCATCCTGTTACTTCGCCGTTCCCTGTCCGTTTGCCCCTTCCGCCCTCTCCACGCTATAATCCCCTTGCTTGAACCTCCAGCGCTCTTTGCATCGTCAGGCGGTGTTTGCCTTGCCCTATACACCCGGTGAATTGGCCGAACGCAGTGTTGTCATCTACATGACCGGCGCTGTTTGTACCCAGCCGGCGCAGGTCTTCCAAAGTCCCCAGGCGGTCCATATCATCCAGAAGTTCATCGATCATCTCCGCGGCCACGATGACGTCGACCTCGCCCTGTTCGAGGGCATGGAGACCGAAGGCTACCGGGGAGGCCCCTCGGAGGCCGCGCTCACCCTTACGCGGGTTCTCGGGTTGCTTTGCGACCTTACGCCACGGGACATTCGTATCAAGGCCCCGGACGTGGCCCCTCTCGTGGCCGAGCCGGCGCCTCTTGCGCGGCTGGTTGAGGACCTCTACGATCATTGGCGCGGCTACGAGCGCTACCTGATCTTCGAGGGCGGGGCCGACACCTCCCGAGATCGCGCCCTGGAGGGGCATCTGGGGTTCATCCAGAACAACCGCGACCTGAACGATCTCGTCCGCCAGGCCTACCGGCAGATCGAGCACAACCTGCGGGGCCATTGGCCGCGCGTATATCGGCAGGTGCCCGCCGGGCCGAACATGAGCCTGCTGATCGACAAGGTGGACTGGCCCTGCCCGCCGGGGGCGTACCAGGTCCTGCGCGAGATTCGCATGGTGCGCCTGGGGCTGATGTCGCCGCCGGTTGTGCTGTACCCGCGCGCCAACGCTCGCAAGGGGCGGTTCGAGCCGGTGAGCTTCAACCCGCTCGAACGCGCGATCCTCGATCCGGAGAAGTGGCTGTGCCTGCCGGTGCGGGTCGGGCGGCTGAACATGCTCGTCTACTTCGACCGCGACTTCTTGTCCCATGCGGTGTGTCTGCTCAACCTGTTCGAGATGTCCGGCCATAATGAGGCCCGCGCGAAGCCGGACGCAATCCTCGTGTTCGGCGTCCCGCGCGGGGCATTGCCCGATCAGCCGACCGTCTTCTATGAGGACGAGGGGCAGGACATCGTCCTCGGGGCCATCGCGAAGTCGGAGGATGTCGATTACCTCGGGTACTTCAAGAAGATGCTGCTGACGATGCACAACGTCGTGGCGATGCGCCGGAGCAAGCTGCCGGTGCACGGGGCGATGTGCCGCGTCCAGCTTCGGGAGGGCCCGCCGCGCAACATCGTCATCGTGGGTGACAGCGGGGCCGGTAAGTCCGAGACGCTGGAGGCCTTCCGGCAGCTTGCGGACGACAACATGCGCAGCATGACGATCATCTTCGATGACATGGGGTCGATTGAGCTTTCGCCGGAGGGCAAGCTCGTCGGCTACGGCACCGAGATCGGCGCGTTTGTGCGGCTGGATGACCTCGACCAGGGATATGCCTTCGGGCGCATCGATCGCAGTATTTTCATCAACCCCCACCGCCAGAATGCCCGGCTGGTCATTCCGATCTGCGAATATGAGGACGTCATCGCGGGGCATGAAGTCGACATGCTGCTGTACGCGAACAACTACGAGCCTGTCGATGAGGAGCATGGCACGCTGGAGTTTTTCACCGGGCCGCAGGAGGCGCTGGACGTGTTCCGGCAGGGGTATCGCGCCGCGAAGGGGACGACCGACGAACGGGGGTTGGTACACACGTACTTCGGCAACCCGTTCGGGCCGGCGCAACTCCAGGAGCGGCATGAGCCGATTGCGCAGCGATTCTTCGAGGCGGCATTCGCGGGCGGGGTGAAGGTGGGGCAATTGCGGACGCGGCTGGGGCTGAAGGGCTGGGAGCGCGAAGGCCCGTTGGAGGCGGCGAGGGCGTTGTTTGGGGAGATGAGAGAAGGATAGTGCTTTGGAACTTGGATTGCGTTCAGCAGGCACGGGATCGCGGAACGGACGGATGATTCTGACCACGAAGACACGAAGTCACGAAACAACAGTACAAGGCCTGACACGCGTGGTTTAGCCGTTTCGTGTCCTGGTGTCTTTGTGGTCAATCCCTCTCTCTCGGCTTTGGCTACTCCGGGCGAGAGAGAAGAGAGAACAGAGCCTGCCTCATCCAGCGGCCACCAGCACCTCCACTACCCGGATCGCGTAGTCCGCCGGGTAGCGCTCGATGCTCGTGCCGGGGTCCTCGGGAGCTTTGCAGCCGCAGCGGATCGTAACCTTGTGCGGATACGGCGGGCCTACGCGAAAGTACGCTGTGTTCTCGTAGAAGCCCATGTAGAAGCCCTCGTAGAAGCGGTCGCTGAGCTTGCGCAGGCATTCGACCGCGCCGGCGATCTCCTCTGGGGCGACATCGTTGAACGTGAGGCCGGGGTAGTTACCGATGAGAAGCTGCGACCAGATGCTCGGGTGCGTGCCGTTGAGGCCGTCGACCCGCTGTCGCTTCACGAGCTGATGCTGCATCGTCTCGATGCTCTCGCCCTCGTCCCACCACTCGCAGATGTTGTAGCCTCGCGGCGCGCACCCGCTGCCGACGACCGTCACGGCGAAGATCGGTTTCTCTTCCACGATGGTGAGAAACCCGTCGTCCGCCTTGAACTCGATCCCCTTCGCGGGGTCGATCTCGTAGAACTTGCCGACATCGACGTTGGGGTAGAGAAACGGGGTGGTGTAGACCCGGCGCTCGGCGGAGGCGATGACTTCCGGCGCACGTTCCGGGCCAAACTGGGCGCGCTGCTCGTCGGTGAACCGCTCGTACAGTGGTAGATCCATGACCGAACTCCTTCCCTGCGCAGGAGTCTTGCCGCCCGCCGGGATTCGCGGGGTCCTCCCCCGCCTGCGGCGGGTACCCCGCGGCTCTGAGGACGACATCGGGTCTTACCAGACTTCGCACTCCTGGAAGTGGGGGTTCATCAGCAGGCCCCTATCGCGGGCTTCGGTGATGGCGACGGCCTTCGCCATTTCCTGCGCCTGCTCGTCGCTCTCGCACGCCAGCTTGAGCGTCCACAGCATTCCCCGCAGCACTCCCTGGACCTTGCCGCCATACCCTAATCGCCCGGTCAGCGCCGATACGATGCCCTCCGCCGAGCCGTCCGTCGGGTCGGTGACCAGCACGTGCGCGGTATGTACGCCGTTCGATGCCGCTGCGCCGTCGTCGCCGCGCGAAGGCAGTCTCACCGTGAAGACGTGCTTGTTCGGGTTTACGAACTCGTTGGTCTTGACGGCCAACTCCTCGGCGAGGGCAATAGCCTCGGCGTCGGTGTCGCAGTTGAGGTCAAGCCGGTAGTAGTCCGCGCGCTTGAGTTCCTTGAGGCTATCAGCATAGCCCATTCGGCGGCGCAAAACGTTCGCCGCGGTCAGAGCGGTGACATCGGGGATCTTGAGCGAGACGAGCAGTTCGACAGAACGCATCATTGTCACCTGGAATGGTGTATTGCTTGCAAGTTGGCCCCGACAATCCTGTCAGGGGGAAAGAAGGAGAGAGTGGCCCCGACAATCCTGCCGGGGGGGAAAGAAGGAGGCAGTGGCCCCGACAATCCTGTCGGGGGGGAAAGAAGGAGACAGTGGCCCCGACAATCTTGTCGGGGCGGACAAACGGCCCGCGACAAGATTGTCGCGGCCACTGCCCCTTTGTAACCACTGCATTCTTGCGGCCACTATGCTGTCCTGCTATGCCGGCACTGCGGCGAGCGCAGCTTTCATCGACTCGAAGACCAAGCGGCCCGGTCCCGCGCCGTTCATTGCGCTGAGGTCGCCCCAGGCGGCGATCTTCGTGTTGCCCCAGGCGCGGTCGAGTTCGCCAGGAATTTGGCGCAGGAAGCTCGCGCGTTCGGGGTGCGGCATGATTGCCATCACGTTGCCCTCGGGATTGCACAGGGCCGCGATATTCTCCAGCGCGCCGTTAGGGTTCACCGACCGCGCTGGGTCGACGTTGCCGTCGGCATCGCAATACTGAAAGACGATCTGATCGTTGGCATGGAGTGTGTCGAGGAGGTCAGCGATCCGCGTGGTGTAGCGGCCCTCCCCGTGCGCGATAGGCACCGGCCAGACATAGTTTTCGGGCATTGCCGATGTGAATTGGCTGCGGCCGGACTTGCAGGCGTGCTTCAGGTACACCCACCGGCAGCAGAATCCCGCGATGCGTCCCTCGGGGTCGCGAAAGTTGGGCGCGAGCGCCATCTCGACCTTGCCGGCGTTGATGCCGGGGATCAGACCGGCCTCGACGAGCACCTGCGCGCCGTTGCAGATGCCGATGCAGGGCTTGCCCTTCTCAGTCACCTCATCGAAGACGCGCTTGATGATCGGCTCCTTGACGGCGATGACACCGGAGCGGATACGGTCCTGATATGAGAAGCCGCCGCCGATGATGTAGCCGTCGTAGTCGTCCAGAAGCGCGGGGTCGCGGTTCCAACGAAAAACATCGCAGGGAATCCCGGCGGCTTCGGCGGCGCGCTTGGTCTCCCACTCGCAGTTCGAGCCGGGGAACTGGATGAGAGCGACGTGGGGGGTGTATTCGGGCATCTTGTGGGTCACCTGATGTAGGGGAGAAGCGTATATGCTAGAGACAGGGGCAGTTTACAGCGGCGAGCGGCGAGGGTCAAGGGAGGCGGCGAGAGGGGTGCGTTCGCCGATTGTAGGTAGGACTGCCGCAAGCATGACTGTCGTTTGGCCGTTGAATACGGCCCGACTATCGCCGATTACCTACCATTACTGTGCAGCTTTGACAACTGGCAGATGAAGCGCCGGGAATCTTGTCAGAGGCTGACCGTATCCCAAGATGACGAGCGAACGGCATTGAACCACGGAGACACGGAGAGCACAGAGAACGGCTGGGGAACGGCCGGCCTGCCGCACGATAGGCGTTAAGGGACGTTGCCGTTCTCTGTGCCCTCTGTGTCTCAGTGGTCAATCGCCGTCCCTTTCTACGCATCGCATCTCACTGCCGAGAACATGGCCACACAATGGGCGTAGTAATACTACCTACAATTGAAAGACGCACCCGGCGAGAGCTTCGTCCGTCCCGGTCGATTGCGTCTGTTGCGCGCGAAATACCAGCAAAGCTATGGAAGGATTCTGAAAGCGCGGTTGCCGCGGACCCTGTAGACGCTGAAGTCACGCCGGTCCAGGGTCAATATCTGTGTGAGGCCCAAATCCTCAGCGAGAACGACGAGGGTGGCGTCGGCATAGTCCATCGGCAGGTCGGCGTACTTCGCCATGAGCGTCTGTACGCGCCCCCATCGGGAAAGCGACATCAGCTCGACGGCGAGCGTGCCATCGAGGATCATCCCCAGGCAGGCACGCACGGCCACTGACGAATCGGCCAGCAGATATAGCGCCTCCGTGATCACCGCGTCGGTCGTGATCAGCCTTCCGCGCCTGCCGGTGATAGCAGCCACGCACGCCAAATGCGCGCTCTCGCCGTGGTCGATCAATGCAACCAAAGGCCCCGTGTCAAGAAGACAATCCTGCGCGCCTTCGGATACGTTCGCGCACATAGTTGCTGTGGCGCTCCCCAAGGTCTGGTACTCCGAGGTCGACGACACCGATGTAGGGGGCCAGCTTTTGGTCCAGCGTGCGGGTGTCTTCGGGACTGCGCTCCGCCAAGCCCCGGAGTATGGCTCGCCGCGCGGCCTCACTGCGGTTAAGTCCGCTGCGCTGCGCCTCGGCATCCAGCAGTCTCTTCAGTTCGTCATCTACATGCAGGCAGAGTTGCGCCATGCCACTCACATCCATCCACAACGTCTTTGGTACGACGCATTGTATGATAGCGTGCCCGATCGGTCAATCGTTCGACCAGTCGCGAGGGGCAAGGGAGGCGGCAACCGCCTCGGCTGTTGCTCAGGGTACGATGCTGAATGCCTGGTCCCTTGCGCAGCGGTACACGGTGAAGCCGCGCTTATCGAGGGTGAAGACGTCGCGCACGTTAAGCTCCTCGGCCAAAACGACGAGGGTCGCATCGGCGTAATCCATCGGGATGTCGGCGTACTTGGCCATGAGGATAGAGGCCCGTTCCAGCGCAGGGATGGAAGTCGCAACGATCGTCGCGAAGCCTGCGACGAGCAACTGAAGGCAGGCCTGCTGTCCGCCCGGGACCCGTCGGAGCAAGTGCATCGCCTCAGCGATAACTGCCTCGGTCGTTACCAGACGACGTCGGCATCCCCAGATGAACTGCTCGCACGCGTCGTGGCTCGTGTCCGAGCCGTCAAGAAAAGCTACGAGCGGCCCGGTGTCGAGAATGATCTCACCGGCCATCGCCGAAGTCCTTGGCGAGGTGTTCCCTGTGCCGCGTACCCAGGTCAGGAACGCCGGAACGAACGATGCCGGCGAAATGCCCGAAGCGCTGCCCGAGCGTGAGTTCCGCCTCTGCCGATTCGGCCCGCAGCTGCCGCAGTAGCAACTGTCGAATCACGTCGCTGCGCCTCAGTCCCGTGCGCTGTGCTTCGGCATCCACAAGTGCCACCAATTCATCATTGAGTCGCAAACACACCTGCACCATAGCACGCGTCCCCATTCTCCCTTGTAATACACTGCACTACATTGTATGACACTCCGCCCATCGCGTCAATGCTACCTGCCTGTGGGGCAGGAGCATCATTTTTACGCACCACGCCAAGCCCTGGAGTGTCGCGAGCCGTGCAGAGCGCGGCTA
>CAYWBK010000211.1:0-10572 GCA_964455745.1 uncultured Armatimonadia bacterium
CGTTCTCTGTGTCTCTGTGGTCCATCGCCGTTTGCCGCTAAGCATCGCATCTCATTGCCGAGCAGGGCCGCACCATCGGCGTAGTAATACTACCTACAATTGAAAGACGCACCCGCGAAGGGAACCTCGCCCATGAGCCGCCACTCCGCATTCCGCTGGCCCCTCCTATCGTGCCTCGCCGTGCTGGCGGCTGTCGGCGCACAGGCCCAGCCTGCCGCAGGCGTTCAAGGAGGGACCACCGTGACCGTCCCCCTCACCGGCCTGCGCCTCCCCGACCACCATCCGTACATCGCCGTCACGCCGGAGGGCCTCGCTCTCGCGAAGGAGCGCATCGCCCGCTTCCCGTGGGCGAAGGAGACCCTGAAGCGCATGATCGAGGCTGCCGACGGCGATGTCGCCAAGCCGCTGGGCAAACTGCCACCGAAGAGCGACGAGAAGCACTGGCACATCGCCGACACGCTCCTGAGCGTCGGCATCGCCTACGCATTCACCGGCGACCGCAAGTACGCCGACTGGGTGCGAGACGGGCTGGTCGCGTATGCGGACATCTACCCCGGCCTCCCGATCACCAATGGGCGCTGCAAGGTCTTCTCGCAATCGTCGCTCTATGAAGCGATGTGGGCGTGCTCCATCGCTCAGGCCTACGACCTCGTTGCCGACAGCGGCGCTTTCACACCCGAGCAGATCAAGCACATCGAAACCGACCTGCTGCGCCAGTATGTGACTTGCTTCAAGGTTGACGACTACGAGAACGACCCGCGCATCAAAGACCTGCACTACCGCTGCTACAACTTCCAGGCCTGGCACATCGCCGCCGTGGGCCTCGCCGGTCTCGCGCTGAAAGACCCCGAACTCGTGCAGTGGGCCGTGAACAGCCGCTACGGCTTCGCGCATCTCATCGCCCACGACATCCGCGATGACGGCCTGTTCTGGGAGCGCTCCATCGGCTATCACCACTTCGTCGTGACCGCGCTGATGCCGTTCACCGAGGGGATGGCCCACTGCGGCGTCGATCTATACCACTTCCAGGCCCCAAACCAAAGGGTCGAGGTCGAAAGCTGCCACTACCCGACCGACACGACCGACACGCCCAAGTCGTTCCGGCTGATGCTGGAGGCCCCGTTCTACGCCGCCTTCCCGGACCTCTCGTATCCGGCGCTCGGCGACAGCGACCGCGGCCCCCTGCGCGCCAGTTGGCTGCACCTCGCCACCTGGAATCACTACCACGACCAGAAACTCGCCTGGCTGCTCGAGCGCGACATGCCCCTCGCACAGGCCGACACCCACCGGGGCCGCGTCGGCTTCCTGCACTACTACCGCTACAACTACCGGCACGAGAATGTGCGCCTCGACGGCAGGCCCGTGAAGTGGGGCCAGGTGGACGAGACCTACGATGTCCACGGCGACAAGATCACCACCAATGACGCCGGCGCGAGCCAACCCGACCACTACCTGCTCAATGATACCGACGCGCGCGACTTCACCTTCGACTTTACCACCACCCGCCTCACGAACAGCGGCGAGATGGACCGCTCGTGGCTCGTCTACCATGCCTACGCCAAAGACCCGGCGAACCGCATGGCCTTCATGCTGGTCTCGTACTGCCCGGAGATCAATCGGCCTTACCATTTCCGGCTGGAGGTGAAAGGCGACAGCGCTCGCCTTCTCCGCGACGGCACGCTCGTCAGCGACAAGCCGATCTCGTACGTCGCCGCTCCCGACTGGCACTGGCTCGTGAGCGATCTGCCACCGACCGGCCTTCAGGTCCAACACCCGGACTTCCGCGACGGGACCTTCGCCAACAGCGGCCAGTTCCGCAACGGCTGCTCGCTGTTGCCTGCGACCGGACTGGCCGTGCTGCGGCAAGCATCCGGGGACTTCACGGCGCAGCCGAATACCACGGCGGCGGCCCTCAGTTGCGGCCCCTACGGCGGCGGGCACGGCCACCCGGATAAGATGAGCCTCGTGGTCTACGCCCAGGGGCGGCAGTGGATCCCGCTCTACGGCAGCATGCCTTACGAGAGCCACTGGAAGGCCGAGTGGACCGCCCATACGGTCAGCGCCAATACCGTGGTGATCGACGGAATCTCACAGAAGCCAACGGGGACGGTGGACCAGGGGTGGCCCTCCGACAGCGGGGACAACCGGTCCGTGGGGAGGATCGACCGCTTCGACCCGGCGGCGAAGCTGGCGTCCGGGGTGTGCGACTCGGCCTACGACGGCGTGAGCCTGCGGCGCACGGTGCGGCTGCACGGCTTACTGGTGATCGACCAGTTCAGCATCGACCCGCACGACAAAGCGGCAGCGCATCAATTCGACTACGTGCTGCACATCGACGGCGAGTTCGCGGACAGCACAACGCCGCTTCGTCCGCGCAGCGGAACCCTGGGGACGCGGTGTGGCTATCAGTATGTTGAGCAGAAGGCGGGGGCAGACATAAGTGACGTCACCGCCGTGGCCTTCGAGTATCGGGACAAGCGCCTGTGTTTGTGGATCGTGCCGCTCGACGGCGCGCCGACCGAGGTCATTGTCGCGGATGGCCTCACGACCTCGCCCACAGCGAAAGGCCCAATGGTCATCCTGCGACGGAAAGGAATCGCGGCGCGCTACCTGACGGTCATCGAGCCGGTGGACAACAAGATGCCGCTCACCGCAGTCAGCACCGAGAACGCGGGGCCGGGCAAGTGGCCGACGCTGATCCTCACGACCGCCGCCGGCAGGCAGCGCGTGCCGCTTCAGTAGTTCGCCCGCACGGTGATGTCGCCGCCGACTCCGCCCACGCGCACGATCTCGCGGGCAGGGTCGAAGTCAGTCCACGGCTTGCCGTTCACGGTCGCGGACTGCATCCGCTTGCCCTCGGGGTGCCGTAATCGCACGACGATGGCTTCAGGCGTCTGCCGGCTCGGCGCGTGGACGTGGGCCTCGATGAAGCCCTGGTTTGCGAACGATCGGATGCGGTAGCTCACCTCGCCGAAGGTCGTCGGCGCATTGCTGATCTCGACCGTCATCCCGTCCCCCATCCACTGGTTCGTCACGAACGGCGCAAGCCAAAGCTCCTTGCCGCGCTCCATGACGAACATCGTCCGGGTCTGCTGCAGGAAACTCCCCGTCTCATGCGTCTTGTTCCAGCCGCCGGTGTTGTGGAAATGCTCCCAGAACGACAGCACTTCAGACCCCAGAAGGCTGGGGATCGCGTTGAAGTACGAGCGGACGAAGGGCTTCACCTCATCGCGCAGGGCGTATACCTGCGGCATGCGGCCATAATAGGGCTGGATCTTGGCGAAGCCGCCGAGGTCGAACCAGTCTTTGTGGTTTTTGTCCGCCGGGTAGTCGCCCATGCCCGTCTCCAGGCACCAGTGATCCTCGAGATCGTCCATCGCCTGGTCGGCGTCCTTCGAGTGCGGGTCGATGGCTCCCAACGCGACGAGATGGTGCGGCCCGATCTCGGAGTCGGTCGCCCAACTGCGCGAGCCGTCCTCCCCGGTGAAGAACTCGCCCACCGGCCCGAAGCAGTTCGCCATCCCCGCCGGCGCGGGGATCCATGTGCCGTCCTGCAAAGGCCGCACCGGCATCCTCGCCTGGGTCCAGCCGTATGACCGCCGGAGCGCCTCGCCGAAATCGGCGGCGTCCTGCGCCAGCTTGTCGGCCCCCGGTTGCCCGACGGCCTTCAGGGCCGCCGAGGCTTCCGTCAGGCCTGCGAAGTAGTTCACATCCATGTAGTAACGGTTCCCGTAGAGGCCCCAGTCGGCGACCACCCCCGGCGGCATAATCCCCCGCTGCGCCGCATCGGGGCCGTCTGGGTCGGTCTCGAGCGTCTTCTCCCGCTGGCGCTCGATCCAGACGCAAGCCTTCTCGACCTTCGGGGCGACGGAGCGCATCCAGTCGGCATCCCCGGTCAGGCCGAAGTGCCGCGCGAGGGTCCAAAGGTGCCATCCGGTTCCCATCACCGTGTACCCGGTGGTCAGATAGCCCGCCGCGTTGTAGCGGCAGATGAAATAGTCCAGCGACCGGCGCGCGAAGTCGTGGTGGCCGAAGTCATCCATGCCGAGGATGACGGAATGCGCCTCACTCTCCAGCGGACCGTACCGGTCGGAGCTGATCCAGGCCGAAACGCGGTCGCCGTTCGCCTCGTTCCGCGCGGCGAGCAGGCAGTGTACCTGCGAGGCCCTGATCGCGTTCGCGAGGAAGCAGTCGGGAATGTTGATCTGCATCGTGCCCGCCAACTGGCGCTCCCAGTAGGTCTTCGTGGCGGCAAGCAAGTCCTGGCCACCGGGGAGAGCGTCGCAGCCGCCGGGATTCGTCTCCCACGAGGGGAGATAGGCGGCGAAGTGGACGGCCTTTCCGGGCTTGAGGGCGGTCGAGAGGTTGACCGTCGCCCCGTCCACCGAGGCCTTCAGGCCGCCCGCCGAGGCCGTTTTCAGATAGGCCAGCACCCGCTCCCCCTTACAGGCCGCGAAGCCGCCGGGGGCGCTGTCGATCCTCGCAGGCAGATTCTGGCTGATGTCGGCGGTCACCGCAATAGCCCACGAGGCCGCCGCATCCTTGCCGGTGGGGTTCTCGGCGCGGTATTCCACGACGCAGACCGGCTTGCCCTCCGGGCCGAAGGGGGCCACAAAGGTTCGCTGGCTGTAGACGATGCCGCCGTCGGTCACGGCGGTGACCGGGATCGGCATCCACTCGCCATCGAGATGCCGCGTCAGCTTGTCGGCCTTACCGGAGCCGAAGCGCGGGCGCAGCTCAGCGCGTTGCGGACCCCAGCCCCAGTCGGCGTTGTCGGGTACTATGCTGAACAGGATCGCGCCCTCACGCTCGACCTGGTACTTCCAGTTATCGCGGGCGAGCGACAGGAGCACCGGCCCGAAATCCTGCACCGGATCGTGCACTTTCGCCCACGCCTGCTCGAAGGTCTGGTCGGGCATCTCCCGCACGCGCTGCCGGACCGTTTTCTTCCCGGCGATCTCGGCAAGATAGGCTTGCAGGCTCGGACCGCCGGGGTCGCGGGTGACATACACGCCGGCGTCCGGCACCCAGACGCACCCCTTCTCCAGCACATCGTCGATGGCGACCGCGAAAGCCTCGGACGCGCCGCCGGGCAATCCGCTCACGCGGAAGCGCAGCACGGTCTGATCCGCCTTGATCGGTCCGGGGCGGCAACTGCGCACCTTCACCCGCAGCGGCTGGCGCATGTCCCAGGTCTGCAGGCGCTCCCCCGCAGTGCCGTCGAGGAACTCCCCGTTGTAGACCTCAACTTGCGCCTGTGCCGATCCGCTCGCGCCGCCCTCCAGCCGGAGCGCCACCGTGTCCCACGCCGACCGCGTGCGGGCCGACAGGCGCGCCACAACCACGGGCTGCGCAGTCTTGGGGAACAGCCAGCGCACCTTCTGCAGGCCGCGCGCGCGAAGCTGCAAATTGCCCTTCTTGGCTACCTCCCACCGCCACACCGCGCCGTCCTTGAGGGGGGCGCTTTCGAGGTCCTGCCACTCGCCTTGCCACCAAGATTCCCCGACCCACACCTGCGCCCGCGTGCCCTCCGGCAGACTAGCCCTGCCCGCCAGTTGAAGGCCGACGGACCGCAGGACGCGGCGCTCGTACCACTGCAGGCCGATGCAGCCCATGCCGTCGGCGACGGTCGGCACAGTGTACGTTCCGTCGGCGGCGGGCTTCAGGTCTGTTGCCAGGTACACATCCTCCTGCCGGAACTCCTCGGTGCGGTTGCTGTGCGCGCCATCCATCCGGTGCGGGTCGAAGGTCACCACACGCCCGAAGGGGGCGACATCCACAGCCTCAGCCTGGATCGCCTTCGCGTTCGGGTTGCGGGTCAGGCGGGCTTCGGCCCAGCAAGCGCAGTCGCAGGTGATGCCGTCCCCCGCGTCGCCCGCGACCAGCCGGAGCATCTGCGCCCTCTCGACCGACACCTTCACCGGCTTCGCCGCATCCTTCTCGTGCATGACGCCGCTGTCGAAGCGCTTCTGCCCGTCGACGAACACCTGGAACACGACGGTGCCGATATTCTGCCCCTGCTTCAGTACCCCGACCTCGCACTCGAAGGTGGAGAACTCCCCGTCGAGCGCGATGGCGATCTCGCCGTTCGCATGGTGGCCGAGGCCCTTGGCGAAGCGTTTGTCGGCGATCTGAATCGGCAGGGGGGTGATGCCCGGCGCATGAGCCGCTGTGTCGATGCCCAACTCACCCCAGCCCTGAGTGAGGTACATGAGCCGCTGGTCGAGGATATCGCTGAGATACTCAACCGGCGCATTGTCCATCGCAAAACTCCCCTTGAGCGCGCCGAGCACTGCCAGTACGCTCAACGCACATATAGTGAGCTGCATTCCGCGTGAGTTGCTGAAGCCGGTCATCTATTCGTCTCCTGTCACACGAGGCCCATCAGTCGGGGCCGGAGGCATTCATCCGTCGCGACCGGCGCTGCTGCATGCCGGTGGCAGACCAGGGCGGCGGCGACAGATCAGGTGCGGTAGCGCGACGTTGCCGTACTGTATGGCGTCCGCAGGACGCCCGGCCCCGCCGCAGGCGGGGACCATCAGCCGGATGCTTCAGCGTCCGGGGCATCGCGCCGCCCCACACCGAGTCGTCCGCAGGACGAATGGCCGCAGGCCCAGTGCCGCCTGCGCTGGCAAACGGCTCCGGGCGGCTGCGCCGCCACCCGTCCTGACGGACGGAGACGGCCCTGCTACCGGCCCCAAACCGGACGCTGAAGCATCCGGCTGAGGGGCGCTTCGCGCCAAGCGCCCTGCGAACGCGACGGCCTGACGCGCTTGCGGCTGTACCGAGCAGAAAGGGCCCCAGCCCCGACCAGGACGTGGCCTGATTCGGAGGCCCAAAGGAGACGCGTCACCGACCTTGGGAACACGACTGCTGCAGTGCGGCTCACTGTCCCCTGCTCTCGAACCGATACCTCCCCGACCCTACCTCATACACCGCGCAGCCGTCCTCCATCCGCACGAAGCGCACGCACCGGCTCTTCGAGGCGAGGCCGTCGCCCTCGCGAACCGCATCGGCGGCGGTGGCGGGCATATATACCGTCGCCGTCGTATTGCTTGGCAATGCAACGCCTAAGGCAAACATCCGTTTGTCCTTACGCCAGTCACACTCGATCAGCCCGTAAGGCGACCGGTGCGAGGCCTTCACCCAGGTCAGGTCGCCCACCGGGCGCGGCCGGATGATGATGTGCTTGAAGCCGGGATGCTCGGGGTCGAGGTTGATCCCCGCCAGCGTCTTGTAGAACCAGGCGCTGATGTCGCCGAACATGATGTGGTCCAGCGATGAGCCGCCGTACCAGTCCTCCCACAGAGTCGTCGCGCCCTGCTTCACCCAGGCCCCGTAGTTGGGCGGGGTCGTCTGGGTGGCGATGCGGTAGGCCACATCCGCCCGGCCCATGTCGGTAAGCGTGTTCGGCACGTACTTCGCCCCCAGGATGCCTGTGTCCAGGTGCCAGCCCTGTTTCTCGATATTGGCGATGAGCTGCGCCAGCGCCTTCGGCCTCTCCTGCGGCTCCGCGAGGCCCTGGTATAGGGCGCAGCTTAGCGCGGTCTGGCTGCCGTTGGCGTAGAGGCCGTCGCCCTTGTAGAAAGCCGCGTTGAAAGCCTCGCGGATGCGCTTCTGCAGCGCCAGGTACTCCGCCGCCTCGGCGTTCTTGCCCAGGAGCGTCGCCGTGTGGGCTACGATTCCCGCATCTACATAATAGTAGGCCGTCGAGGTGACCGCCGATGGGGTATCCGTCTTCGCCGGCACCCAGTCGCCGAGGCCGTAGTCTACGATGTACCCCTTCTGCCGAGTCGTCAGGTAATCCACATACCGCTTCATCCCCGCATACTGCTCCTCGAGCACCCGCGTATCGCCGGTGTACAGGTACAGATACCACGGGATCAGCACGTATGCGCTGTCCCACGACGGGCCGGTGCCGTATCCCCAGCCCGAAGTCGGCACGATCCCCGGCAGTTCCCCATTCGGCGGCTGCTCGTCCTTGAAGTCGTTCATCCATTTCTCGTAGGAAGCCGCGTTGTCGAAGCTGTACATCGCCTGCTCGGCGGCGAGTTGGGCGTCGCCCGTCCAGCCGTTCTTCTCCCGGTGCGGGCAGTCGGTCGGGTAGCCGAGGAAGTTGCTGAAGTACGACCAACGCGTCAGCTTCTGGATCGAATTCAGCAGCGGGTTCGAGCACTCGAACGAGCCCGCATCGGCGAAATCGGTGTGCACGACCCGGCCGCGGAGAGTGTCGACGGTCACCGGCCCCGGCAGCCCATCCACCTCGACATACCGGTACCCGTGGTAGACAAAGCGCGGCTCCCAGACCTCCAGGCCCGTGCCCTTCAGGATGTAGACATCGGTCTGGAAAGGGCCCTCGTAGACGAGGGTCTCGATCTGCCCGCGCTGAACGGTTCCGTCATCGTTCAGCCGCTCGCCATATCTCAGCGTCACCTTCGTGCCGGCGGGTCCCTGCACCCTCAGTTGCGCCCAGCCTGCGAACGCCTGTCCCATGTCGAACACGTACAGTCCGGGCTTGGGCTGCTTCACCGAGACCGGCGTGAAGGTCTGCGTTACCCGGCACGGCGGCATCATCTCAAACCGCAGCATGCCTGCCGGTGGCGTCGCCGTTTGCGCCGAGAACCACTTCGAGCTATCGAAGCCGGGGGCGTCCCAGCCGGGCATCTCCCGCCGAGCGTCGTAGATCTCCCCGTTGCGGATGCCATCGCGGATCACCGGGCCGGTGTTCGCCTGCCAGGTGGTGTCCGTGCCGATCACGCGCTGCGTGCCGTCTGCATACACCATCCGCAGCATGAGCAGCAGCTTCGGTCGATCTCGCCACGGCGCGCGCGGGAAGTCCCAGGCATCGCGGGAGAACTGGTCATACCAGCCATTGCCCAGCATCACGCCGAGCGCATTCCGTCCGCGCTGGAGCATCGAAGTGACGTCGTAGGTGACGTACAGCGCCCGCCTGTCGTAGCGGGTGAACACCGGGTCGAGGACGTGGTCGCCGACCTTGCGTCCATTGATGCGCAACTCGTAGAACCCCAGGCCGCAGACATAGACGGTCGCGCTGCGCAGCGCCTTCTCGACCCCGAACGCCTTGCGGAAAACGGGACTGGAGCGGTTTTCGCTCCACACAGCATCCCCACCCGGTCGCAGCAGGAACCACGGCTCGACGCCCATTGCGCCGAGCAGCATCGGAGCGACGAAATCGGCGTCGCCTGTTGCGAGCTGGTTCCAGCCCTCGATCTTGTGGTTCGCAACCCTCCACGAGCCGTCGGTGACGACCGTCTGCTTCGTGCCGTCGGCATACTCGATCTCGATCTTGCCGATGAACCCCGCCGGGCTGGGGCGCGCGTTGATCCCGTCGACGGCGATGAGGTTGCGGCCCGCCACGAGGGACTTGGTGAGGTCGACGTACCGCGGCGTTCGCCAGGGCTCGCCGGCGACCTCGGTGCGGAACGCTTCCTGCCCGTTGACATACACCACATTGCGGTCGTCCACTGTCAGCAACATCCGCGCGCGGCGGACCTGGATGCCGGACACGTCGATGACCCGCCGGAAGTACCGCGACCCTTCGGGGGCCATCTTGCGCGGATCGCCCTCGGGATACCAAATCCACTGCGCGCCATCGAAGTTCATGGCCTCGACGGCCCCCTGGATCGGCACAATCTCGCCGGGCGGCTGATTGTAAGTGATCCACTTCGCCTGCCAGTCCGCCGGGTTGAGCGCCCCCATCGACCAGTGCGCCGGGGCGCTCCAATCGGACGCGCCGCCGTCGCGGTCCCAGGCGCGCACCTTCCAGAAGCACAGATCGAACGAAAGCAGCGGCTTGCCGCCATACGGCACCTGATTCGAGGGGTCGCCCATCATCTTGCCGGAATCCCAAAGGTCGCCGATGTCTCGCTGGAGGCCTTCGGCTGTGCTCGCCACCAGCACCTGGTAGGCGGTCTGCGCCTGCCCCCGGCAATCCGGCGATGTCGGCTCCAGTACCCAACTCAGCCGGGGCCGGGCGGCATCGACGCCGAGAGGGTCGGTTGTGAGTTCGCAGCGCAGATCGGTCGGCTTGAAGGCGCAAGGGGCCGCGAGAGCGGCGTGGCAGCTACCTGCGAGCAGGATGGCGGTGAGTGCCAGGAGGTGATGCTTCATGGGAGGCGTCTCCGTAATGTCGATGATTGCGCGAGGAGTATTCGACGGGAGGGGATGGTTTACCTCATCATCAGGCACTTCCTAATGTGTGTGGATAGCTTTACGGGGCCTGAATAGACCCTTCGGCATACCGGCTGTGTCCTTTTCGCTCGCAACGTCTCGGGCATGTGGCCGTTGCGTCCGCCAGGACGCTTGGCCCCGCCGCAGGCGGGGACCCTCAGCCGGACGCTTCAGCGTCCGGGACACCGCGCCGCCCCATACCGAGTCGTCCGCCGGACGAATGGCCGCAGGCCCCCTTGCCGCCTGCGCCGGCAGGAGAGACGGCTCCGGGCGGCTGCGCCGCCATCCGTCCTCGCGGACGGATGGCGACCCTAACTACGGCCATAAACCGGACGCTGAAGCGCCCGGCTGAGGGGCGCTTCGCGCCGGGCGTCCTGGCGG
>CAYWBK010000212.1:0-10514 GCA_964455745.1 uncultured Armatimonadia bacterium
ACGCTGAAGCATCCGGCTGAGGGGCGCTTCGCGCCGGGCGTCCTGCGGACGCGACAGCAACGGCTTACCCGGAGCAGTCGGCTACCGCCCTCGCCAAGACCAGTTCATGGCATCTACCCACACATATTGAGGAAGAGCCGTGGCCGTGCAGGAGAGCAACGCATCCGCCACGAACACAGCGTTTCCAAGGACTTCAGCGTGCGCAACTGCCGCCGCGTATCGCCTTGTCACAAGCGATGACCGCCATGCTCGAACTCAACGCCGCCCGAGAGATATTGCTCGCCCATGCCCCCGCGCCGGGCCGGGCCCTTGTGCCCCTTGCCGAGGCAGGGGGGAGAGTCCTCGCCGAAGCTGTCCATGCCGACCGGGCCATTCCGGACTGCGACCGCGCGATTATGGACGGCTACGCCATGCGCAGCGCCGACCTCGGCCCGGAGGGCGGCGAACTCGTCTGCGTCGGCGAGATCAGGGCCGGGGACGCGTGGACGACCCTGATCCAGCCGGGCATGTGCGTCGCGATCATGACCGGCGCTGCCGTGCCGCCGGGCGCCGATGCCGTCGTCAAGGTCGAACAGACCCGATCGGGAAGCGCGCCCGGAACCGTCGTCTTCCAAAGCGGCGCCAGCCCAGGGCAGGACATCATGCCGCGGGGGCAGGACGCCGCGAAAGGCGTGGTGTTGCTCGAGCCGGGAACCGTGCTCGGCCCCGCCGCCTGCGGGCTTCTCGCCCTGTGCGGTTTGACGCAGGTCCCGGTCTGGGCGCAGCCCAGTGTCGCGGCGCTCTCCACCGGCAACGAAATCGTCGCCCCTGAGGCCACGCCGACCGCATATCAGACCCGCGACGCCAACACGGCGATCATATCCGCAATGCTTCGTCGGCACGGATTCGAGCGGCCCGCCGACCTCGGGATCGCACGCGATGACCCAAACGACCTGCGTCGGGCCATCGCGGCGGGCCTCGGCCATGATTTGCTGCTCCTGTCGGGCGGAGTCTCGATGGGCGTCTCCGATATCGTGCCTGACATTCTCGCCGAACTGGGGATAGCTCGCCTGTTCGCCGGTGTCGCGGTCAAACCCGGCAAGCCGCTGTGGGCCGGGCTGAGGCCCGATAGGCCCGTTGTGCTCGCGATGCCCGGCAATCCCCTTGCCGTGCTGGTCCACTCGAGCGAGATGGTCGTGCCGCTCCTGCGCAAGATGTCCGGCCACCCCACGCCGGGACCGCCGCTCGTCCCGGCGATCCTGACAGCGGATGTCCTGACGCACACCGACCGGATAACCGCGCAGCCGTCGCGCATCGCCGTGGCAGAAAGCGCAACCGGCCCGTGCCTGCAGGCTACGCCGCTTCGGATGCACGGGTCAGCAGACCTGGCAGGGGCGGCGCAGGCGAACGGCCTAATCTTCCTGCCGGCCGGGAGACAATTGTGGGGGAGTGGCACTGAGGTGCAGGCGAGGGTCTGGTGGCTATGAAGGCGCGGGATGAACTGCGCGAACCGACCGGCTGCGCGGACGCCGACACCGAGCAAGAGCCGGCGTTCGATTACCTGCGCGTGTCGGTGACTGACCGCTGCCAGTTGAGCTGCGCGTATTGTCGCCGGCCCGAGGAAACCCTCTCGCAATCCGTCCCCCTGCCTCTGTCCCACCTCATGGACTGCTGCGCCGCGATCTGCGCCTCCGCGCCCATCCGCAAGATACGTCTCAGCGGCGGAGAGCCGCTCTTGCGCTCCGACCTGCCTGAGCTTGTGTCCCGGCTGGCGAACCTGCACACCCGTCCGGAGGTCACGCTGACGACCAACGGCGTGCTGCTCGCCGAGCGGGCCTCGGAACTCGCGGCGGCCGGCCTCAGCCGCCTGAACGTCAGCCTCGATTCGGCGGACGCAGCCGCCTACACGACCCTGACCCGCTTTGCGGCGCTCGCACGCGTCCTGCGGGGCCTGGCCGCGGCCCGCGCGGCGGGCTTTCGCGGAACGAAGATCAATACGGTGCTGACTCAGTCGCTGGGAACGAGGGAGATCGAGGGCCTGCTCTCGGTCGCAGCCGACCATGAGGCGATGCTACGGTTCATCGAACTCATGCCCATCGGCCTGGGGCCGGGATTCTACGGGGTAAACTATTTGTCCGCGGACGAGGGCCTGCGGCGGATCGCCGGGGCGACGCAGAGCCTGATCTCGGTCACTTCGACGATGCACCCGCGTTTCGCGGCGACACTCGCCGACGGCCGCGAGGTGCTGGTGGAGATGATCGCGCCGATGTCCCGCCCCTTCTGCAGCGATTGCCGCCGCATCCGCCTCTCCTGCGACGGCACGCTGATCCCCTGCCTGCTCTCTCCGATGCGGCTGCCGCTGATGGACGCGGGCGGGCGTCTACCGAACACGGCGGCCTTCCGGGCTCTCCTGCGCCAATGCGCCGACCTCAAGCGCCGGGCCGGCGACCTGTCTCTGCAACGGATGTGGGCCATTGGAGGCTGACCATCTCCTCTCCACTCGTGGAGAGCAACGCGGCCGCGATAGGATGGTCGCGCCCACTTGCTTGTTGTACACTTCACACGTGGCTCACTGATCTCCCTATGAACCCTTACCGCCAGATACTGCAATTCATCCACACCGGCAACCCCTTCGCTGTCGGTTTAGTCCTCAGCGCCGAAGGCTCGACGCCTCGCGAGGCGGGGGTGAGAGCGGTCATCGACGGTGCGGGGCGCATTGCCGGGACCCTTGGCGGCGGAGTCGTCGAGGTGGAATCCCAGCGCAGAGCGGTCGAAGCCTGCCGGTCGGGACGCGCGTCGGTGGTGGCTGTCGAACTGGCAGGCGTCGATGCCGGAGGGGTCGAGCCTATCTGCGGGGGGCTGATGCGCGTGCTCGTGGACCCTACGGCGCGTAAGGACGAGGCCGCTTACGCGCAAGTGGCGGAGGCGGTCGATCAGCGCCGGCGAGGCGCTGTCCTTACCATCATCCACACCGGCGGAGATGTCTCGACTGAGGTGCGCTGGTGGGCCGAGGGCGATGAGCCGCTTGTCTCGGCTTCGCCCGTGCTTGCCGATCAGCAGGGCATTGCCGAGTGCGTTGACACCGGGCAGGCACGCCTGTTTGGCCGCGAAGGGCCTGGCGGGCTGGTGGAGGTGCTCGTCGAACCCGTCGTTCCGGGGCCGCTGCTGCTGATCGCCGGAGGCGGGCACATCGGGCAGGCTCTGGCGGCGCAGGGTGCGTTGGCCGGGTTCGATGTCACGGTCATCGACGACCGGACGGAATTCACCGACCCGGCACTCTACCCCGAAGGCGCCTGCCTGTGCTGCGGCGATATTTCGCGAGAGCTGGCGGCCCAGCCGCTTGGCTCGAACAGCTTCGTCGTGATCGTCACCCGTGGGCACCGGCAGGATGCCGAGGCGCTGCAGGCGTGCATCCGCGCGCCAGCCGCGTACATCGGGATGATCGGCAGCAGACGGAAGGTTGCACTGATGCGCCAGAGCTTCATCAGCGATGGCTGGGCGACGGAAGAGGAGTTCGACCGGGTCTTCGCGCCGATCGGAGTGGACATCGGCGCCGAGACAGTGCCTGAGATTGCCGCATCCATCGTCGCGCAGCTCATCGCGGTTCGGCGTAAGGGGCGAGAGGGGGCGATGCGCCAATGCAGGATGCCCCGGTAATCTGCGCCATCGTCCTCGCCGCCGGTCTGTCGCGCCGGATGGGCGCGCAGAAGCTGCTGCTGCCCTTCGGCGGCTCCACGGTCATCGCCCACGTGGTGGACCGGGTTCTGGCGAGTGTGGTTGCCCACACCTGTGTTGTCGTGGGGCGCGATGGGGAAGCCGTCGCGGCGGCCCTGGCAGGGCGGGCCATCTCCATTGTGACGAACCCCGAGGACAACAGCGAGATGCTCGACTCGGTGCGCTGCGGGCTGCGGGCGCTGCCGGCGGAGTGCGGCGCGGTGCTGGTGGCGTTAGGGGACCAGCCGGGAGTGAGCGCGCCGTTGATCGACGAGATGGCCGCCGCTCAGCGCGCCTCGGGGAAGGGGATCGTCGTGCCGGCCTGGGAGGGGAAGCGCGGCCATCCCCTCTTGTTCGCCATCTGCTACCGCGATGAGGTCTTCGAGAGCTACGACCAGACAGGGCTGCGCGGTCTCCTCTGTGAGCACCCCGATGATGTGTGCGAGCATCGGGTCGCTGTTCCGTGGGCGCTCGCCGACATGGATACCCCGGAGGACTACCGCCGGGCGCTTGCAGCCCTCGGCGGCATCCCTTGCGCCCCCCGCGACGGCGCGCTCGAACCGTGATCTGCGCAGTGCCCAGCCGCTACCGGGCGAAATAAGATATGCCATCACTTCTTATGAAGTGGTATACACGAGGTCAATTTCTGCTTATAATAAAATATATATGTGCTCAATGCGTCTGCATTGTGTACGGCCTGGATAGGCGGTCGCGTGTGCCTGGTCGGATGGACCGATAGTTGCGACGGTGAAACTGGTGGTGGGCGCGTTGCGGCGGTAGCTCGGTCTATTCACCCGGGGCGCTGCACTCGGACGAGCACCACGGAGGGCCCACATGCGGGGACAGCCACTCTCATCGCTTTCGGACATCGAACCCGGAGATCATTTGTGCTGCTTCTTCGAGAGCGAAGATCAGCACAAGGCGCTTCTTGCCCGGTACTTACGAGAGGGGCTGGAACGGGACCAAAGGGTCGTCTACATCGTGGACCAACACACGGGGGAGACGGTGCTGGGTTACCTGCGTGAGGACGGCATCGACCCTGTGCCGTATCTGGAGAGCGGGCAGCTTGCGTTACTTGGGGTATCGGACACGTACATGGCCGGGGGAGTCTTCGAGCCGGAGGCCATGATCGCCCTGTTGCGCGGGGAAACGGCGCGGGCTATCGAGGACGGTTACAGCGCTTTACGGGTCACTGGCGAGATGACGTGGGTCTTGCGAGGCCTGCCGGGAGCCGAGCGTCTGATCGAGTACGAGGCATTGCTCAACGGTTTCTTTGCCGGCAGTAAATGCATGGGGCTCTGCCAGTATGACATGCGGCGTTTCGACGCGGAGACATTGCTGGGCGTGCTCAGCACGCACCCGGTGGTGGTCATCGGCGCCGAGGTCTACGACAACTTCCACTACGTGCCTGCCGAGGACGTGCTCGGCGGCAGCCGCTCGGCAGCGACGCTCCGCCAGTGGCTGGGCAGTCTGGCCGAGCGTAAGAGGATGTTGGCCGGGCTTCGAGCCGAGCAGGCGACGAGTGACCGGCTCGCCGCCATCCTCCATTCCACAACCGATTTCGTTTCGACGGCGGGTCCGGACGGGAATCTGCTCGATCTGAACGCCGGCGGACGCAAAATGATCGGGATCGCGGAGGACGAGGACATCTCGCAACTGCGCATCCGCGATATGCACCCCGACTGGGCGGCGGAGCTCATCCTCAACGACGGCGTCCCGGCCGCGATTCGCGACGGGGTCTGGAGCGGGCAGGTGGCTTTGCTCGCGCGTGACGGCAAGGAGATTCCCGTCTCCCAGGTGATTATCGCGCATCGGTCTCCCGATGGGAAGCTGGACTATCTGTCCACCATCATGCGCGATCTGAGTGAGCGTGTGGAGGCCGAGGCTGCGCTGCGGGCGGCGAACGCCTACAATCGCAGCCTCATCGAGGCCAGCCCGGACCCGCTGGTCACCATCGCGCGGGACGGCAAAGTGACCGATGTCAACCGCGCCACGGAGAAGGTAACAGGGCTTTCGCGCGAGCAGCTTGTGGGGACGGACTTCTCCGAGTACTTCACCGATCCCGAGAGGGCCCGAGCCGGCTACGAGCAGGTGTTCCGCGACGGACAAGTGACCGACTACCGCCTCGAAGTCGTGCACCGTGACGGGCATACGACTCCGGTGCTGTACAGCGCCTCACTGTACCGGAATGACGCCGGCGATGTAATGGGGGTGTTCGCGGCAGCCCGCGACATCACGGAGCGCGTGGAGGCGGAGGCCGCGCTGCGGAGAGCCAGCGCCTACAATCGCACTCTGATCGAGGCCAGCCTTGATCCGCTGGTCACCATCGCGCGGGACGGCAAAGTGACCGATGTCAACCGCGCCACGGAAAGAGTAACCGGGCTCTCGCGCGAGGAGATCGTCGGGACGGATTTCTCCGAGTATTTCACCGATCCCGAGAAGGCCGGGGCCGGTTACGAGCAGGTGTTCCGCGACGGACAAGTGACCGACTACCGCCTCGAGGTCGTGCACCGCGACGGCCCCACGACTCCGGTCTTGTACAACGCCTCGCTATACCGTAGCGAAACAGGCGAGGTGATGGGGGTGTTCGCGGCGGCCCGCGACATCACCGAGCGCATACGACAGGAAAGCCAGATTCTCGACCTCAATACCGCGCTTGCGCGCAGGGCTCACGACCTCAGCCTCGCCAACCGCGAACTCGAACGAGCGAACTCGACCCTCAAGCGGCTCAACGAGGAGATGACCAGTTTCGCCTACTCGGTCTCGCACGATCTTTCGTCGCCCCTGGTTTCGCTGCAAGGTATGGCAGGCCTGCTGTTGCGCGATTACAGCGACAAGCTCGATGAGCAGGGCGTGCATCGGCTGCGGCGGTTGCAGGCCAACGTCGAGCGAATGGAAGCGCTGGTCGGCGACTTGCTGGAACTGTCGCGGATCGGGCGCGTGGTGGGGCGGGTCGGAGTGTTGCCCGTGGGCGAGTTGGCGCGGCAGGCGGTGGACTCCATCGCCGAGATCATCGCGCAAGCCGGCGTTGAAGTGAGCGTCGCCGAGGGGCCGCGCGTGCATGTCACGGGCGACTCCATGCGTTTCCACCAGGTATTCGTCAACCTGCTCGCCAATGCCGTGAAATACATGGGCGATCAAGAGCGTCCGCGCGTCGAGGTCACCTGGGCGCCGGAGGACGAAGTGGTGCGCATCTGCTTTGCCGACAACGGCATGGGCATCGCGCCGGAATATCATGAGAGGATCTTCCAGCCGTTCCAGCGCGCGCCGCAGTCGCGCGACGTGGCGGGCACGGGCATGGGGCTCGCGATCGTCAGAAAGATCGTGGAGCATCATGGAGGCAGGGCGTGGGTGGAGTCGGAGGCAGGCAACGGCTCTCGGTTCTACGTCACCTTGCCGAAAGCCGATGCCGCTGATAGATGATGGTGCGGGCGCCATGCCCTGGTCGAAGACCCCGAAGCCCCGGCTGACACGATCTGCGTGATGAGGTGCATGAGTCGAGCGTCGACTGGTTGCTCGCCAACCACAGGTGCAGGGGGTAGTCTCCGTGATGTCACAGACGCCGTTGCGAGTGCTGGTGGTCGACGACGAGCCGGACCACCGAGAGCTGATACGAGATGCGCTGCAGTGCAGCTACGATGCGCTGGAGGTGGTTGAGGCCGAGCACGCTGAAGCGGCCCTCCGACACCTGCAGTGTGCCGTCTTCGATGCCGTCATCCTCGATTACATGCTGCCAGGCCTGAGCGGGCTTGAAGCGCTCCCCCGGATACGGGAGGTCGGTGGCGATGCTGCGGTACTCGTCATCACGGCACGCGGCGACGAAAACGTCGCTATTGCGGCTCTGAAGGCCGGGGCTGCGGACTATGTGGTGAAGTCGGTCCGTCTCGCCGAGCGGCTGCCCGTGGTCCTCGATGCGGCGCTTGAATCGGTGCGCCTGCGGACGTCAGCTCGACGTGCCGAGGAGCGCGCTGCGCACCTGAACTCCGTCCTGTATGCCGTCCGCAACGTCGATCAACTCATCACGCGGGAGAGAGACCCCAACCGGCTGCTTCAGGTCGCCTGTGAGCTTTTGACGCGGACTCGGGGCTATCGCTCCGCGTGGGCTGTGTTGTTGGATGAGCGCGGGAACGCCGCCTCGGCGTTCGAGTCGGGGTACGGACAGCAGTTCGCCGAATTCGTCGCTGCGCTGGAGAGCCGCGATTTCCCCCACTGTGTCAGCGGACCCCTCGCGACGCCAGGCAAGGTGATCTCGCAGGCTCTGGACGGGGTCTGCGGGACTTGCTCGCTGTCGGAAGCCCAGCCCGGCTCGGGCGTTCTGTCGGTCTCGCTTACCCATGCAGGCCGGCACTTCGGGGTGCTGCTGGTATCGGTGTCTATCGCGATGACTGAGGATGCGGAAGAGCGGTCGCTGTTCGCCGAGGTGGCCGAAGACATTGCTTTCGCCCTGCACGCATTGGATGCTGATGAGGACCGCCGACGGCATGAGCGCGACAACGTTCGCCTCAGCGGTCTCTACCGGGCCCTGAGCAGTATCGGCAGGAAGATCATCCGCATCCGCGGCAGGCAAGAACTGTTCCAGGAGGCGTGCCGTGTGGCGGTCCAGGATGGCCGGTTCCGCATGGCGTGGGTGGGGCTTGTCGACCCGCGCACCATGAGGGTCATGCCAGCGGCTTTCTATGGACATGAAGACGGGTACCTGAGCGCGATTACGATCTCGGCGGCGGACGTACCGGAAGGGGCGGGGCCGACCGGCCGGTCCCTCCGCCAAGGCCGTTACCAAGTCTGCGATGATGTGTCTAGCGACCCTACCATGCTGCTGTGGCGCGCCGAGGCGGAAAAGCGGGGCTATCGCTCCTCGGCCTCCTTCCCTTTCCGCGCCGGCGACTTGATCGGCGTGATCACGCTGTACTCAGGGGATCGGTTCTTCTTCGACGACCAGCGCGTCGCGCTCCTGGAGATGCTGGCCGAGGACATCGCCATCGCATTGGAGCGGCAGCAGGCGGAAGAAGACCTGGCCCAGACGAACCGCCGTCTTCAGGAGGCCCTGGAGGAACTGCGGACAACTCAGCAACAGGTGGTCCAACAAGAACGTATGCGCGCTCTGGGCCAGATGGCAAGCGGCATCGCTCACGATTTCAACAATGCGCTTGCACCCATCGTCGGCTTCAGCCAGCTACTTCTCGACAGGCCGGACATCTGGGAAGACACGGCGAAGGCGAGAGGCTTTCTGAAGCGCATCGCCGCCTCGGCCGGAGATGCTGCGAGCGTCGTGCGCCGCATGGCGGAATTCCACCGCGTCCGAGACGATCCGCAAGCCTTTGGTCCGGTCAACGTGGCGGCTCTCCTGGAGCAGACCGCCGATCTCACGCGGCCGCGCTGGAAGGACGAAGCGCTGGCTCGCGGAGCTGACATTGATGTCCGCATTGAGGCCGACGGCGATGTCCCCCCGGTGACCGGCAACGCAAGCGACCTCCGAGAGGCGTTGACCAACCTGGTCTTCAATGCCGCAGACGCGATGCCCGACGGCGGGGTCATCACCCTGCGAAGCTGTAATGCCGGGGGCCGCGTAGTCATCGAGGTCAGCGACACTGGCACGGGGATGACCGATGCCGTGCGGCGGCAGTGTCTTGAACCCTTCTTCAGCACGAAAGGTGAAGCCGGCACTGGATTGGGGCTGGCGATGGTGCATGGCATCGTCAAGCGCCACGACGGCACTTTGGACATCCGCTCCGAAGTCGGGCAGGGCACTGTCTTCAGGATCACCCTCCCCGTGCATGTCTCCCAACCCGAGGCCGTAGAGCCGATGCGCGAGGCCCCGCCGGCCATGCGCAAACTGCGCGTTCTCCTGGTGGACGATGAGGCCCGCGCCGGCGATGTCGCCGCGGAGTATCTCATGCTGGACGGACACGATGTCGTGAGAGCCAGAGACGGAAGCGAAGGGCTGCAGCGGATCTCGGAGGGAGGCTTCGACCTGCTCATCACGGACCGGGCGATGCCGGGGATGAGCGGCGATCAACTGGCCGTGGCAGCGAAGCAGGTCGCCCCCGAAATGCCGATCGTCATGCTGACCGGCTTCGGGGACCTCCTGAACGCGACGGACACCGGATGCACCTCGGTGGATTGTATGTTGGGCAAGCCGGTGAAACCAGGAGGCCTGCGAGACACCGTCGCCCGGCTGACCGGCGGAACCCCACAGATTTAGCGCAATACAACGTATGTAGGCCGTGCCTCTTCCTCATCACCGGCGGCCAACCGCCTCACAACCGCCCCAAGCGACGGCCAAGCCGCCAAGCCCTTACGGGCCTCCACGGCACTCGTCCGCCCGACGAGATCACCCTGCAACAACGCCATGAGGCCCCCCACACATCCAGGAAGACCCTCCCGGGTGCAGGCTCTTCCTCAATGTGTGTGGGTCGTGACCTCGAACTGGTCCTGGCGATCCTCGCCAGGTGATATCCTTACGCTGCATAGGATGAGCCTCTGCCGTCAGCCCCGAAGGGGCTTCCGCCCATTGCTTGGCTGACGTTCGCATGTGCTTGGCGACACTTCCTTTAGACCATGTGGCAGCGCGATTTATCGCGCGGAGCACGTCGCATAGTTACCAACGCTTCGACTTCGACGGAGCGTTTGCCCGCAACTGACGGCGCAATGGGCGGAGGGCAGTTCGGCCCGCATTTAGCGCGATAAATCGCGCTGCCACATGGTCTGAGGAAACAGTCGATAGACAGGTACTGACGCGAGCGTCAGCCAGGCAATGGGCGGCCCGCCCCTTTGGGGGCTTGACGGCATTCACTCACTCATTGAGGTTCGCTTACGAGGCT
>CAYWBK010000213.1:0-10415 GCA_964455745.1 uncultured Armatimonadia bacterium
GATTCAGCCCTGGGGCGAAATGCACCTACATCGCGACTTTTGCAACTGGCTCCAGGAGCATCGTTTTTGCGCACCACGCCAAGCCCTGGAGTGTCGCGAGCCGTGCAGAGCGCGGCTACGGACGGGGACCTTAGAGCGGGTGGCTGCCAGGACGGCGCGGGGTCCCCGTCACGGCCTCGTTCCATCCCGCTTCGCGGGCCGGAACGAGGCCGTGACACCCCGCGCCTTGACCGTTGAAAGTGCCACATCCAAAAACGATGCTCCTGCGATCTTGCAGCAGGTACTTGATTCTTCTGTGGCAATATGCTATACACTGCGCGGTTGCGCCTGGAGACGCAGCCCTGTGTCGGGGTGATATAGCCGCGCAGAAAAGGGGCGCACGAGACCTCAGTCGTGCGATCAGTCCATTGTCCGAACCGTTCCGTCCCATACGAGCATAGCGTGCAGGTCGCAGCAGCGACCGCTAGTAGCGGGGTGTCGCCATGCCGTTCAGGCGCCTTGGCATCGGGATTACTGTCGTACTGCTGTGCCTGTTGGCCGCGGCAGCCTCTGCAACGACGACGCTGTTGTCGGAGGGGTTCGAGTCTGCGGTCCCGCCGGCCGGCTGGACGCAGGCCGGTTACCCGGGCGACGACTTCAACCCCAATTGGGTGCAGCAAAACGGCGACCACAAGAACACGGGGGCGCATGGCGGCACCTACGACGCGATGCTGTTCTACGCCCTCAATGCGCATCAACGCACCTATCTGATCACCCCCGCGATCAGTTTCGGCGCCCATACGCTCAACCCTACACTCACGTTCTGGCTCCAGCAGAACACCTCAGGCAGCTACACTCCGCCAAACTATCAAGACACTCTTACGGTCTGCTATAGGACCAGCGCCGGCGGATCCTGGACGACCCTCGCCAGTTACACCTCCAAGATCGCCACCTGGACCAAGGAGACCGTCTCTCTCCCCAATGTTTGCAATACTTACTACATAGGCTTTCTGGGCGATGCTCATTATGGCCTTGGCGTGTGTATCGACGACGTCAGCGTCACGGCCGATGCGCCCGCGCCGTCCGCTCCTAATTTGACGGCATTGCCTCAATACACGAAAGGCATCTCCTGCACCGTGTCGTGGAGCGCCGTCTCGGGTGCAACCGGCTACTATGTCGAGTGGTCCACCAGCAGCGCCTTCGCCACCATAGCGGGCAACAGCGGCTGGATCAGCGCCACGAGTTACACCGCAACGGGCCTCACTGACGGCACGAAGTACTATTATCACGTGAAAGCGCAGGGGGACGGCGGGACCAGCGCTTACTCGGGCAGCGTGAACTCGACGCAGGACGCCAGCCCGCCGACATCCTGCGCCATCGCTCCGACATCGCTCCAGACGGCGGCGTCATTCGCAGTGACGTGGACCCAATCGGACGCCGGCAGCGGCGTCGCGTTGACCCATCTGTACTACAATCACAATGGCGGGGCCTATGCCGAGTACGGCGCTGGCTTCGGCGGGCTGAGCGCCGCCTTCAATTGCCCCAACGGCGACGGCATCTATGGTTTCTACACCTGCGCGGTGGATGCCGTCGGCAATGTTGAGGCCGCGCCTGCCTCCGCCGACCTGACGGTGACGGTCGATACGACTGCGCCCACCTCATCGGCCGGGCCCCTCGACCCCTATTACGCCTCCTGGGTGGTGAACGTGCCGTACACCGCCGTCGACGGTGGAGGGGTCGGCGTGGCCTATGTGAACTTGTATTATCGCCGTCGCTCCACCACCGGCGGGACTTGGGGCGCGTGGACCGCTTACACGGCGGGCGGCAGCGCCAACTTCACCTCAAGTCCCATCGCCTTCGACTCCCGCACGACCGGCGGGAACGGGGAGTACGGGTTCTACGCCCGCGCCGTCGACCTCGCCGGCAACGCCGAGGTGAAAACTCCGGCGGCGGAATGCTCGACGAAGATCATCGGCGGCGGGCTGACGGCCCCGACGATGACCCCGGAGCCAACATACACGGCAGGCGCCTCGACTACGGTCTCGTGGACAGGGATCCCGGCCGACGCCACCTGCTCGCAGGCGCAATGCTCGGCAGACCCGGCCTTCGCCACCGGCGTACTGGACTCGGGGTGGCTGGCGACTCCCACTGCCGCTTACACGTTCTCGGGCCTTGTCGATGGCACGAAGTACTATTATCGCGCTAGAGCGGGCTGCGATCTCACACCGGCGACGAACTCGCCGGCCGTAAGCCCCTGGTCGAATACCGTGTGGTCGATTCAGGACACCCCGACGCCAAGCATCACGAGTTTGGACCCGCCCTCCAGGCCGTTCGATACGGGAGCTTTCACCCTGACGATTACCGGAGCCGGGTTCCTGGACAACAGCGTCGTGCGCTGGAACGGCTCGGACCGGCCGACGCATCTCGTTTCTTCAACGCAGGTCACCGCAGACATCCCCGCAAGCGACATCGCCACAGCCGGCACGGCGGCCGTGACAGTGGTGAACACGGGGCCGCTCACGTCGAACGCGGTGTCCCTCGGCATCACCGCCTCCGCTTGCGCGTTGACCTACACCGGAGACAGCGCTGACGCCTACGGCGCACCTGTCAACATCAGCGCCAGGCTCACCTCGGGCGGGCTGGGCGTGGCAGGCATCAACGTCGGGTTTACGGTCAGTGATAAAGCCGGCAAGTGTGCCGAGTTCTCGGTCAGCGCCACCACGGACACAAACGGCAACGCCACCGTGCAGGTACCGGCGAATCGACTGAGCGCCGGCAGCTATCAGGTGTGTTGTTACGTGGGCGCCGGGAAGGGCTACCTCTCCGCACAGACAACCGGCGCGCTGACGGTCACCCCGGCGGCAAGCGCGGACAGCGCGAAGGTCGAGTGCGCGAGCGGCGTGTTCCTACGCGCCCCCGTCCCGTGCCCGATCAAGTTCAGCTACAGCGGCCCCTCGGGCGCAGGCTATCTCAGCTACCTCGACAATCTCGCGCCTCGCACCCAGATACTGGCCACCGCGAACGCCACGAGCACCACCGTGACCGCGGACACCGCCCGCATCGTCGGGCCGTGCACGGTCAATGGCGTCAATGCCACGTTCACTCTGATCGTCACCAGTAGCGCCAAATCCTTTACACTGACCACCAGCAACGGGTATTCGTCAGGCACAAAGCCGATCACGCTCAGTTCGGGCAGCATCCAGATCACACTCTTGCATTGATGGGCGTGCGAACTGCCCTGCGGCAGGAGACGAGGCATGAAGATGACCAAGCGTATGGCCTGTGTCGTCCTCTGCCTGTTGGCAGCCGCCCTGGGAGCGCACAGCGACCCCATTGTCACCGTGCAAGACATGCAGCTTGCCGACGGCTTGTGGCAGTACGAATACTCCATCGACAACAGCACCGGCTCCGCGGCGATAATGGTCTTTTCCCTGAGCAATATCGACGCGGCGGCCCTATTCGCGTCGCCGGACGGCTGGGGCGCCACCCCCATTGTAGATTCTGATTTGGGCGGTTACGTGATGTGGTGGGCCGACCCTGGCGCCGAACTGTCGCCTGGCTCTGTTTTGGCGGGCTTCATCATCCAAAGCCCATACAGCAGCGGGACAGGTACGGCTTTGGCTTACCTGTACGATACCGACTATAATGGATACCCAGTCACTCTTGATGGCCCTGCGTCCTCATCACCGGAGCCTGCGCCCCTGTTGTTGCTCGGCTCAGGGATCGTTCCGCTGATGTTCCGGTGGCTGAAGCGCCGTCGGTAACGTTTTCCGCGAGGGGGTCGCGACGGGGAGCATTGCGCCGCTCGTGAATTCGAGCGGCGCAATGTCGTCTGGGCTCAGACACCGCCGGACGCCGGGCCTGCCGGTACCCCGCAAGGGGTGCGTCTTTCAGTTGTAGGTAGGTGATCCGCGGTAGTCGGGCCGTGTCCAACGTCGGAAGGACAGGCCGTGGCTGTCCGTGGTGGCTAGTCATGCAACCGCGCTTTGGCGCTGACACATCGGTGTGTGGCCCTTCGGACCAGACGGCTGGACCGGGCAGTGAGGTCATCTGGGTTGCACTGCTACGGGACTATCCGTCATGCCGTAATCCTCCAAATCCTATCAATCCTGTTCCCTTCGCCGTTCCCTGCCGCCACGCTTGCGGCAGTTCTACCTACAATCGGCGGGCGGACGCCCCGCAAGTGTGCCGGTTTTCTTGACTCACCTCTGAGCGCTATGATAGAGTTTAGGTTACCATTGGGGGTTCTTTCGCGTGCCGCACAGGGTCACGATGCCCCGTCGCGGGTCGCTTGTGGTCTGTCTCTCGCTCCGAGCAGGCTGGCAAGCGCAGCCGTTTGCGGTGCACGCGATATAGGAGTTGGTCCTGGCGGAGGGTTGGCGCGGGCAGGGGTGTCACTCATTTCATCCATCATCCGAACCGTTGCCTACACCGTGGGAGGGTAAGCGACCATGAGTCGTCTCCGCACCCTGGGCTGGAGGACGCTCGTCACGTATGGCGTCGTCGCGTTTCTAGTGAACTCCCTTCTCCCCGCTGCTGCTTTGGGGGCTCCGATTGTAGGTATCCTCAGCCCGACTGACGGGGCTGTTGTCTCGGCCAAGACCAGCATCGACGTGGCTTTCCGCAGCGACTCCCAACGTCCGATCATCTGCCTCGAGATCTACGTCGACGACGCGCTCGCCAAGAGTTGGAAGCTGGCCACTCCCAAACTGGACGGGAAGCAGTCTTTCGCGTGGGATTTCACCTTCTCCGCGGCGACGACCCACCGGATCGCCGCCCGGGCCATTGACTCCGCGAACCAGGCCGGCTCCGCCACAATCACAGTGACCGTGCGCCAGGCGTCGACCGCCGGGGCTACCGCGCAGGGCGCCGACAATATCCCGCCCGTCGTGAACATCTACTACCCCGCGCAGGGCGCACATGTGTCGAAAACGACCCAGATCAAGGCTGATGCCACAGGCAATGCCGGCGTCAAGAGCGTTTTCCTGTATATCGACGGCAAGGTCAAAACGATCATCATCAACGCGCCGCCTTTCGTCGACGACTGGGATACCACTCGCGTCGCAGACGGCCCGCACGTCCTGCAGGCAAGGGCCATGGACGCAGCCGATAACGAGGGCATTTCGTCCGAGGTCACGGTCATTGTCGACAATCACAACATGACGACCCTGCAGAACATAGCGCCCCAAGCCGTCAACGTCGTCCCGCAGGGAACGGCGGCAACAGGCGCCGCGCCGCCCGTTACCCAGCAGGCCCCTGTGGCGCAGGCGCCGGTAGTCGTGGTTCCGGGGCCGTCCGCTCCGCAGACGAATGACCAGCAGGTGGCGCGAGGCTTGGACACGCGGAGCTTCGGCACCAGTCCGGCCCCGGTTGCCGATCGGGGCGCATACGAGCTGTCCGTGGCGCGGCCTCTCGCAGCGAGCAGTGACAGCGCGGCGCTCGCGTCCGCCACACGCGTGGCTTCGATCGCCGGTTCGCGTATGACGCTGCCCGATGGCGTGGCCTCGACCCCGCTTGCCGTGGACGCGACTATCCAGCGCGGCGACCCTATCGCCAGCGGATGGGCCGGAGGCCTGCCGACGTCGGCGATGCCGCAAAGCGTGGCCGCCGGTCAGATCGCTCGCATATCCGAACCGGGCACCTCAGTCGTGACGGCGGGAGCGCCGGGCGGAGATCGCCCCGGTGAGATCGCGGAACCCGCCGGCATCGGCGAGCGCTATGCTCTTGTGGCTGGCAGCCGCACCAGCGTCCCCGAGGCGCAGTTGCCCCCCGTGGCTCCGATCGGGCAGCGCGCGGATATTGAGACCTCGCAGGGGCTGATCGCGGCTTTGCCCACATCAGCGTCCGATGGCCTGTCGCCGCAGCGCACGAGTATACCGAGCACGTCCGTCATCAGGCCGACGCAAGAGTCGGCGAGCGCTCTTCTGGATCGCCCCGAAGTGCTCTACGTGCAGCCGATCCTGGTGCTGCATCCCCAGGCCGAGGTTGCCGTTTTCGGCAGCACGGCGCCGAAATCGACGACGCCGGGCACAACCGCGACCACGCCGCATGTGACCGGCGCCGCTTCGCCGGCGACTCTGGCGCAGGCTCTGCCTGTCGTCGCGCCGAAGGCCGCCACGGGCGCTCGACAGTCCGCGCGGCTGGCGATGCTTCCGCGGACTGAGGGCGAGCGCATCACGATCCCCGGCCAGCCGTCGGGGCCGGCCCTTGCGACGACGCCGGCTTCCGAAGCCTCGGTCAGGAACCTGAAAGTATTGTTCGACAACAAAGAGTTGGCCATGCGGGCGCAACCCGAGCTTCGCGCCGGTATCCCGATGACCGCCCTGCGTGAAATCTTCCAGAAGATGGACGGCGTGCTATACTGGTATCCGGTGACCAAGCAGGTCCGCGCGGTCAGCGACAAGGCCGACATCAGCCTGCGCGTCGGGAGCAAGCACGCGACAATTAACAAGCAAGCCACGACGCTCCAAATCGCGCCGTACATCAAGTGCGGTCGGACGATGGTCCCGCTGCAGTTCATCGCCGATACGCTCGATGTGACGGTGACTTACAACCCGAAGTCCGGCCAGATCGTCATCAGCAACAACAAGCTGTAGTCTCAAGAGAGGCGACTGTAAAAGTCTGTAGGAGCACTCTCCAGAGTGCGACCGGACCCCATATTGTGTTGAAATGGCGTCTGCGAATACGAAAATATGTCTATATGGCGGCGCACTAACGGCAATCGCGGTCTGGAGACCGCTCCTATAGACGACGCAGCGATTTCGGCAATTGTCTCAAGCGTACGACGAAGCAGCAGCATACGGCGTCATCAAGTCGCGGCACCGCCTCCTTGCGGCGGGCCTCTCCATAAGCTATGCAGCCCCAAGAGGCGACTCTTGGGGCTGTTTCGTATCACCGCAAAGCGGTGCGCACCGCAAACCGGCAGGCCGCCTTCAGGCGGCGGAATGCGTCTTCGGAGCAACACGGAGCAATACGGAGTAGCACAATGCTTCTGTTCGGAACACAGAGAATCAACGAGGCGGGGCATCTTGAGATCGGCGGCTGCGACACCGTCGAGTTGGTGAGGGAGTTCGGCTCACCGCTTTACGTGCTCGACGAGGACCACGTGCGGCAACTGTGCCGCGAGTACCGCAAAGCCTTTGGGGGGCGTCTCGAGCGTGTCGAGATCGCCTTTGCAGGCAAGGCGCTGCTGAACGCAGCTATATGCCGGATCATGCAGCAAGAGGGCTTCGCGCTGGACGTGTGCTCCGCGGGCGAGCTGTACACCGCCCAGAAAGCCAACTTTCCGCCCCCGCGCTGCAAGTTCCACGGGAACTTCAAGTCCGACCTCGAGATCGAGATGGCGCTGACCGCCCCGGTGGGACGCATCGTCGCCGACTCGTTGGGCGAACTGGACCGGCTGAACGAGGCCGCAGGGCGTCTGGGCCGCAAGGCGGACATTCTCATCCGCATCGGCCCCGGCATCAAGACCCAGACTCACGCGTTCGTGCAGACCGGGCAGCAAGACAGCAAGTTCGGCATCGGCCTTGCCGGCGGCTGCGCACTGGAGGCGGTCAAGGCGGCGCTCGCGCTCCCGAACCTGAACCTGGCGGGCATCCACTGCCACATCGGCTCGCAGCTTTTCGGGCTGGAATCGTTCGAGAAAGCCACCGATATCATGGTGGACTTCATGGACCAGGTGCACCGCGAGTGCGGCGTCACTCTCGACGAACTGGACATGGGCGGCGGACTGGGGATCGCGTATACGGATGAAGACACTCCGCCAACGGTCGACCATTTCGCCGAAGTCTTATGCGCGGCGCTGAAGGCCTCGTGCGCTAAGGCCGGATACCCGCTGCCGAAGCTGATCCTCGAACCGGGGCGCTCGATCGTCGGCACCGCCGGGACGACGCTATACACCGTCGGCCCGGTCAAGGAGATCGCCGGCATCCGCACCTACGCGGCGGTCGATGGCGGGCTGTCCGACAATCCGCGCCCGGCAATGTACGACTCCGAGTACATGTCGTGCGTCGCCAGTAAGATGTGCGAGCCGTCTACGCGCGTGTATCGGGTGGCGGGCAAGCACTGCGAGACGGACACCTTGCTGCCGGAGGTCAATCTCGCCGAAGTGTGCGAGGGCGACATCCTGGCGGTGCTCTGCACCGGAGCCTACAACTACGCGATGGCCTCGAACTACAACCGCTTCCCCAAGCCGGCGATGGTCACCGTCACCGGCGGCAATGCGGAACTCATCGTCCGGCGGCAGAGCCTCGATGATGTGATCGCACAGGACGTGGTCCCCGACCGGCTGAAGTGAGACCCCAGCCCTCGGCGATTGCTGCAGTGAAGCAGGGGCACCCTTTTGGCGGGGTGCCCCTTTTCGGAGGATGGCACGGTGACGGGGTTCCCCTGGGGGAAGCTGCCGGAAGCGCAGGTGGGCGAGTTGCGCGCGCTGGGGCAACTTGCGGCGGGGGTTGGCGCGCGGCTGTACGTGGTCGGCGGGTGGGTGCGGGATGTGATCCTCGGGCATCCGCACAAGGACCGCGATCTGTCCGTCGATGGTGACGCGCGAGAATTTGCGGAGGCCCTCGCTACGACGCTTCCACACGGGCTGTCCGAACCACAGGTCGAGTGGCATGAACGCTTCCTGACTACTACGGTGAGCTGGCGGGAGGGGGATGCCGAGCACTGTATCGACATCGCCACGACACGCACCGAGACTTACGCGCACCCGGGCGCTTTGCCGACTGTGCGCCCGGCGCGCATTCTCGACGACCTGTGGCGCCGGGACTTCGCCTGCAACGCGGCGGCGCTGTCCCTGAACTCTGATGACTTCGGAACGCTGCTGGACCCTTGCGGCGGCCTGCACGACATCGACCGGCGGCTCATCCGCATCCTGCATGGTCGCAGCTTCATCGACGACCCGACGCGCATTCTCAGGGCGATCAACTTCGAGCGGCGGCTGGACTTCCGCCTCGAGCCGACAACGGAGGAGGCGTTGCGCCTCGCGCTGTCGTCCGGGGCGTTGTGGACGGTCAGTACCGACCGGATCAGCGATGTGCTGCATCAGGGGCTGCAGTCGGACGCGGCGGCGGAGATCGTGGCGAGGACGGAGGAACTTGGTGTCTGGCGCGCCCTCGGTGTCGGGCCCTTCACGCCAAACGCGGCATCGGTTGCGGAGGCGGTTTGTGGGTCGCTGAGCGTTCTTAGCATCGAGGATACGACTGGGCGTTCGGCGGCGTATTTCGCGGGCCTCGCCGTGGCGGGGGGCGATGCCGCGCCGTGGCTCGGGCTGCTGAGTGTTACCGAACAGCAGGCCGCGCTGGCGGCGGTCAAGCTGACCGCTGAGCCGCCGGTGGTTCTCAGACAGGTCCAGGCGCTGCCGAGCGAGGTTACCTCCGCGCTGGCGGGGACGCACCCGGCGGCGCTTGCTGTCGTTCACAGTATGCAGGACGGCTTGGCGCGCCGGCGAATAGAGCAATTCCAGCGAGAATGGCGACATGTCCGCTCTGATGTCACCGGCGATGACTTGCTGCAAGCCGGCTGCGCGACGGGGCCGGCGATCGGAGAGGCGTTGCGAGCCGCACTGGCCGCAAAACTGGATCATAACGCACCGCGCGAGGCGCAATTGGCCCTCGCGCTGCAGATAGTGAGTAATGTCAATTGCTGAACCAACTGCTGTCGGGGCACATGAATCTCCCCTTGTTTCTTACGTGGATCGTTGCGCTGTCCATCGCGCTTACCGTCCACGAATTCGCGCACGCCTGGGTCGCAGACCGAGCGGGCGACCCGACCCCGCGCGCACACGGCCGCGTATCGCTCAACCCGCTGGCCCATTATGACCTGATCGGCACCACGGCGATCCTGTTGTTCGGCATGGGCTGGGGCAAGCCGGTGCCGGTGAACCCCCTGAATTTCCGCCGCCCCCGGCTTGACGATATCTGGGTGTCGCTTGCGGGCATCATCGCGAATCTCATCACTGCCACCATATTTGCGCTCCTCATCCGTTTCGGCGTCGCCGGGATCTACAGGTCTACGTTCTATGTGATCGCCAGCCTGAACCTCATGCTGGCCTTCTTCAATATTCTGCCGATCTACCCGCTGGACGGGTCGCATGTGCTGTCGAACCTTCTGCCGGTGAGGCAGGCGCGCAAGCTGGGGGAGTTCTATATGCGCTGGGGGCTGCCGATGCTCATGCTCCTGGTCTTCTTCGGCGGGAGGCTCCTTGTCGTTTTGGTGTCGATTCCCCAGCAGTTTGTGCTCCATCTTCTCCTGGGGAACGGCCTCGGCGGCTTCTTCCTGTAGCCTTGGCCTAGTAGTACAACCGCACTTCGGCGCCGACGCGCCGGTGTCTGGCCCGAAGGGCCAATAGCCGCTAGCCAGGCCCGAAAGGGCCTGGGGAGGGCTCAGGGCGTTCTGCAGTGGAGCCCTGAAAGGGCGACAGACGCCGTGGCTGA
>CAYWBK010000214.1:0-10401 GCA_964455745.1 uncultured Armatimonadia bacterium
ACATCAACTGTCAATGTGCGGAAAATGAGTCTGTGTCTCTGTGGTCAATCGCCGTTCGCCCTTCATCTTGACGGTCAGCCTCTGACAAGATTCCGAGCGCTTCGCCCGCCGGTTGCCGAAATGGCGTAGTAGTGCTAGCATCACCTCACACGAAACGGAGACCGCCATGACCGACTTCATCGTCCCCTTCGCCGATCCCAAGCCCGACTGCGAGCGCTTCGTCCGCGTTCTCATGGGCCGGGAGAAATCCGAGAAGCCGCCCCTGATCGAGTATATCGTCGATCCGATGCTCATGCGTCCCATCCTCACCGACATGGTGGGCCGCGAGTGGGTCGATCCGACCGGCGATCGCGAATCCTGGGCCGCGTACTGGGACAATTTCATCGCCTTCTGGCACCACATGGGCTACGACTTCGTCCGCCTGGAGATCGCGCTCGGCTTCCCCACGAAGGCCAATGTCATCGACGATGCCGCGCCCGGCTCGACCGGCAAGCGCGCCTGGGTCGACCAGCACCACGGGACGATCTCCTCCTGGGAGGACTTCGAGAAGTACCCGTGGCCGAAGCTGGAGAGCATGGACTATTCCCCGCTCGAGTACGTCAACGACCACCTCCCCGAGGGCATGGGCCTGATCTCCTGCCACGGCGGCGGGATCTACGAGCACCTGTCGGCGATCTTCTCGTATGAGGGCCTCTGCTTCGCGCTCATCGACCAGCCCGACCTGGTCAAGGCCGTCGCCGACCGCATCGGCGAGTTGATGGAGGGCTACTATCGCCACATCCTCACGCTCGACAGGCTCATCGTGGTGTTCCCCGGTGATGACATGGGCTTCCGCTCGGCCACGCTGATTTCGCCGGACTCCCTGAAGACCTACACGCTGCCCTGGCACAAACGCTTCTGCGCGATGACCCACGAGAAGGGCCTGCCGTACTTCCTGCATTCGTGCGGGTATCTGGAGGAGATCATGCCGCACCTCATCAACGAAGTCGGCATCGACGGCAAGCACTCCTACGAGGAAGCAATCGTCCCGGTGACCGAGATGCAGCGCCGCTACGGCGACCGCATCGCGATCCTTGGCGGCGTGGATGTGGACATGCTCACCCGCGCCACCCCGGCGGACCTGCGCCGCTATGTCCGGGGCATCATCAACGAATGCGCCCCGCGAGGCCGCTACGCCGTAGGCTCAGGCAACTCGATCCCAAGCTACATTCCGCTGGAGAACTACCTGACGATGGTGGATGAGGCAAAGAGGTAGGGGACGGCAGGTTTTAGGGACGGCAGGTTTTAGGAACGGCAGGTTTTAGGAACGGCAGGTTTTAGGAACGGCAGGTTTTGGGGACGGCAGGTTTTAGGGACGGCAGGTTTTGGGTTTTGGGAACGGGGGGCGACCGGGTTCCGCGTGGCGCGGGCGTCCCGCCCGCGATAGCCGTCAGCCGTTGCCGTTCCCCCCTCTCCTGTGCGCGCCGTATGCGCTCAGGAGAGGGGCCGGGGGTGAGGCGCCGGCCGCAGGCCGGCAGAGGGAAGGGGGGCAGGGGGGATAGGAAGCCGTTGCCGTTCTCCCCCTCTCCACGAGTGGAGAGGGGGCCGGGGGGTGAGGTTCGCCGTCCTACCTCCCCAGCACTCTCTTCACCACCTCGATCCACCGCTTCACCCGCTCCACATCCTCCTCGATGGTCTCGTGTACCCGCTGGATCGACTGCCCGGAGATGCTGTAATTGCGGCCGGCACACTTCTCGATGATATGCCGCAACTGCGCCTCCTGTTCGGCTTCGCTCTTGCACAGCACATCCACATTCTTGATCGAGACCCCCAGCCCCTTCTCCGGCGGGATGTTCTCCAGCGTCTTCTCGAGGTTCGTCCAAGGGTTCACCTCGAAGCCGCCAATCGACTTGATCCGCAGCAAGAGCTTCTGCAGGGGAACCTGATCGCCACACGAATGCACTCCCCATACGCTGCCGTGATACTCCTCCAACTTCAGGTAATACGGCAGCACGAAGTCCTCGAAGATGGAGGGCGAGATGAACGGGGGGTTCATCCAGTCATCGGCGATGCCCGAGGCTTTGCTTTCCACGCCGAAGTGCTCGCAGTAGGCATCCCACCAGCGCATCCGCTCCTCAATAAGCCGCTGCATGAGGTCGTGGACGAACTGCGGGCGCTCGGTGCAATCGGTGATCCACTGCACATAGCCGCGAAGCTGCATCGCCATGTCCAGCGGCCCGCGCTCCCAGGTCGGGAAGCCCACGCTGCCCCGGTCGCCGATCATGGCCTTGAGGTCGTCGTAGAACCGCAGCATGTGGGGCATGATGCCGCTGGTTTTGAAGTCGTGCGGCTTGAGCAGCGACACATCCGGCGACTTCGTCATCGGGTGATCGCTCTGGATATGCGGCACGCCCCCGGGCTCGTGCCTGACACTCATGCCCATGACGGTATAGTCCCAGTACATCCCCACCGAGGCACTGAAGCCTGTGCCCGCGACCGTGTCGTCGTCATAGTTGTCGAGGTGGAACAGCTTCTGTCGAAGCTGCGTCTCCAGGCTGAAGGGCGCATCCTCATAGAAGCGGTTCATGTCGAACCCGAAGAGCTGCGCCCAGCCGATGTTCTCCATATAGGTGTAGAACCGGGGCTGGGGAGCCTCCGTCTTAGCCTGATTGCGAGGGCTGTCCACGCCTTCCCGAAGCTGCTCGAAAAGCCCGTCGATAATAGCTGTGGTCGAGTTCATCGTCTCTCCCTCGTGATCGCCGTTCGTTCTGTTGCCGCCGTTCCCAAGACCGGCCGTTTGCGCCCGGCCATTGGCCGTCCCCCTCCCGGAACGGGAGAGGTGCCCCGCCGCAGGCGGGGCGGGGTAGGGCCGTCCCTGCCGTTCCTAAAACCTGAAACCTGCCGTTTCTGCCGTCCTCATGCCGCCGGCTGCAGGACGATGACCTTCCGCTCGATCCCGGCCAGCATCTCCGCCGTGATCTCCACCGTCGGCCCGCCAATCTCGTCCACCGGCACGTCTCCCGCCGACTTCGCGAAGTCCCCGACCGGGCGGAGGGGCATCTTCTCGGTCTTCACGGTGCCGAAGTGCATGGGGATGACGATCTTCGGCTTCACCAGATCGACGGTCTCCCAGGCCTTCTGGGCATCGAGGGTGAAGGTGCCGCCAACGGGGATGAACAGGATATCGAGCGGCTGCAAAGCGACCGCCTGCTGTGCGGTCAGCACGTGCCCGAGGTCGCCCAGGTGTGCGAGCGCGATCCCGTCGGCCTCGATGCGGAATATCCGGTCCTCACCGCGCTCTTTGCCTCCCGAGCTATCGTGGTGAGCCATCACGACCGTGAAGCGCACGCCCTTGACCTCTCCCGTCTCGCGCAGGATCGTGGGCGAGCCGGGTACTCCAGTGACGAAATTGTGATCCGCGTGTTCGTGGCTGACGGTGACGACATCGGCGGGATCGGTGATCCTCCCGTAGCCGATGGCTCCGCCAAAGGCCCCGGCCTCGTAGGGATCGGTAACGATCCGCACCCCGGAGTCGGTGGTGATGTGGAACGTCGCGTGACCGATGAACTTGATGACCATGCGGCTTGCCTCCGCTCGGAAGAAGTTAGCGGGCAGGTCTCTCACCTGCCGATGAACTGACTGCGCGGGCCGGTGCGATGGCCCCGACGCTGCGGGGTCCCCGTCGGCCTCCGGCCGACACCCCGCAACTTGCAGTGGAAGGCGGTGGCTTCACGCCTCCGCCGACAGGCGTTCCCACGTCGCAATCGTCTCGCGCACGTGCCCGGCACTGGTGTCCAGCGCCAGACGTTCGGCGGCGGTGAGGTCGACTTCGACGACCCTCTCTACACCATTACGGCCCAGCATCGCCGGCACGCCCACGTAAACATCACTCAAGCCGTACTCTCCCTGCAGCTTCACACACGTCGGCAGGATGCGCCGCTCATCGCGCAGGATCGAGGCGACCATCTGGCACACCGCCGCCGCCGGGGCGTAGAAAGCGCTCCCGGTCTTGAGATGCTTGACGATCTCCGCTCCGCCGTCGCGAGTGCGCTGCACGATCTCCTCGAGCCGACCCGCCGGGATGAGTTCGGTGACCGGAATCCCCGAGACCGTCGCGTGGCGCGGCAGCGGCACCATCGAGTCTCCGTGTCCGCCGAGGACCATCGCGGTGACATCCTCCGGCGAGCAGCCCACTTCCATCGCGATGAACGCCCGGAAGCGCGCGGTATCGAGCACCCCGGCCATGCCGAAGACCCGCTCGCGCGGCAACTCCGAGACCTGTTGGGCGATGTAAGTGGTGACATCCAGGGGGTTCGACACCATCAGGATCATTGCCTCCGGCGCGTTCGCGACGATGTTCTGCACAACCGCCTGCGCGATCTTGCCGTTCGTGGCGAGCAGGTCGTCGCGGCTCATCCCCGGCTTGCGGGCGATGCCGGCGGTGATGACCACAATGTCCGACCCGGCGGCGGGACCGTAGTCCTCCCCACCCTCGATCCGGCAGCCATGCCCGATAACCGGGGCCGCCTCGGCGAGGTCGAGCGCCTTCCCGCGGGCGAGGCCCTCGACCACATCCACGAGGTAGACATCGGCAAGTCCGCCCTCGACGATCCTTTGTGCGCACGTCGCGCCGACATTTCCGGCGCCTACAACCGTCACTTTCATGTTCTTACTCCTCAATTGCCATAATAGGCGATGCGTCGCCGGACGTCCCTACTGTCACGCCTAATAGAGTATCCGGCAGGTGCTGAAGTTCGATCTGTGTTCAGTGCGCAGGGACTACGGGAGGCGATCAGTGGTATTAACCACGAAAACTCGAAAGCACGAAACGACAATAGCGACTGCAGTCAGCGGTTACGCCGTTTGGTGCTATTGTGGTTTGGTGGTTAACCGCCTCTCGGCTCCGGCCTGCGCCACGATACTACCTTGCTCAGCGATCTTGGGTGCGTCTTCCAATTGTAGGTAGTATGACTACGCCGGTTGCGCGGCCCTGCTTGGCGATGAAATGCCCTGCGGAGAAATGGACGGCGATTGACCACAGAGACACAGAGAACGGCAACGTCCTTTAACGCCTATCGTGGGGCGGGCGGGCCGCTTCCCAGCCGTTCTCTGTGCCCTCTGTGTCTCCGTGGTTCAATGCCGTTCGCCCTTCATCTCGGGATACGGTCAGCCTCTGACAAGATTCCGAACGCTTCATCTGCCGGTTGTCAAAGCGGCGTAGTAATGGTAGATAATCGGCGGTAGTCGGGCTGTATTCAACAGCCAAAGGACAGGCCGTCAGGGCTATGCTGCTACGGGACTATCCGTCATGCCGTAATCCTCAAGATCCTATCAATCCTGTTCCCCTCGCTGTTCCCCGCCGCCACGCTTGCGACAGTTCTACCTACAATCGGCGGGCGGACCCCAGCGATCTTCAGGAGCATCGTTTTTACGCACCACGCCAAGCCCTGGAGTGTCGCGAGCCGTGCAGAGCGCGGCTACGGACGGGGACCTTAGAGCGGGAGGCTGCCAGGACGGCGCGGGGTCCCCGTCACGGCCTCGTTCCATCCCGCTTCGCGGGCCGGAACGAGGCCGCGACACCCCGCGCCTTGACCGTTGAAAGTGCCACATCCAAAAACGATGCTCCTGCAGCGATCTTGCTTCATGTATGTCCGCAACGCGGTTTGATGCTATAATTCGCTCGTATGCCTGCCCACTCCCTCCCCCATGCCACGATAGCCAATGCCAACCTGATCCACACCACCCTCATCGCCGCCGGGGAGGCGGCCGCACTGTACATTCTTTCGCGCCTGCTGTTCGTCTGGGCTTTGCAGGCCGTGGCCACAAGCCACCGCGACGGCGGGCCGGTGCTGAAGTTCCTCCGCCTGCCCGGCAACGCAATCCACGAGTTCTCGCACGCCATCGGTTATCTGATCGGCGGCTACACGGTCAAGCGCTGCCAGTTGTGTATCTTCGATAAAGCAGGCCGAGGGTCCTGCGTGCCAGGGGGGCGATGGTCGCCATTTGCGCTGCCGTGGCTGGCGACGGGCCTGGCGGCGATGCTGCCTCTAATCGGCGGCGTGCTGGCCCTGCGGCTATGCAGCAACCTCCTGGGCATCCACCTGCACGCGCCGACGGCATCGACTACGGGCCTTGCGCAGGCGCTCGTCGGGGCGGTCACCACGGCGTTCCACTCGCTCGACCCCTGGGCTTGGCAGACTTACCTGTTCGTGTACCTGGGCTTCAGCATCGGGGCCGAGCTGGCCCCCAGCACCGTGGACCTGCGCCGCAGCCTGCCGGCGCTACTTGTCACGTCCCTCGCTCTGATCCTCACTATCATCGCCTTCTCGCGCCTGCCGGTCGCCTCGCCCGCTAGAGGCGCCTTCGAGCGCGGAATGTCCGGCGCGCTGACCTCGATCACTTCGCTCGTGCAGTTCGGCCTACTGGCAACCGGACTGGTGGCGGCCATCACCTTCCTGCCTGCCGCGGTGCTGAGGGTGCTGAGGGGATGAGCGCAGAAGGACCGGTTCGCGCTCGACGCGCACACAACGATTTGACGGCACGGCTATTCTAACCACGAAGACCCGAAAGCACGAAACGGCACAGCAGATTTCGACGAAAGCGCCGTGGCTGTTTCGTGTCCTGGTGTCTTCGTGGTTAAAGCCTGCCGTCTGCTCCCGACTACGCAGAACCGCACTCTACGGCCAGAGGAGCAATCCCATGCCCCAAGCCATCATCCCGCCCACTATCGACCTCTCCTGGTTTCGCGGCCATCTCCTGGATGACATCCTTCCCCGGTGGCTGCGGCTTGCACAGTCTGATTCCGGCCTGTTCCTCCCGCATTTCGACCGCCAGTGGCGCCGCAACCCGGATTCCTTCGGCAGCCTGGTCTCGCAGTCGCGTTTGCTGTTCAACTTCGCGATGGGCTATCGGCTCACCGGCGAGCAGGCTTATGCCGACGCGGTCGAGCGAGGTGTGGGGTTCCTCCTGCGGCATTTCCGGGACCCGGTGCACGGCGGGTGGTACTGGTCCTGCGCAGCGGATGGAACGGTGCTGGATGAGGCGAAGGACAGCTACGGACACGCGTTCGTGGTCTTCGGTCTGGCATACGCAGCGACATGCCTGGGCGACGACGCCTGCCGGGAGGCCGCCATCGACTGCTGGGAAACGCTCAACGGCCCTCTGCGCGATGCCCACGGCGGCCTGATCCCGCGCACCTCCCGCGACTTTACGACCCGCCTCGATCCGCACAGCACCCAGAACCCCATGATGCACCTGTTCGAGGCTCTCCTGGCGCTCAGCGACCTCGAGGGCATGGGCCGGATGCTCGACCACGCCCGCGAGATCGCCGACTTCCTGCTGAGTCTCCCCTGTCGCGCGGCAGGCCGGCCCATCACCGAGATGTACAGCCCCGATTGGACCCCGCTGCCCGTCGCCGAAGGCGGGCGCATCGACCTCGGCCACCAGTTCGAGTGGGCCTACCTGCTATCCTCCGCCGTTGGGCGTGGCTTGCCGACGAGGTACCTCACGACCGCGGCGGACCTGCTCGACTACGGGATGCGCGTCGGATATGACCGACAGGAGGGCGGGATTTTCGCGGATGTCGGGCCGGACGAGACGGTGATTCGCAGCGAGAAAGGCTACTGGCAGCAATGCGAGGCGCTGCGGACGATGATGCACTTCGCCGCACTGCACGGTCGCGACGATCTGTGGGAGCCGTGGCGGCGGACCTTCGAGTTCTGCAAGCGCGAACTGATCGACCCTGAGTACGGCGGCTGGTACGACGGCCCCGACGGCCACAAGGGCCACCACTGGAAGGTCGACTATCACATCACCGGGATGTGTGTGGAAGCTACCGCGCTTGACGAAGCCGCTCGCCCCGCTACTTGAACCGGAGTACGGTTACGGAGTATGGCGGGAAGCTGTACTCGAACTTCGGCCCGCGCGCCGTCCACGGCATCGTCTCCGGTAGCACGCGCCCCGGCTGGGCGAGCGTGTTCTCGTCGTCAGGGCTTCCGGTGAGCACCGTCGCCGTTCCGCACAGAACCCCTTCGCCGCCGCCGGTCAGCGCGACCTGGGTGTCCTGCGCTCCACCCGACATGTTCACCACTTTGATGATGGTGTCGCCTGTCCTCTCGTCGCGGCCTGCCACGGCGTACATCGACGACGGCGTCGGGTCCTCGACATCGTGAATCAGCGCCCCGTCCAGATAGCAGCGAATGCGCGTGCCCTTCAACTCGATGCGGATGTCATACCAGCGTCCGGTCTCGATGGCCCCCGGCACGTAGTCGCTGATCGTCGTCTTCCCGCCGGCGCTCTTCTCCAGCGCATGTTTCTTGTTGCCCCAGCCCCCCAGGTTCCACCACACCCACGTGTTCTCGTCGCGCACGTGGAAGGCGATCAGGAACCCCTCCGCCCCGCCGAGTTTGCGCGCCTTCAGGGAGTACGTGTAATCGGTCCAGTTGCGATCCCCGGCGACCGCCATGCAGTTCTCAACGCCGCTGGTCTGCTGATATGCCCCGTCTTTCACCGCCCAATCGCCGTGCACAGGCCGCCAGTCTGCGGCCTTCGTCGCGAAGTCCGGGGCGTACAGCGCCTCGTCTCCCTTGGTCACGCGGATGTCCTTGAACTCCGCCTCCGTGAGCCATGTCCCCAGGCCGATTTGGCCACTCGGGCCCGATACCGTCGTATCCGTGGTCAGCGCCGAGGGAAGGATCACGGTCGGTCGGTTGCGACTGAACAACTTCTGCATGTGGTATGAGGGGGTGCCATAACACGAGGTGTTATCGAACCCGATCGCATCGGGATTCCAGAAGCGGTTGTTGACATTCACGAACAGCGGCGCATAGGAGGCCATCGCCACCACGTCGGAGTTGCGCTCCATCCCGGTCATGAACGCGGCTTCGCCGAGCGCCGCCTTGAGATTCCCCAGCCCGCAATCCTGGGTGCAGGCATACTCGCCGACGTACACCTTCGGCCCGCTGCGGCTGTAGCTGTCATAGCGCTTCGCTTGCCCGGCGAACCAGTCCGGGCTGGAGTAGTAGTGTTCATCCACGATATCCATCGGAGCACTGGTGACAGGCATGTTCGCGATGAGCTTCATCTGCGGGTATTTCGCCTTGATCGCCTTATAGAACAGCGCGTAACGCTCCTCGTAGGCAGGCCCGCCGTTCTCATTGCCGATCTCCATGTATTTCAATCCGAAGGGCTTCGGATGGCCTGCCTTCGCCCTCAAGTTCCCCCACTTCGAGGTGAGCGGCCCGTTGGCATACTCGATCGCGTCGAGCGCATCCTGCACCCATTCGCCCATCTGGTCCATCGGCGCACTGCCGCTGCACCCCATCCCGCAGTTGATGACGAACAGCGGCTCCGCGCCAAGGTCTTCACACATCTGCAGGTACTTGTAATACCCCAGGCCATCGGTGGAGCGGTAGCCCCACAGGTTCCAGTGTCCGGGCCGCCGGGAGATGTCGCCGATGGTGTCTTTCCAGCGGAAAGCGTTGACAAGCTGGTCACCTTCGACGAAGCACCCGCCCGGGAAGCGCACGAACGCGGGCCGAATACCCGCCAGCATCTCGGCGAGGTCGGCGCGCAGACCATTCGGCCGGCGTTTGAACGTGTTTTCGGGGAACAGCGACACGGTGTCGAGCCATATTGTCCCCGGCGCGCGAGTTGCAATGACCAGTCGGGCGGCCGCAGCGGTGCCTTTCGCCTCCAGACGGCAAGCGTATCGCCTCCACTCGCCGGTCAGGCCGCTCACCTGTGCCTGCGCATACACGCGTCCAGCGGCGCTCTCCAAGCTCACCTCCAGCGCCCCCTTCCGGTCCGCGTTGCACCGCGCCCAAAAGCTGAGCGAATATGCCTTTCCGTCGGCGACCGGTATTCCCCAGTAGCCGGTGTTCGCCACCCCGATCCGTCCGCCGCCAATCCGACGCGCCTCCAGACGAAGGCTGTTGCGGTTCTTATCGTTGAGGGGCTGCGAGGAATCGATCGCCATACTCCCTTCCGCGCCACCGTCTTCGACCAGTGTCCATCCTTGCGGCGTCGGAGCATCCTCGAAGGACCGATTTCGGATCATCTCAGCATACAGGCCACCATCTCCGGCGTGGTTGATCTCCTCGAAGAAGATGCCATACAACGTCGGGCTGACCTTGATGCCGGGCTTATCAAGCTGCACGCTAAGTGATGCGCGATCGGCCGATGCGCCGACGGCAAGCAGGAGCGACAAGGCGAGACAGGCAGCAACGACGAGGGATGCGCCAAACCGGCGTGGAGTTTGCATATCACAGTTCCTTCGGGTATCGATAGGGGTTGAATTCGACTGTGCGCAGGCGAGGACCTGCCGTTCGTCGTGGCCGCGACAATCCTGTCGCGGCCGTCCCCGACAGGATTGTCGGGGCCACGATCGGGCCCACATTCGCTGTCGTTGCCGTTTCCCCCCTC
>CAYWBK010000215.1:0-10292 GCA_964455745.1 uncultured Armatimonadia bacterium
GATACCTGGAGGGTAGCTCTTTTCGTCTCTACCTACAACTGGCGAACGCACCCTTCGGCGTTGACAGCGAGCTTCACAGTGTAGTACAGTTGATGATGGTAACTTGGCACACTGACTCGGGTCGGGAGGGACGTGCATTGCGACTCAAAGGCCGTGTCAAGTGGTTTGATGCGCAGAAGGGCTACGGGTTCATCGCACGCGAAGGCGAGGAGGATGTCTTCGTCCATTTCTCGGCCATCCAGATGGACGGCTATCGAGTGCTGGACGAGGATGAAGAGGTGGAGTTCGATGTCGTCCAGGGCGATCGCGGTCCACAGGCTGCGAACGTGGTGCGCCTCGGGGGCGGCAAGGCCAAGCGGAGCGCAGAGAACTCCGACGCGCTCTGGTAGGTTCTCTTCGTTTCTGCGACGCAGGACCCGCTCGACGCGGCACGCACGCGCTGCGCGACTGCACGCGTGGAAAGGGCCCGGGGGCTCGGGGCCGGTCCACGCGTCTACGCTCACGGGTCCGTTACGTGGGCCGCACCAGATGAGAGGCCGCTTCGGGCCTTACGGCCATGCGGAGGCGTCCGCATTTTTGTTTGTAGTGGGAGGCTGTCAGAGCGAATGCGATTAGATTTCCAGGCACGCAGTGGAGAACTCACCCAGCGTTTCAAGGACCATGCCACACCGCGACTGAACGCGCTGGCGAAGCATGTCGAGAAGATCACCGATGTCCGCGTCACTCTCTCGCAGCAGAAGGGCTGGATCACGGTCGAGGTGACAGCCGACGCTGACGGCCAGGTGTTCCGGGCCGAAGAACGCTCCGGCGACGACCGCAGCGCGTTCGACAAGGCCCTCGAACGCCTTGAGCGCCAACTGCTCCGCTCGAAGGTCCGCAGCACGCAGCGGCATCGCCAGGCGATTCGGACCGAGGAACTCGAGGCCCCCTCCGCTGAAGTCGGTGAGGCGGAGGAAGAAGAAGAGCCGGTCACCGTCGATGACATCACCATCGTGCGGACCAAGAGCCACGCGCTCAAGCCCATGACGCCGGAGGAGGCCGTGCTCCAGATGGAGCAGGTTCACCACGACTTCTACGTCTTCATCAATGGCGAGACGGAGAAGGTCGCTGTCGTTTACCGCCGCAAGGCCTCGGGGTACGGGCTGATCGAGCCTGAGACCGAGTAAAGCAGGGATTCACGCGTTCTCCGGCGAACACCTGCAGCGCTATCCAACGGAGCGGCCCTCCCCGGGGCCGCTCCCTTCGTGTCAGGCGGCCACCTGATGAGCACCGGTTTCCTCCCGACATCCCCTCGCGGCAGCGCCTTGCCGTCTTTCCGCATGCGGCACGCGGTCGTGCTCATCGTCCTGCTGGCGACGCTCGTCCGGTTCTGGCACTTCTCAGCCCCTTACACCTCCCAACACTGGATCAAGCAACTCCAGATCGCCCCTATCGCGAAGAACTTCTATCTGCACGGTTACAACATCCTCTGGCCGCAGACCGACTATAGCGCCGACAAGCCAGCGTACATTGAGATCGAGTTCCAACTGGTGACCTTTCTCACCGCACTGCTCTACAACGTCTTCGGCATCCATGAGTGGGTGGGGCGGCTCGTGACCATCGGCTTCAGCGTCGGCTCGATGATCCTGCTCTACCGGCTGATGCTGGCCGAATTGGGGCCGCGACCGGCGATACTCGGGCTGCTGTTCTTCGCCTTCGCGCCCTCCAACTGGTACTTCAGCCGCTGCCTGATGTCTGAGCCGGCGATGATCTTCTTCTCCATCGCCACGCTCTACACGTTCCGGGCATGGCTGGAGACGCAGAAGACATCGCTTCTCGCGCTCACGATCGTGGTCGGCGCACTGTGTTTCCTGGTCAAGCTCCCCGCCGTGCTGCTGTTCTGCCCGCTGCTTTTTCTGGCTTATCGGCGCTTCGGGTGGGGCCTGTTCCGTCGCCCGGCCCTGTACCTTTGCGCCTTCCTGAGCCTGGCCCCCGCAGTGGCCTACTACCTGTTCGCCCGGTATGCCATCGGCGAGCACTACTTCACCGTGGGGGTCGGCTTCGGCGGCGGAATGTGGTTCTCGGTGCATGATTTCCTTCGACCCGGCAACTATTCGCTCATGCTCCAGCGCCTCAGCAAAGATCACCTCACCGCAGTGGGCCTGACGCTCCTGCCCCTGGGAGCGTTCGCCGCACCCGAGGAAGGCCGGCCGCGGTGGAACCTTTTCCATGCGTGGCTTGTCGGTGTGTTGGTCTACCTGGTCGTGGTGTCCGGCGGGAACATCCGCCAAAACTACTACCAACTCCCGCTCATCCCGGCGGCCGCTGGTCTCATCGGCCTCGTCTGGCACCGCCTGGCCCAGGCCGAGGCATTCCGGCGATGCGCCGTCCCGGTGCTCGCGAGCGCGTTCCTGATCCTGGCTACCTGGGGCGTCCAGCCCATGTTCAAGGAATACCGCCCGATCCGCCAGGCGGCAGCCGAACTGAAGGCCCTGGACCCCTCCGGGCTTCCTGTCATCATCCTGCCGCCGGGCTACGGCTGCCTGTACTATTTCGACAGGCCCGGCTGGTGCGCGCGCGAGTCTTTGGGCAGGCCGCTGAGCACGGTCCGGCCCGACGATATTCCCGGCCCGTTGTATATCGAGAGCCGGCGCGGGCGAGGGGCGCACTGGGCCGTCTATTTCGATGTTCAAGCCCAGGAGGCGCGGCCCGATCTGAAGGCATACTTGTCCGCGAACTACGCGGCGCCGATTGTGAACAAGGACTACATCATCTACGACCTGACTACGCCATCCAGTGCTCTCGCCGCCCCGCAGACTGGCGCCGGAGGCCTGCCTTGACGCCTCGCAAGCGCATCGCGATCATCGGCGGCGGCGTGGCCGGGCTGACGGCCGCGTACGAGCTGCTCAAGCGCGGCCGCGAGGTCGTCGTGCTCGAGCAACACGCGCAGCCGGGCGGCTTCGCAAGCTCGGCGCTGGTCGGCGAGGAGTACGTCGACCGTTACTACCACTTCGTCTGCAGAGCGGACCACGAACTTCTAACCCTGCTCGACGAGCTTAACCTGCGGTCGCTTCTGCACTGGAACCTCGCCCGCACGGCATACTACACCAACCAGCGGCTGTACCCGTTCACGACCCCTTTGGACCTCCTCCGATTCGATGCGATGAGCCTGCGCTCGAGGGTCCGGTTCGGGCTGGCGGTGGCGCGCGCCCGGAGCGGCGCCGACTGGAACGCCTACGAGCGAGACACCGCGGTGGAGTGGCTCAGGAACGAGGTCGGCGACGAGGCCTACGACGTCATCTGGCGGCCATTGCTCGAAATGAAGTTCGGAGCTTATGCCGGTCAGGTGTCCGCTGCATGGCTGCGACACCGCATCTGGCGCGTCGCACAATCGCGCAAAGGGCTTCTGAACGCCGAGCGGTTCGGGTACCTCGACGGGGGCTGCAAAGCGCTGATCGACGCCTTGCGCGACGAGGTGGTACGGCGAGGCGGCGAGCTTCGCCTCGCTTGTCCGGTAAGCGCCATCCGGGCGTCACATGGGCGGGTCAGCGCACTGGCCACCGACGAGGGCGACATCGCCTGCGACGACGCCATCAGCACCGTGCCCCTGCCCGCACTTGTGCCCCTTCTGCCCCCGGAGGCCGCACACATCGCAGCCGCGCTCGGACGGATCGACTTCACCGGCGTCGTCTGCGTACTGCTTCGCCTGTCGCGTCGAGTGCAGGATGCCTATTGGGTGAACATCAACGATCCCCGCCCCGGATTCAGCGGCTTCATCGAGTTTTCCAACCTTGCGCCGCCATCCCCGCACGGCCCGCATACAGTCTATGTGCCCAGGTATATGCCCACATCCGACCCCGGGTACGTCGCGCCGGACGTTGAACTCATCCAGGCCGCTTTGCGCGGGCTACAGATCGTCAACCCGGCCCTGACCGAGGCCAACATCGAGCATTCCGTCGTCAGCCGCGCCCCTTTCGCGCAGCCCATCTGCCCGACGCACTTCAGCCGGTCCGTCCCGCCGCTGCGATCTGCCCTCGGAGGCCTCTATCTCACCGACGCGACCCAGCTTTACCCTTCCGACCGCTGCATCAGCGGCATGGTCGGACTCGCCAGAAGGGTAGCCGACGCCATCGTCACGCCGTAACCCCATAGCTTATGTATTTGGCCCCAGAAGTCATGGGGCCTTGCAATGCCGCGCTGTTGTGTTACACTTATATGCATCTAACTCAGAATTGTGTCGGCGTGCTCGGCGGTGCGTCGGCCTATCCAGGAATGCAAATGATTGGCGACCATGTGCGCTGACGAACGCCCAAAAGCGAAGACCGTGCGCCGTCCGAAGCTGCGTCTCCGTGGAATCGGCCTGATCTGCACCTTGCTCATCGTCGTGCTGGCGACCCAGATCGCCGTCGCCCTGCAAGCTAACATTGAGCATCGTAGGGAGATCCTCGCACGCATCGTAGATCACCTCGGTATCTCGGCATCTGTACTCGGCTTGACCGCAAAGTACGAGGCGCTCGAGCCCGACCCCGGTGGCGCGATCGAGCGAATCCAGGATCACCTCTCGATCCCGGTTCCGTGGGGTGGTTCACTCGGCTGCATCTGTGACCAACAGGGCAATGCTCTCGCGTTCAGCCCCGCGCTTCCCTTCCAACGGGGGCAAAGCATTGCCAATCTGCGCCTCGCCTCGCTGACGGCCCGTGGGCGTGAAGTGTCCCTCAGCGACGAGCTGGGCAGTCCTCAGCGTCTCCCCTACCTCGCGACCGTGGCCCGCGACGGGCCGCTCTACCTGATCGTCACCAGCCCGGTTCCGCGCACGACTTGGACCGCGATCGCATTCCAAGCGTGGAAGCCCGTCGCTGATTCGCTGCCCGGACTCCTGGACTGGACCGACTGGGTTCTGTTCTGCGTGCTCTTACTGTCCGGTCTCGCGTTGGTGGTCGCTGTACCGCGTGGCCTGCTGGCGCCCCCGCGTCACCGGGGATCCGGCGCGATGCCGGAGGGGGAGGGCGCCGACTGCCCCGGCCCGGTCATCGTCGTGAAAGCCGGAAGTGGTGAAATCATCGTGGCCAGCGGTGACGCGGTGTCACTGTTGGGGGACGACGGGGGGCTGGAAGGCGTGCCGCTCGGCCAGCTCTCCCCTGAATGGGCGCAGCCGAGAGTGGCGCGCCTGTTGGAGGCCGCCCGCACCGAGGGCACAGGCTTCGAGCACGAGTTGCCCGTCCTGCGCAGCGACGGGGCTGTGGCCTGGGTGGATGCCACCTCGCGCCTGCGTCGTGATGGCGAGAGCGATACCATCATCTGCCTGTACCACGACATCACCGAACGCCGCCACATGGAACGGGAACTCGCCCGCACCTCCGAGGAACTGCGCGGGCGCAACGCCGAGTTGCAGGAGCACGTCGAGCGTCTCGCGGAATCGGAGGCGCTCTACAGGTCTTTGTTCACCCAGGATCTCGACGGGGTCATCCTGATCGACCCCGAAACACGCCGCATCACAGATGCCAACCCTCAAGCCTGCGCCACTCTTCGGTACGCGATGGACGAGATCACCGGGTCTGACATCAGGGCCTTGATCGCCCCCGACCGGCTGGGCGAATACCACCGCGCTGCGCGCCAGTTGGCGAGTGGGAACCCGGTTAAGGTGTTCGGCGCGCAGTGGCTGCGGGCTGATGGCTCCCGCGTCGACATCGACGTCACCGCCGCAGTCGTTCGATACGGAGACCGGCGCGTCATCCAGGTAGTCTTCCGGGACGTTACCAGTCGCCGCCAGATGGAGCGAGCGCTTGAGGAGCGCAACGAGCAACTCCGCAAGACCACGGACGCCAAGTCCAGATTCCTCGCCACCACGAGCCACGAGATCCGCACGCCACTGAACGCCATCGTCGGCTTCTCGGAGCTTCTGTCGGACTCGACGTTCGGGGAACTCAACGAGAGACAGGCGGACTTTGCGCGCAACATCCACGAGGCCTCCGAGGACCTGCTCAACCTGATCGCGGATGTCCTGGACCTATCGAAGGTCGATGCGGGACGGATGCGCCTGACGATCGCGCCGACCGCGCTGTCATCGGTCCTCGAGAGCACGGGCCGGATCGTCCGTGGCATGGCGCGCGACACCGGCATCACGGTCAGCGTAAGCGTCGACCCGCCCGACCTGGTGGTGGCAGCCGATGCGCAGAGGCTTAAGCAAGTGCTCTACAACCTGCTGGCGAACGCGATCCGGTACAGCCCCGAGGGGGGCGAGGTGAGGGTGGAGGCGCGGGTGGTCGGGGACATGGCTGAGGTGAGCGTCACCGACCACGGCCGCGGGGTACCGCCGGAACACTTGGAGAACATCTTCGAGGAGTACTACCGGGTGCTGACGACGGACACCGAGAAGGCCATCGCCGGCACGGGCCTGGGGCTGCCGCTGACCAGGCGGCTGGTACAGATGCACGGAGGAGAGCTGACAGTCACCAGCGAGGTAGGCAAGGGCAGCACGTTCACGTTCACCATCCCCATCGCCAGGCAAGAGGAAGAAGCCTGACCGTCCCCAGGCCTCGCGCGGTCCCGGGGGACCTGGGTCCTACGCATCTGTTTGCAACTACTCCTTCGAACATGTGGTAGCGCGATTTATCGCGCCAAATGCGGACCGAACTGCTCTCCGCCCATCGCGCCGTCGGCGGAGAACAGGCTCCCAGCGAAGTAGAAGCGTTGGTAGCTATACGACGTGATCCGCGCGATGAATCGCGCTGCCACATGGTCTGGGGAAGGCGTCGCTAAACACATACCGTTCTACGCGTCGAGCAGCCTCGACTGCCCGGTTTCCACGGTCTTGCTCCCCGCCTCAGGCCCCTGTGCAAGCTGCCTCACGACCTCATGCACGTCCCCGCGTCCGCCGATGGCCTGCGCCCCCTTGCCCAGCAACAGGCCGACCCCCGGCGAGGGCTGGTCTCGCCCTGCCCACGATGCGGTGTAAACCCATCGCCCCTGCCGCCGAGCCTCATTGGCCGTCTTCAAGGCCCCGCCGCGACTTCCGGCTTCGACAACGATCGTCCCCCCTGCGAGCGCACTGATGAGGCGGTTGCGTGCCATGAGGCGGGACGCCTCGGGCGAGGCTCCGGGCGGGCTTTCCGAGAGCACCGCGCCGCGCTCGGCGATGCGCTCGGCCAAATCCCGGTGCTCGGACGGGTAGATGCGCGTGATGCCCGACCCAAGCACCGCGATGGTCCTTCCCCCCGCTTCCAGCGCGCCCTCATGGGCGGCTCCGTCACATCCCCGCGCCAGCCCGCTCACGACCGTGACCCCGTGTTCGGCGAACGCCTCGCCCAACTCCGCTGCCTTTCGCCTGCCTTCCTCCGAGGGTGTGCGGGTGCCCACGATGGCGATGGCAGGCTCGTCCGAGGGGAGGACCGACCCGATCATGCACAGCACCGGCGGCCTATCCGCCAGTCCGCGCAGCAGCGTGGGATATGCAGAATCCGGCTCGCGCAACACAGCGACCCCGCGCCCGGCCAGGCGCTCGATCTCCGCCGCGAAAGCCCCCAGCCTCGCGCCCAGGCCCGCAATCGCCACAGCCTGTGTCGATCCTAGCCGGAGGGCCGGCGCGCGAAGATCGTCCGCCGAAGCCCGCAGGATCGCCTCCACCCCGCCGAAAGCCTCGACCAGACGCCAAAACCCCACCGGCCCGAGGCCCGCCCCCCAGGCCAACGCAGCCCACGCGACAAGCTCCGGGTCGCTCAAGGCTTGAGCCACTTTTCCAGGAACGGGAAGCCCTTGTTGCCGCAGAAGAAGTGATCCCCCTCGAAGATTTCAAGCCCGAGCCGCTGCTCGCTCCCCAGCAGCTTGTACGCCTCGCGGATCGCCTTGTGCGCGCGCCGTGTCGCCTTGACGGGGAAGATCGGATCCACGGTGCCGGATTCGATGAACATCGGTCGCGGCGCGATGAGACAGCCGATGTCCGGAGCCTCCGCCCAGTTGAGCATCTCGGGCACGTAGTTGTCGGTGCAGTGGTACAGCGCCACGATGCAGTCGCGCCACAGGTTCATGTACCCGCTGATGAGGCACGCCGCGATGCGGTCGTCGAGCGCCGTGGCGAAGGTCGTGATCGTCCCGCCGCCGGAAATCCCCATGCACCCGATCCGCTTCGGGTTGCACTCGGGCCGCGTTTGCAGGTAGTCAATCGTCCGCATGACATCATAGACCCTCATGCCCGGAACCGTGCGGCCTAACATGATGAGGCTCATGGAGGGCTGCTGGCAGGAGCTGTTCCCCGCTCCCTTCTCGATGTCAATGGCATCGCGCCGCTCGCCGAAGCCGTACAAGTCGGGCGCGATGGCGACGAACCCGCGCTTCACCGCCTGCACTGCGAAGTCGTTTTGGTATTCCCCCGGCTCGTCGCGCTGGTTGCCGTCCGCGTCAATCCCCACAATCTCGTCCTTGCCGCGCCCGTGCCCGTGCAGACAGATCATCGTCGCCGCAGGCCCGGTGAGGCCATCCGGGATGAGCACCCAGGCCGGAACACTGACATCGGCGCGGCTTTGGTACACCACCTTCTCGCGGGTATAGCCGTCCATGCGCTCGCGCTTGAGGACTTCGGCCTGCAGATCGCAGCGCTCGTCATCCAGCCCGCCGAGGCACTGCGCGAACTTCGCCCGGAGCTTGCGCCGCCAAGCCCTCCATTCCGCCACGTCAGTGGCGCTGAAGGCCAGCGGGCGCGGCGTGCGGTCATACAGGTCATACACAAACTGCATCGGGGCATAAGTGCGTTTGACGCGGGCCAAGAGAGACCCTCCTTGGAAGCGATGTCATGCGTTGAGCGACAGGGAGGGTTTCCGCGCCCGGAGGGGAATCCCCTGCGGTACCACCCGAAGCATTCCGGGCCGCAGGCCCGATGGAGGCACAGCATCTTGGAACCCGTTCGCTTCGCACTCGTTGGCATCGGGGGCATTGGCTCTTATCATCGCGCCGTCATGCACGCTCTGCCGGAGATCGAGTTGGTGGCCGCCGCCGACCGTTTCCTCGATACCGAAGTCATCGCGCCCCAGGCCGCCGAGATGCGCGAGTGGGGCGTTCCCCTTTACCACGACATCTGGGAGATGCTCGACGCGGTGGATGTGGAGGCCGTCGTCCTCGCGGTGCCGCACCACTGGCATGGGCCGTACACGCTCGGCTGCCTCGACCGGGGACTACACGTCCTGGTTGAGAAGCCCTTGACCGTCAACATCGCCGAAGCGCGCGCCGTGGTCGAGAAATCGGCCGCAACGGGCCTGCACGTCGCGGTCGACTTCCAGTACGTCAGCTACCCGCACTCGAAGCAGCTCAAGCGGATGATCTGCGACGGCGACTTGGGCGAGATCACGGAGGTCGTCGGGGTCTTGGAGTGGATGCGCCTGGACTCTTACTACTCGCGCTCGGCTTGGTCGGGGAAGCGCTATCCCGACGGGCTGCCGTGCTTCGACGGGGTACTGATGAACCAGGGGGTGCACGTCATCAACTCGGCCCTCGGCTACGGAACGCGCGCGCCGGGCCATGCGGCCCCGGTGGTGGTCGAGGCCGAGATGTACGCGATGCACAAGGACATCGAGGTCGAGGACCTCGCCGCGGTGAGGGCACAGCTCGACAGCGGAGCGACGATGTGCTTCTACGCCACGACTTGCTGCACCGCCGACTACCGCACGAGTGTGGACATCGTCGGCACGAAGGGCAGCGCCAGTTGGGACCCCGAGCGGGCGACGGTGCGCCTCGACGGCCAGGAGGAGATCACCCTCACCGGCGACGCCGACCGCGACGCCATCCACAAGAACCTCGCCGCGCGCATCAGGGGCGAAGCGCAGGAGCTTCACGCCCCCGCCGTGAACGCGCTGCCGGCCACGCACCTGATCGACTGCGCGTACCTGTCTGCCGGGGACATCACCCGCATCCCGTGGGAATCCGCGCGCAACCTGCGCAGCTTCATCGACTCGGCGGCCGACGAGCGCCGCCTCTTCGCCGAGATGCCGCAATGGCCCAAGCCCGGAAGGCGCATCGAGGCCGCGGCGGTCGTCAGCTTCGAGAAGCTATAGCGCCGAAGCCCTCACCGTTCCAGTGGTGCGGGCCACTGCATTTCCGCGTGACGCGGGCCACTGCATTTCCGCGCGGCGCGGGCCACTGCATTTCCGCGTGGCGCGGGCGTCTCGCCCGCGAAGACCGTCCAGTGGCCGCGGCAATCCTGCCGTGGGCCGTTCTCCCCCCTGCTCACTGGCGGAGAGGGGCCGGCGGTGCGCCGTTCGCCGTTGCCGTGCTCCCCTCTCCACGAGTGGCTATGCTTTACCCACATCTTGCGTGCGAATCACGGG
>CAYWBK010000216.1:0-8978 GCA_964455745.1 uncultured Armatimonadia bacterium
GGCGTCGTCGATCATGGTGAGAGTCTACGCATTGCCGCCACAAGTGTCTGTAAACTATAGTTTCCTTTTGCTACCATCGTTGGTCGGCACGAGGCTGGCCGAGCGGGACGCCCCACACTCCCAGCGAAGGGCTGAAGGTGAGTGGACATGCGATCCAACGGCTTCACACTGATCGAGCTACTCGTCGTCATTGCGATCATCGCAATCTTGGCCGCCATCCTGTTTCCCGTGTTCGCTCGGGCCAGAGAGAAGGCTCGCCAGACCACCTGCCTGTCGAACGAGAAGCAACTGGCGATGGGGATGATCATGTACTCGCAGGACTACGACGAGACGTTCCCCTGGGCTCCCAACAAGTACGGTGGACCGGGGAGTGGCGGGGCGTACGGCGGGTGGGTCTTCTATCCCGGTGCCTATCAGGGCAATCCGCCGCAGGGCTACTTCGATGTCACGCAGGGCTCTCTCTACCCGTACGTCAAGAACTCGCAGGTCTACATCTGCCCCAACGATCGCACCGGAAGCGGGTGCAGTTACGAGATCAATGGCAACATGGTGGGCGTGTGCGACAGCATGGTGAGCGATTCGTCCGTCACCATCCTGCTCGTCCCCGAGGGACGGTCGTACGACCTGAACGACCACACCCAGGACACGGCCAACGACGGCTACTTCGCCGTGGGCACTGACGCCCCGTCCTACAACCACAACGGTGGGGTGAACTTGGCGTACGTGGACGGACACGCCAAGTGGAAGGCGAACACGGGCAACCTGCAGGATGTGTGGGACGCCTGCGGTCTGCAGCAGTAGAGCCCGCCTGAGTGGCGGTGCGATTCCACGGAGGACGATCCACCTCAAGGGCACGAACTGACAGAAGGGAGTGCGATTGACATGCGTAAGGGTTTCACGTTGATCGAACTACTGGTCGTCATCGCCATCATAGCGATCCTGGCGGCCATCCTGTTCCCCGTCTTCGGGCGGGCGAGGGAGAAGGCGAGACAGGCGAACTGCCTGTCCAACCTCAAGCAGATCGGCATGGCGGTCACCATGTACGCCCAGGACAACGACGAGTTCTACCCCAATGTGGGGGACGCCTACGGGAACAACGGCTGGGTGCTGGGCATCTCCCCCTACGTCAAGAACTCGCAGGTGTTCGTCTGCCCGGACTACAGGGTGGCCGCCGGTTCGGCTGGAGTCCAACTGTTCTCGGACCTGTGGACCAACCAGTGCGGCTACGGTTGGAACTGCGGGAGCCTCGTGAACGACGCCTTCCAGGGCGATGGACTGATAACCACGAACTCCTTGGGTGTGTTCAGCGGGGTCGTCTCGGACGCGTCGGCCACGATCATGGTGGGGGACATGGAGCAGATCGGTGCCTCCAGCGGAATCAGCGGCACCCAGATGTACATCGCCTACTACGTGGGATCGGACGCAGGTCAGACCATCACGGATCGGCACAACGGGGGTGGCTGCTACGTCTTCTGCGATGGACATGCCAAGTGGTTCGCAAGGGCCAAGGTGCTCGACAGTCAGTCGATGTTCCAAGTCACCGCCCCATGATCTGAGTGCCGACCATCCCCGACTTAAGTACGGGCTTGCCCACCACAAGCCCTCATGCTCGAAGTCGGGGACATCGCCCTCGCCAGAGACATGGACAGGATGATCGCCAACAAGTCGGGGCTGCTAACAATCGCCGAGGGTGACTGATGCTGTCGTCAGATGGAACGGGAGAGTCGTCTTCCATCGAGGAGTCATTCGAGGGCGGCGTCACACGAGATCTGACCCAGAGCGCAATCGGGGCTTCCCACCAAGGAGGCCCATCCCTCACCGAGATCGAGGTGAGGCGACGCTGACCACGGCGGAGTGCTGCGCAGGGCTCGGTGGCTTCAGGGCTGCGGCCGATCAGGGAGACATCCAGACGGCCTGGAGTTGCGAGGTCGACGGGTATGCTCGAAAGGCTACGCTGCCCGCTGGGGCGACGACCTCCCCGTGTCGACGAGTCACCACCACGGCGGCCACGAACCCCCTCTGATCGAGCCAGGTCCGAACTCCCGCCGTGACGACGAGGGCCACGGCGTCGGCGTACCGCCGCGCCACGGTCTCCATCACCTCACGGTGGCCAACGCAGGAGGGATCGCCGAACTCCGGCCACTGGCAGTCGTCGGGCATACCCACGATCCTGGAGTACAGCACGCTGATGTTCATCTCCTCGATCCCTCCGGCGTCCCCACGCCGACCGAGTCCGTCGTCCAGCACGGGTCGAACTCACGGAAGACACTCTCTCTCCACGTCGAAAAGTCCAGCCATCCGACCCTTGTCCCCCCTCTATAGGGGGGACACACGACAGGGGTCAGGTGTGGCCCCGCTGACCCCTGCTACCTGCGTGATAGCAGGGGTCGATCCGCCGCAGGCCCTGTGGGAGTTGGGCAAATGCGATTCCCTGCTGACCCCCGCTGACCCCCGCTACGGCACCGTAGCGGGGGTCGCAACCGCTCTCGGGCACTCAGGACTCGGCGTCGACGCCCCCCCTCGAATTGGGCTCGATTCGGCCCCTGGCGTGGCACCGTTGGGCCGATCGGGGGCGCTCTTGGGTCTGGGGTCGGAGTGGGCGATCTGGACGCACTCGGGCGGTGCCACGGCCTCGGAGTCGTCCATCCGTGTTCGCTCTCGCCGTCGGCGAACTCGGGGAAGACGACGGCGTCGGGGTCGGCGTGGGACGGCGACACGCACGGACCGTCGTCTGGCATCTCACTCCTCCCCGAACTGGTCTCACGAACGAGATGGACGGAGTCCCGACGTCTCAACGTCCCCGTGCGGGACCGCCGAAGGTGACGGAGGTGACGGAGGTGACGGCTTTTCGCAGACTCCCCCCGGAATTGAATCCACAGGACTTCTGCAGAATCGTGTCACCGTCGTCACCTCCGTCACCCCTCCCCTCGTTCCGACCGCTCGCTCCTCCCCTCGGCGGCGGTGCCGTCCGTTCGGAGCAGGCTCAGCGTCGAGGCGGGATCGTGGGGGGATTCTTTGGATTCTTTGCCGTCTTTGATGGCGTGAGAGGCCGTCTTTCGGCAGAGAACCCAAAGAGTGCAAAGAATCCAAAGAGCACAAAGAATGCAAAGAGAGCAAAGAGAACAGAGAATCAAAGGAGGCAAAGAGACTCTCTCTCCCGAGACTCGACACAGTCGGTGCCGTTCACTGTCACGGACGCATCCCTCGGGCAGGGCCCACGTCCATCGTGACGAAGTGCCATTGGCCCCACAGCCCTCCTTCCTCTCGATCACACCCAGTCTCCGTGATGCCGTGCCCAACGTCCCTTCCGTGTGACCGGCATCGGCGGCCGACTCGTCTACCTCGCTGGCTGCCATCGGCGGACCGTGGTGCCCGACCGGCAGCAGGTGCCAGCGACCTCGGGGGGGGCGGTCGATCGTGGTCCGCCGCATCGGCGTCCCACCACCGTGGGCAGGACCGTAGATCGAGGAGACCTCGCATCTCTTCACCAGCACCACTTCGCTCGGACTCCGCCTGGACAGGCCTGGACACGGGTTCTGTCCAGGATGAGGCACCTCCCAGGACCCACCAGAGCCTGCCAGAGCCACGATGGCACCCCCCTGGACAGAATCGGGCCAGCCTGGACAGTTTCCCTGTCCAGGCTCCGGCGGGTCATCGAGCGTCGTGCCTGGACAGCCCCCCTGTCCAAGCGTCACGCAGCCAGCCTGCATCGGATCGTCGGACAGAGCGTCTCGGATTCGTGCGTCGCCGAGCCCCGTCCCGCTGGCAGCGATGCAATCACAATCCTACGGCTGCAGTGCCTCACACCCGCCATCCGACCGCCCCGACGACGACGGTGGCCACGCCGACTGGTCCACCGCCCTGCGGCGACCGGGGCAGGCAGGATCGCCGAAGTCCTGCGGGCGGCGGTGCCCACCCTGGCCGTGGTGAGGGGTCTCACCGGTCACGACGGCCCGTCCGCCACGACCTCGGCCCCCGGCACCGGCACGTTCGTCCAGACCTCGACCGTCACGTCGTTGCGGACCAGCCGGGCCCGCCCGATCGACTGCTGCAGCATCGAGTGCCGAGTGTAGTTCTGCAGCGACAGCAGGATCGGGTCGTCCGCATAGCAGAAGTCCCGCCACACGAAGCCGACGTGCCGGTTGGTCGCCAGGCGTGGCCTCGCCAACTCGGTCTCCGCTCGGCCCAACACCGCCGCCATCAGGTGCAGGGCCACCGGGTTCAGGTTCCACGTCCCCACCACGTTCAGGCTCGAGCCACCCAGGGCGTCGAGGCCCTCGACGTTGCCGAAGTGCATCGCAGAGGGGTTCTCGAACAGCCCCTTCCACCCGGCGTAGGTGATGGTGGGGGCCCCGCCCACCCGGGAGGCGAACGCCTGCCGCTCCGCCTCGGTCATCCGCTCCAACGCCTGCCTGGACACGGACGACCCGGCGTGCTGCACCAGCCGACCGGCCGACTCCACGTCCGGCACCTCGTGGACGACCAGGCGGTCACCGAACGCCCGGCGACACACCTCGGGGTCGAGCGTCGCCGAGGTCACCACCACGCCGACGTCCTCCGGCAGTCGCAGCAGCCTGGCGTGGCTGACCACGCCGCCCTGCACGACCATCCGCTCCGCCCGGAACAGGTCGAGGACGTTCCGCCGGTCGGCCCCCCCGTCGTCGCCCCAGACGTGGGCGATGGCCCGCTTGGCCAGACCGTGCCACGCCGCCTCCAGTTCGTCCGCCACCGGGTGCAGTGACACCACCCGGTCCTCCGACGCTCGGCAGACCTCCTGCCACAGGTCGTCGACCAGTCGACCGACGCCATCGGGCTCGCCGGCGATCGGGGTCAGCATCTGGGCCAGGACGGACTTCGACACCTGCCCCGACCTGATCAGCGTGGGCAGCGGGTCCTCGTCGACGACGACCCGGCGACCACGGCAGCCGTGCTTGGCCAGCAGGTGCGGCAGCGCTGCGTGGGTGACGATCAGGACGTCGTGGGCCTCGGCCTCGTCGCACTCCCGCAGGTACTCGTGGAACGCAGGCACCCGGACCGCCTGCTCACGGACGAGTCGAGCGGCCGCCCCGTGGGCGCCGAGGTCGTACAGGTGTCGCAGCACGGCGGCGTCTGCGCCGTCCAGTGGGACCTCCGGTCGCCGACCGGCCTGCACTCCGACCTCGAGGAGACGCCGCTGCACCTCCCTCGCCAGGGCGTGTGTCGGGACGGCGATCAGGTACCGTCCGCCGTGCCGGGCGACGTGCCCGACGTAGGTCTCGGTCTTGCCCAGTCCGGTCGGGGCCCGCACGCCGTGGACCGCCGAGTCGGTCGCCGACAGGGCGGCGGCCATCTCGGCCTCGAGGCGTTCCTGGCCCGCCTCCAGACTCACCACCGGCCGAGGCTCGACCTGCCTGGGTGGACCCCAGCCCGGCGTGCCCCGGGCGGCATCGACGATGGTCAGACCCCCAGACGGGCAGGACGGAGCGTGGGGGCAGGAGTCGGCGTCGCAGCGACTCGGCGAGCCGGAGAGAGTCCGCCCCTTGTCCCGTCCCCACGACCGGTGGTCGTACTGCTCCCAGTCCGGATGGACCTCGTGGACTCGCCGCAGCACCTCTCTGAACAGCTTGTGCCCGCCCCGGACGGCGGTGAGGTTGGAGAAGACGTGGAGGAGGTCCCGGTAGTGCAGCCAGCGGGGGTCCCCGACGCCGACTGCGGGATCGACTCCGGCCTCCAGGTCCCGCCAGAGTCCGCAGCTCCCCCGCAGACGCCCTCGCAGTTCGGGGATGCGGACCGCAGCCGGAGGGCGGGCGCAATCGTGGGAGGCAGGGGCGAGACGAGGGGAGGGGGTGCATCGACCAGACTCCGGGGGGCCGTCCACACCCTCGGAATCGAGTACGTTTTCGGCACTCGTATTAGAATCTCTAGTAGGAATGCCGTTTTCGTACTCGGAATCGACGATGTGACCTCCCCCTCGCTCACTCTCGTGACCTGCCCCGACGATTGCGGCCCCGGAGTCCAGTCCGAAGCTGGCACGGTGCCGAGACCTCGCCGAGCGGAGGTTCGTGCCCGGCGAGTAGCCGGGCACCTTGGCCGACCACAGGGACTCCTCGAACTCGGCCCGTGACACCCGGCGGCCGGGATCGGACAGGATCACCGACTTGCCTCCGTAGAAGACTCGAGTCAGGTCGGCGCTGCTGCGGTCACCGCCCAGCATCTCGGTCAAGCCACGGGCGAGGCGCCTGGTGATCGCTGCGTCGGTCGACACCTCGTCCAGGACCACGACGACCCGATAGCGATCGTGGTCGCCGTGTCCACAGCGGCAGGATCCGGAGTCGTAGGCGAAGGTCGGATGCAGCCCGTGGCGGGCCAGCACCTCCCTCGCCTCCGACCACGGCATCCCCCCGTCGACGTCGGTGGCGACGATCTGCGAGCCGAGCCAGTACCTGGTGTTGCGGGCGATCGGCCAGTAGGCCCTGCGCTTGCCCACGAGTCCGGGGCCGAAGAGGGACGTCTCCCAGGTGCAGCCGTACGGGACCGTGACGGCTGCAGCGAGTTCGGCGTCGGTGACGACGTGCGGGTTGCAGAGGCGCTCCTCGCCGGTCGCCTCGTCGATCCACGTCGAACAGATGGCCTCACGGTACTCGTCCCTCGCCGGGTATGGCCACCTGCACTTCGGCGGCTTCACGTACTGCCCGCTCCTGCCACGGCAGACTCGGTCGAGGTTCACGACGACCTGCCTCAGCGGGTCGAAGCCCAGGGCGTCGAGGTCTTCCAGGCGGAACGGTGCGATGTGGGACAGGTGGTCGGGAATGCTCACGGTGAGGCCGTCGGGGTAGGTGTAGGTCGAGGGCATCGGGATCTCCTCGCCCGGGAGCCGGTCGTCGATCCTGGGGGAGATCCCATCGTCCCGTGGATCGAGCGACCGGTCTTCAGCGGAGGCCGCCGCTGCCGGGTCCATCGTGTGATGTGGACTGCACACGGTCGCCGTGGACCGTGGCTCCGATGTACCTCATACAACTCGGCGAGATGGCACATGGTCATCCGAGGGCAGTCTTCGTGAGAAAGATGAGGGCATCTCCCGAAGTACCCTCATCTATTTCGCCGGCGAGGCGGCGGGCTCGGGCCTCCGACCCCGGTGGAATCGGCGTCACCGGGAGACCGGACCGCTTACGAGAAGACCAGTCCCCGAGCCCGAGGCGACCCACCGCCTCCGAGCGTCTCGGTCACACTCGGCGGAGACGACGTGGCGAATCCCGACTCGTCTCGTCGCTCCATCGCCCGCTCGATTGCTCGATTGCTCGATTCTTCCATCTCTCGACGAGTCGACTCGTCGATTCCGATGTCCCGCCTCCCACTCACGCCGAGGTCCAGACTCCTCCCATCGCTGGACTCGCATCGTCACCCTTGGCGAACATCACTGCACATGACGTTCCGTAGACCCCCCCACTCGGCGAACGACACGTGCGATTCGGCGGGGTTTAAGCCCACAGATTTGGCGAACGACACTTGCGAGAGGCGGGAGAACCGATGGAGTGCGACACCAGATTCACGCTGAGGCTGGCCGGACTGCTGGAGGACGAGGACCTCGCCCGTGGCACGGTCGAGATCACCGTGACCGCCTGCCGTCAGTTCGAGGAGTTCCTGCGGGGCAGCACCGGCGAGGTCCTGGACCCGGACGACGTGCGAGTCGTGGCGGTGGACGTGGCGGAGTGGCGGTCGTACATGACCCACAGGGGACTGAAGTCCGGGACCGTCCAGCGGAAGCTCATGGGCCTGCGTCTCGGACTCCGCCTCGTGTGTCCGACGCTGGTGGCGAGCCTCCGCTGGCCCAAGGTCAGGTTGGAGCGCCTGACCGCCCCGTCCGGGTTCAGCCGGACGGAACGCAACTCGATCCTGCGGGCCTGCGACCAGATGTCGCCTCGTGACGCAGCGATCGTCAAGTTGTTGCTCTTCACCGGAGCGAGGTCTTCGAGCGTGGCGACGGCGAGGCTCAGTGGCCTACATGTCGGTGCGAGGAGCGGGAGCATCACCTATGTGGGGAAGGGCTCGAAGACCTATCGGGTTCCCCTGAACGTGGAGGCCCGTGAGGCCCTGAGGGCCTACCTGGAGGTCCGCCCGGCCGCAGAGCACGACTTCGTCTTCTGCGCCGAGCGTGCTCCGCACGACCCGATCAGTCGCGGCGTGGTGTGGGCGACGTGGCACTCGCTCAGGAGACACGTGCCTGCGGCGTTGGCCGAGAAGGTCCGGGGTGGGCACCAGGCGAGGCACGACCTGGCTCGCCGACTGCTCTCGGGCGACGAGGGCACCAAGGTCCCCGTTCCGCTCGGGGACGTGGCGGCCATCATGGCCCACGCTGACGTGCGGACCACCGCCGGCATCTACGCCAGACCGAGCGAGGAGTCGTTGGCCAGGGCACTGGAGCGGATCGTCGGGGAAGGCGACTGACCGAACACCGTGACAGAGTCATGCTCATCACTCAGTGGCCCTTGGTGGCCTCTCCGAGGGGCACCAGACACAGGAACTGCAGGCCGTCGTCTCCCGCCCGGAAGCAGTGGGTCTCCTCGGGCAGCACCAGCACCGCACAGTCGGGATGCAGTGAGGTCTCACCGTCATCCGTGACGACCGCTCCGCCGCCACGCAGGACGTACACCTCGTGCTCCCACGGGTGGGAGTGAGAGGGCGTCTGCCCGCCGGATTCGAGGGTGAAACGACGGAGGGCGAAGTTCGGGGTTCCCTCCGGCGAGGCCAGCAGCCACTGGACTTGGACGCCCCGTGCTCCCATCTCGCAGACCTCACCGTTCGATGCCTGATCGGCATCCACGCAACGCATGACATACCCCTCTGTAGCCAGGACTTACTGCAGGAAAGCATCACGCACTCCCCCGTCAATGGGCAAGTTCGCTGCCGTAGCGGCCCTCCCTTCCTCGACAGCCTCGGGGCCTACGCACCGATACTCTCGCATTCTACCACTCGCTCGGCGGCCAGGCAGGGAATCGCCA
>CAYWBK010000216.1:8988-10286 GCA_964455745.1 uncultured Armatimonadia bacterium
CTAGGCTACTGCAAGCCTTCAACACCCGGATCACCGCGGGGTGAACACACCCGTGCGTCGCCCATCCGTCTTACCATTCGCCATCGCCTGCCTGTTAGCCGCTACCGTGCCGTCCGCCGCCCAGACAGCCTCACGCATTCGCATTGGCATCGTGGACCTGAGCCCTGCCGACGGTCCCTCCGCCCGGGGGCAGATGGACGCAGTCCACGGGATGAGCGACGACCCAGGGCGTAATGTGGCCAAACTCCTGGCGGTCGCCTTCAGCCGGAGTGGCCGCTTTGGGGTCGTGAAAAGGGAGAGGCTCTATCGGCTGCTGAACGATAAGCGCATCGGCAGCGGGGCTGAGATGCTCGGCGAACGGGCGGAGACCATCGGCTTCCAACTGGGCTGGCTGCAATCGTCGTGGGCGTGTATTGGCCGAGTGCGAACGGATATGGTGTCTCGGCTCGCGTCGTGTCCGCCACTGACGGCTCGATCATGGTGACCGAGAACGCCTCCATCCCTGCCGACCCGGCGTTGATGGAACAGGCCGTCGCGAAGCTGGCGCAGGGGCTCTCGGCTCCGTGGTCCGCAGATGGCTGGAGAACACTGGCCGATAGCACGCAGAAGGCGGTGGGGCTGTTCTCGCAGGTGGCGGGTGTGATTGCGGCTTTCGCGTTCACGGCAATCATACTGGTTGCTGGATCGGTCACTGGGCCGGGTCCGCCCGACGAACCTGCCGTTGGTCACGTGGCCTGCTCACTTGTAAGCGTGCTCATCGGGATGGCGGCGGCCTCCTTCTACTATGCGGAGGTTGCTGGCGAACTCGGACCACCACAACCCGAGGCCGTGGTCAGACTCTGGTTGCTCAACGCTACAGCGAGCTTCATATTTGCGATGGCGGCGGTCCAGCTCTTCTATGGGGTCACCCTCCTTCTGAGGGTGTATAGACTGGGCGACGCCGCAGGATTGAGCCACTGGGTCTGTAGAGGTGTGCAACTGGTTGGCATAGTTAGCTACCTGCTCCACGTGACACAGATACATGGAGCGGGGTCCAATGATGCTGGTCAGCAGCCTTGGTATACTTGGTATGTAGTGATGGCTTCGATCATGCTGCTGATGATGACGTGGATGTTCGCCCGGCGGCTCAGGTGGCGGCCCCGCGGCCAAGAGCTTGCGAAGTGGGCAGTAGGACTAACGGCTGGTGCAGGCATCTACTTCATGATGATCCAGCTCGAGAAGAGCACTTACCCACCTAGTACCGGATCCGAGTGAAGCTGACTGCCCCATGCGAAACCATGTCTCTTCTGTAGCGCCGA
>CAYWBK010000217.1:0-10265 GCA_964455745.1 uncultured Armatimonadia bacterium
TGCTTCTACTTCGACGAAATGCTTACCCGCAGCCGATGGCGTGATACGTGGATGGCAGTTCGGCCCGCATTTAGCGCGATAAATCGCGCTGCCACATGGTCCAAGGGAAGAAGTCGCTAAACGGATATTGCGGTTTATCGCGCATCTTGCGCCATGAATGGCGCAACTACATGCTATGAAGCAATGGGAGGTAGTGCCAGGGCATCCGGCAGAGCGGCCTCCGCCGGCGCAGGTGCCGCCGTCCGCCGTTCATTCTGAATTCTCGGCTTCTGAATTCTCTACTCCTGCCATCCTCACTTCGTCTCCTTCTCCACCGGGGCCGGCACGGCGTCGATTACGCCCTGGATCACCTCGTTGCCCTTCCTGCCCCGAAGGCGGCTCTCGGGGTTCACGATGACGCGGTGGGCGAGGACGGGCTGGGCAACGTCTTTGACATCATCAGGGATCACATACGTGCGCCCCTCGATGGCCGCCAGCGCCTGTGCGGTGCGATACAGCGCGATTGAGGCTCGGGGGCTGCCTCCCATCGACAGGTCGGTGCTGCGCCGCGTTGCATGGACCACTCGCACGATGTATTCACGCACTTTCTCATGCACGTACACGTCCCGCACCACGCGGTTCGCGGCGATCATCTCGGAAGCATCGGCGACCTGCTCGGTGTCCTCAATCGGGTGATGCAGTCGCAGCCGCTCGAGCATCGTATTTTCGTCACTGAACGACGGATAGCCAACGCTGAGCTTCATCAGGAAACGGTCGAGCTGCGCCTCGGGGAGCGGGAAGGTGCCTTCGTGCTCGATGGGGTTCTGGGTAGCCATGACGATGAACGGCGCATTGAGCGTGTAGGTGTTACCATCCACCGAGACCTGCCGCTCGGCCATTGCTTCAAGCAACGCCGCCTGGGCGCGCGGGGTGGCGCGGTTGATCTCATCCGCGAGGACAATGTGGTTGAAGACCGGGCCCTTCACGAATTCGAACTCGGTGGTCTTCTGGTTGAAGACCGATACCCCCGTGATGTCGGAGGGGAGAAGATCGGGCGTTCCCTGCACACGGGCGAACGACAGCCCAATCGACTTGGACATCGAGCGCGCGAGCATTGTCTTGGCGACTCCGGGCACGTCCTCGAAGAGCACGTGGCCCTCGCACAGAATCGAGACCAGCATCATCCGAATGACATCGCGTTTGCCTACGATGACTTTCTCGACGTTGTCCATGATGCGGCGGCAAAGAGGAGAGATGTCTGCCACGGGAAGCCTCCGGTGGTGCTGATGCTGGATACTCGATGCTGGATACTGGTAACGGCTACGGACGGCCATTGCGCGGGTGGCGTCGCCCCAGCCACTACTAACCCCCTTCCCCGCCCGACTGTTCCAATCCTGCACATCGGCATAGGGGCGGAGATACTGGAGGCTTCAGGAGCGAAGGGACAGCGGGGCTGGAAAGGGTTGTGAAGGCATACAATCACTTGTAGCAACGTGCCGCCGAGGCTTTGAACGAGGCGAAGGCCCTGTCGCCGACCTTCAGGGCGAGTGCCGTGAGCGACCGTGCGCTGATCTCCGCGACGATCGCCAGGTCGCCCCGCAGGGTCACGCGCGCTGTGCCGCCAAGATGGACGATCTCCGCCACCTCGCCGGAAATCACATTCAGCGCCGAACCCTCGGGCGCGTGCGGGGTTAGGGTGACATCGGTCGGGTGACAGGCAAGGAAGACATCCCCCGCGATCTTCTCCGTCGCATACAGCTTCGAGCCGTTCACTCGCACCTCGACGATGTCGTCCTCACGCAGGACGGCGATTCCCCGGAAGAGGTTCAGCCCCAGGAAATCGGCCACGAACTCATCCTGCGGGTGAGTCAACAACTGCGCGCGTGTGCCCTGCTGGATGATCTTGCCCTCGCGCATCACGCACAGTCTGTCGCCGAGGGTCAAAGCGTCGATGTGATCGTGAGTGACAATCACGGTCGCGACACCGACGCTCTCGATGACGCTGCGAAGCTCCGCCCGCACTTCGCGCCGGGTCTGCGCATCCAGCGCCGCCACCGGCTCGTCCATGAGCAATACCCGCGCCCCGCTGGCGAGGGCCCTCGCGAGAGCGACCCTCTGCTGCTGGCCGCCGGAGAGCTGCAAGGGACGCTGGGCGCCAAGCTCCGTCAGGCCGACCTGCGCGAGGGCGTCCCGGGCGGTGTCGAGGGCCTCCGATCTCCGCACGCCACGGGCAGTCGGGCCGTAGACAACATTCTCCAGGGCGGTCAGGTGCGGGAAAAGCGCGTAGTTTTGGAACACGAAGCCCACATGCCGCTTCTCCGGGGGCACGATGGCCCGGCTGGCGCCATCGTAGAGCACATCGCCGTCGCACACGATGCGGCCACTGTCGGGCCGCTCGAGGCCGGCGATGCTGCGGAGCGTCATCGTCTTGCCGCAACCTGTAGGCCCGATGAGCACCAGCGCCTCGCCCTCCGCCGCCGTGAACTCGACGTCGAGGGTGAACTGGCGCAGGCGTTTGCTGATCTTAACGGAGAGCATCAGGCAAGCCCTCCGTCGCAAGTACTGTTTGGGTGCGGATACTAGATGGAGGCGGCAATCTTGTCGCGCGTGGGGCGGGCGTCTCGCCCGCCATCGCCGTCATTCTGCCCCGAGAATCGCCGTTTGCCTCTCCCCTCCCGGAACGGGAGGGGTGCCCGCGCAGCGGGCGGGGTAGGGCCGTTTCCGGGGCCACCGCACGACAATCGGAGAGCATTCCTGTGCCATGACTCATGCTTGTCGTCCTCACCTGGCCGCCCTCCTCGCCAGCAAAAGCCTCGCCGACATGAACACACAGAATGAGAAGATGAGCAGTACCACGGACAATACCAGCGCCGCGTTCAATTCCCCCTGCATCGCCGTCAGGATCGCTAAGGGCATCGTTCGCGTGGTTCCGCGCAGGTTGCCTGCGAACATGATCGTCGCGCCGAACTCGCCGATCGCTCGGCCCCAGCACAGGATGACCCCTGATGTGAAAGCCGGCCAGCTCAACGGCAGCGAGATGCGCAGGATCGTGCGTAGCTCCGACGCGCCCAGAGTCCGCGACGCTTCCTCGAGATTCCGGGGCACAGCTTCAAGCCCCGCGCGCGCCGCCTGAATGAAGAACGGGGCCGCGACAAAGGACTGCGCCATAACGACTGCCAGCGAGGTGAAAGGGATGTCATAGCCGTAGGCGTGGATCGCCTGGCCCAGCAGCCCCCGGCGGCCGAAGGCCATGAGGAGCGCCACACCCCCAACAATCGGGGGCAAAGTCATCGGCAGTTCAACCAAAGCGTCAAACACGCCCTTGCCCTTGAAGCGGTACCGGGCGAGGAAGTAAGCGACCGGGGTGCCGATGAGACTACACAGAAGCGTTGTGGTGAGGCTGGTCTTCACACTGAGCAGCAGCGCCTCGCGCACTTCGGACGACTGCGCGGCCCGCCAGACATCGGCGGAGCGCACGTTCAAGAGCATCGCTACCACAGGCAGCATGATAAACGCGGCGAAGATGGAGACAAAGAGAATCAGCACTGCTCCGAAAAGGGGAGAGTGCTGATGCTCGCGGGATGCTGCCAAACTGGTTCACACTCTACTTTTTCGGCCCTGGCGGCTGGAAACCGTACTTGCGCAGGATGTCCTGCCCTTGCTGCGACAGGACCAGTTCCACGAACTTCGCCGCCGGATCGGGATTCGGCGCCGTCGCACACACCGCAAGCGGGTACGAGGCGGTGACATTCAACTCCCCCGGTATCTCGATGAGGCGAACCTTGTCGCCGGCGGAGACTGCGTCGCTCTTGTAGACGAAGCCGGCGTCAGCCTCCCCCAGAGACACGCGGGAGAGCACCAACTTCACGTCGGTCTCCTCCGATTTGACGTTCGCCTTGATCCCTTTCACCACGTCCGGCCCAAATCCCTTGTCGGCGGCGATCTTGTCCAAGACCTTGCGCGTGTACTTGCCGATTGGCGATTTCTCCACCGCCACGACGACCTTCACACCCGGCTTCGCGAGGTCCTTCAGCGATGTCACGTTTGCCGCGTGAGGCGACACGGCGATGCACAGGCTGTTCGTCGCGAAGGCTTTCGGCTCGCGCACCAGCTTCTTGACGACGGCGGCTGACATGTGCTCTTCGGAGGCCGATGCGAACACATCCGCCTTCGCGCCACTCTCCATCTGCGCGAGCAGTTCCTGCGTGCCGGCGTAGCTGCCCTTGTACTTGATGCCAGGGTTCTGCTTCTCGAACTCCGCCCCCAGGTCATCGAAGGGCTTGCTGAGCGAGGCGGCGGCGAGGACGGTCAGGTCCCCGGTCGCGGCGGCAGTGTCCGCCTTCGGCGCTGTGGCTGCAGGCTTGGCCTCCCCCATGACCGTCTTATTCGGCCTGGCACAGCCAAAGAATGAAAATGTCAACAACGCCACTGTGAGCAGCGCGAAGTCTCTTGTGAGTTTCACTGGCAGCCTCCCTCATAATGTCGTGCTTTGTAACGCTTCACGTCCGTCAATGATTCCGCTCCGATGTCTCGTAACCTGCTCTTATGATCGGCTTACCAAATTCTTACTATTTGGTCGTCGGCCGTGCTGTCTCAAAAAGCGCGTTTGGGCGGCTCCCCCCTCCCACCCATTTCTGTGGACGCGCGGTTCACCGCGCGATCCGCGCCATAAACGGCGCGGCCACATGATGCTATATGGTGGTGAGGTCGGAGGCAAGAGACGCGATCATTTTCATCATTTCAGAGTGCCGGCAACCGGCATGAAAGCTGCCGTGAAAACGCCATTGGCCTGTCCCCTCCCGGCACGGGAGGGGTGTCGTATAGCAGGCGGGGCAAGACCATTCCCATCACCTCAGAGTGCCGGAACCCGAGATGATGACTGCCTTCCGGTTGGGTTATCTATTCTCACGCAGGTACACGGACCCGCACCGGCGAATCACCCGCTCCATCGCCCGTCAACCCTGCCAACATTGGCTTTCCGAGGAGCCCACGATGACTCACAAAGAACGCTGGCTCAACACCTTCCACTACAAACCCGTCGATCACGTGCCGGACATCGAGTTCGGCTACTGGGAGGAGACCTTCCCCCGCTGGCACGGCGAGGGCTTGCCGAAGGAGATCAACAACAACTGGATCGCCGACCAGTATTTCGGCTTTGCGCCCACCGCCGGCGTGCCGGTGCACCTGGGGATCATCCCGGGCTTCGAGTACAAGGTGCTCGAAGAAAAGGAAGACCACCGGATCATCCAGGATGGCGACGGCGCCATCTGCATGGTCCGCACCGACGGCGGTTCCACGATCCCCAGGTACCTGGAGTTCCCGATCAAAGACTGGGATAGCTGGAAGCGGTTCAAAGAGAGACTCAACCCTGACGACCCGGCTCGCGTGATTTCCGACTGGGACACGCATGTCGCGAACCTGAATAACTCCGATCTTCCGGTCATCATCAACCTCGGCAGCCTTTTCGGCACCTTCCGCAATTGGACGGGTTTCGATCACATCGCGATCCTGTGCATGGACTACCCGGACCTGATCGAGGACATGGTCAACACCTTCACCGATTTCTGCCTGAAGATGATCGAGCCGGCGGTGCGCGACATCAAGATCGACGGCGGGGCCTTCTGGGAGGACATCTGCTTCAACCACGGGTGCATCATCTCCCCGAAAATGTTCAAGCAGTGGTTGACTCCGGGCTACAAGCGCATCACCGATGCCGTCAAGAAGGCCGGCGCAAGCGTCTTCTATGTCGACTGCGACGGGAACATCACCCAAGTGATGGAAGGCTGGCTGGAGGGCGGCGTAAACTGCATGTTCCCGGTCGAGGTCGCCGGCGGCAGCGACCCGGTGGCGATCCGCGCGAAGCACGGCCGCGAGTGCCTGCTGATGGGCGGCGTAAACAAGCGCGCCCTGGCCGCGGGCCCGGACGCGATCGACCGCGAGCTGGATCGCCTCGCCCCGCTGGTCGAAGAGGGCGGCTTCATCCCGCACGTAGACCATCGCTGCCCGCCGGATGTGAGCTTCGATGACTACAAGTACTACCTGAAGCGCAAGCGCCAGTTGTTCAACATCCCGGAGCCGACACCGTGGGAAGAGCGGAAGGAAGGGTAGCGAAAACCGAAAGGCGCAAGAGAAATGGGAAGGCCTCGCGGCACGAGGAAACAGCGCGAACTATGGAAGCGACTCGAGACGGGAGCGGACAAGTTCATCGGCTACATCTGGGACGCCCCCATCACCCGGCGAGGTGCTGCAGGGCCGGTCAGGCGCATTCGGATAACGGCTCGCGCCTGCGACGTACGCCTCGTTGAGATCGTGCGAAGTGCGGATGAGAGCACCATCGACGACGTAGTGGCGCGGGTGATGGCGGGCGAGGCAGAAGGCATCATCATCCCGAGCCTCAGACACCTTGGGACCGATCTTCGGCCCTGCATGTTTGTCGAGCAGGCGAAGGATCACAGCATCACCGTCATCACAGCCGACCGAGGTCGACTGATCGACCGTGGCGAGAGTCGCGATGAGGCGCTGCCGTTCTCTCTTGCCGCGCTGATGCAAGCGGACTGGGAGGGGAAGGAACGCATACCCAGTGGGTCTGGCCCATGACCCGCAGATAGCTGCTCGGAGATGGTGCCAGCGCTATCTGGCTGCCTCACAGAGGGCGACGCGGTGCCTGATATGCCGGGGCAATGTGATCGGTATGTGATGGGCGATAGATGCCGAACTGACCGTTACGTCAACCATCGTTGTCCGCCGGACGTGAGCTTCGATGACTACAAGTACTATCTGAAGCGCAAGCGCCAACTGTTCAACATCCCGGAACCGGCGCCGTGGGAAGAGCGGAAGGAAGGGTAAGAGAGAGATGGGGATGGGACTCGGGGGAACTGCTGTAACGGCATCGCGGGGGCAGGCCGCAGGGTCTGCCCCCGGTATCATGGGTAACCGTCTGGACGCACTGAAGGAGCCCTCTCATGCCCTCCTATCACCCCCTCCTGCTCCTCGTTCTCATCACGCTTCTCCCCGTTTCGGCCCTCGCCCTCGAGGCACGGGTCGAGACCCGCAATGGCGTGCCGACGATGGTGGTCAACGGCAAGCCCATGCCGCCGTTCATCTTTCTCCACACCGCCGGAGCCGGGGCCTCGCCGCTCGTCTGCCACGTCACTCCGCAATGGCGGCAGTTCACCTACAGCTTCGTCGCGCCGTGCGATGACGACAATGTGGCCGTTCATATCCGCAACTGCACACCGGCTGGGGACTGGTGGGTTGATGATGTGGTCATGGTCGAAGGCACGTTGGCCAGGCCCCTGTCGCCCAATCTGCTCGACGGCGGGGACTTCGAGGGCGCGGAGCTTCCGAAGGGCTGGACCTACTTCCTCAACAACTCCACCGGGGCCGACGCGAAATTCTCACTGGACACCGACAACCCGCACAGCGGGAAAAGTTGTCTTCACGTGCACATCGCCAAGGCCGGCACGGTCGGCTACCAGATCCACATCTACCACAATACGCGCCTCCAAAAGGGCAAGACATATACCGTCAGCCTGTGGCTGCGGGCCTCGGACAACCGCGACGTCGACACCCAGGCGATTCACCAGGCCCCGCCGTGGACGATCTACGGTGGGGGCGGCACCCCCTCGGACGAGCTTCTTGCGCTCGGACGCGATAGGGGCTTGCATATCGGCACGATGCCGATGGATTTGCCCTGGGCCAAGCCCGGCGAGCAGCCTGACTACGCGGGCGTCGATGCCCAGGTCGAGCACATCGTGGGTATCGACCCGAACGCGCTCATCATCCCCCGCATTCACCTGGACGCGCCCGACTGGTGGAAGAAAGATCACCCCGGCCACATCATGGTGTACGACTATGGCCCACGGACGCAGGCCTCGCCGGCCTCCAAGCCGTGGCAGCAAGATGCGGCGACAAACCTGCGGTTGCTCGTGCGACACCTGGAGGCCAGGTACGGCGATCACATACTGGGCTATCATATCAGCGCCCAGAGCGCCGGCGAGTGGTTCTACGACTGGACGTGGGAGCCGATCATGCCGTGCTTCGAGGAACCCTTCCGGGCGGCGTTCGCGGATTGGGTGAAGGCGAAGTACAAGACAGTGGAGGCGCTGCGAGCGGCGTGGGGCTACCCCGACAAGATTGTCGGGGCCACGTTCGAGAGTATCCGTGTGCCGACGCTCGCCGAACGCACGGACGGGAAGTTGGGGGCATTCCGGGACCCGAAGACACAGCGGTTTGAGATCGACTTTGCCGAGTACATGCAAGACTGCCTGTGCGACGACCTCCTCGGCTTCGCGAAGCTGGTGAAGGAGGAGACCGGACGGCGGAAGCTGGTCGTGTCCTTCTACGGGTATCTCTACGATGTTTCGGGGTTCGCGTATGGCGGGGCCGTCAGTGGGCATCTGCGGATGCGCAAGGCGCTCGACTCGCCGGATGTCGACATCTTCTGCTCGCCGATCTCGTACAACGATCGGCAGGCCGGCGGCTGCGGGCCGTTCATGTCGGCGGTCGATACGGTCATGGCGCACGGGAAGCTTTGGGTCAACGAGGACGACGCGCGGACGCATCTTGCCCCCGTGGACGCAGGCTATGGACGAACCTCGACGATGGATGAAACGCTGGGTGTCTACCGGCGCAACTTCGGACACCAGTTCGAGCGGCATTGCGGGACGTGGTGGATGGACTTCGGCACCGGCTGGATGGCCGACAAGACGATCTTCGACACCTTTGCGAAGGAGCGAGACATCTGGGTGGCACAGGCCTCGCGCGTGGCACAGGCCTCGCGCGTGGCGCAGGCGTCTCGCCTGCGAGGCAGCAGCGGCCAACCCTCCCGACCCGCCGCATCCGGGCCACAGCCCTTCCGACCGCAGGTGGCAGTCATCACTGATGAGGACAGCTTCCTCTACTTGCGCAATTCCAACGAGATCACGGCCGAGACGGTGTCGCAGATGCGCCTGCAGGTCAACAGGATGGGCTGCCCGATAGGGCACTATCTCTTGGCCGATCTATGCGAGGGCCGCGTGCCGGACTCGGCGCGGATGTACGTGTTCCTGAACGCCTACCGGGTGACCGAGGCGCAGCGCCAGCAGATCAGGACGCACATTGCCAGAGACGGCAAAATGGCCGTGTGGCTGTATGCGCCGGGGTTCGTGAAGGAAGACGCTCTAGCGGCGAACATTGGCGACCTGATCGGATTCGAGGTGAAACAGGTGGACGCCCCGACGGCGGCGGTGAGCCTGCTGGACAGCCGGCCTGCGTGGTTGTCGAAGCTGCCGCAAGGCTACCGCTTCGGACCGGACAAGAAGCCCGCTCCACTGTTCGCAGTCACGGCGGGACAGGCGGGCGTGCTGCCGCTGGGGGCGTATGCCGGGACCGGAGAGACAGCGTTCGCGATGAAGCGGACGCCGGAATGGACGTCGGTGTTCTGCGGCGGACTGCAGGTGAGCGCCCCGGTGTTACGGGAGTTGGCGCGCCAGGCGGGGGTGCACATCTACTGCGACACCGACGATGTGATCAGCGGAACCTCGGGATTCGTCTCGATCCACGCGGCCTCTGCCGGGCTGAAGACACTTGTCCTGCCGGAAGCGGCGACGTTGCGCGACCTGATCACCGACCAGACGATGCCTGCGGCGAAGTCGCACACGTTCGAGATGAAGCTGGGGGAAACGAGGCTGTTCGGGGTGGGATAGACCAGGAAGCCCTTTGGCGCGGCCGTGACGAATACGCTGCTTGTTTGACCCACAGCCTTCAGTTTCTGCGTGAGGCAACTGTCCACGGGGCCCCCGATGCCACCGTTCCGCTCCCGCCCGAGCGTCTCTTGCTGGTGCAAGCCGATGCCGGTCGTTTCGCATTCACCTGCCAGTTCCGCTTCGTGTACATCAGTGCAAACAGCCTGACTTACCTCGGCGACCGTACGCGTGAAGACCACCTGGACTGTGTTGCCAATCATCCCGCGCCCGGCGGGGCTTTCGCATTCGGCTGCTATGGTACTCCCGGATGGCTTGACAACCTGGGCCGTCAAATACGGCCCGACTACCGCCGATTACCTACCATCGCTACGTCGCTTTGACAACCGGCAGACGAAGCGCTCGGAATTCTGTCAGATGCTGACCGTCAAGATGAAAGGCGAACGGCGTTGAACCACCGAGACACAGAGGGCACAGAGAACGGCTGGGAAACGGCCCGCCTACCCCATGATAGACGCAGGACGGTGTTGTTCACTGTGTCCCCTGTGGTCTCTGCCCTGAAAATCGCCGTTTGCCGGGCGAACGGCAACCTCACCCTGACCC
>CAYWBK010000218.1:0-10206 GCA_964455745.1 uncultured Armatimonadia bacterium
TTTCGTTGCGGTCGCCCGTGTTCCCTCTCCGGGCACAAAGGGGCTATTATGGAGGTCGTGGCGGCGCAGACGACGAAGCACAGACTCAGGTGACAACCATGCAGACGATTGCCGATATTGCGCTGCCCGAGGCGTTGAGAGATGACATCGACCGCGCCGTGCGCATCCTCCGGGAGGCGGGGTGCACGGAAGTCTACTTGTTCGGGTCGATTGCGGAGGGCGTTGCCACGGAGCGGTCGGACATCGACCTTGCGGTGCGAGGCTGCCCCGCTGAGTTGTTCCTCCGGGTGTACGGGCGGCTGACCTGGGACATCCAGCGACCCATAGACCTGGTGCCTCTCGACAGCGACGACCCGTTCTCGCAGTTCCTGCAGGAGCACGGGGAGCTGATCCGCATTGCCTGACAGACTGGCGCGCGCCGAGCCCTGCCGAAGTCTCGTGTATCCCGCATCTCGCAGCCCTGAGGTCTCCGTCCATGTCCACGATCAAGATCGATCTCTCGCAACGTGTCGGAACCGTTGACCGCAAGATATACGGCAACTTTATCGAGCATCTTGGGCGTTGCATCTATGGCGGCATTTACGAGCCTGGATCGCCGCTTTCGGATGAGCGCGGCTTCCGGAAGGATGCGCTGGAGGCTGTGCGCGCCCTGAAGGTGCCGATCCTGCGCTGGCCCGGCGGGAACTTCGTGTCCGGGTATCACTGGATGGATGGCGTCGGGCCGAAGGAGTCTCGCCCAAAGCGGCGCGAACTCGCCTGGCACGCTGTCGAATCGAACCAGTTCGGCACGAACGAGTTCATCGAGTATTGCCGGCTGATCGACACCGAGCCGTACATCTGCGTGAACATGGGCAGCGGCACGCAGGACGAAGCGGCGAACTGGGTCGAGTACTGCAACGGAACCGGAGACACCGAGTTCGCGAACCTGCGCCGGAGCCACGGTTACGAGCAGCCACACAAGGTGAAATACTGGGGCCTGGGCAACGAGGTGTACGGCGACTGGCAGATCGGCCATAAGAGCGCGCAGGACTATGCTAAGGCCGCGCGGGAATTCGGCAAGGTCATGAAGTGGACCGACCCGGACATCGAGCTTGTCGCCTGTGGGGCGCAGCACCTGGAATGGGATGTCGAGGTGCTCGACCACACCGCCGACCTCGTCCAGTACATAGCGGCGCACTACTACTGGGGCCCGACGCCCGGCGAGGACCCCTACTACTCGACGCTCACCAAGCCTGCGAACTTCGAGGAGTACCTGCGCATCCTGTGGCAGCTCATCTGCGACACCCGGCGCAAGCGGGGCATCCGGCACGAGATTAAGATCGCGCTGGATGAGTGGAACGTGTGGTACCGCACCGGCGGCAACACCGAGGAAGTCCTGCAAGAGCGCTATGACCTTACCGATGCCCTCGCGGTGGCGATCTTCCTCAACATGATGCGCCGCAACTGCCACGCCATCGAGATCGCGAACCTCGCCCAGCTCGTGAATGTGATTGCGCCGATCTTCACCAGCCCCGAAGGCCTCTTCCGCCAGACGATATACTTCCCCCTGCAGGCGGCGGTGGACTACAGCGGCGGCATCGCGCTCAACGCCTGGGTCGATTGCGAGACGTGCGAGGCGCCGGGGAACCTGGCACGCACACAGCCTCTGCTCGACGTGTTCGCGAGCCTCGATGAAGCGGCGGGCAAGCTGTTCATCTCCGCAGTCAACCTGAAGAAGGATGAGCCGCAGGAGGTGCGGGTCAAGATCGACAGCGCGCGCGTGGGGCCGGAGGGCGTGGCCCACATCGTGAACGGCCCGTCCGCGGAGACGGTGAACGACTTCGGGGCCGAGCAGGTCGCCATGATCCACGAGACCTTCGCGGCTTCGGCTGACTTCATCTACACGCTTCCGGCGCACTCGGCGGCGGTGCTGGAGGTCGACCTCGGCTGAAGGCGTCCTGCCGCGGGAAGCGCTTATGATCCAGTCCCTTCGCGAAGTCATCGCTCACTGGGAACTCGTGCGCATGTTCATGGTACGAGACCTCATCGTGCGCTACCGGGGCAGCGTGCTGGGGGTGCTGTGGTCGCTTGCCACGCCGCTCGTGCAGATGGTCGTCATGACCATCGTGTTCCGCTACTTCTTCCCGCTCAACGAACCCAATTATTCGTTCAAGCTTCTTTCAGGGCTCCTCGCCTGGAGCTACTTCCGCGATACGACCCTCAATTCGTGCAGTTGCATCATCGAGGCACGCGACGTCATCAAGAAGATTTACTTTCCGCGTGCGGTGGTCCCCATCTCCGTCGTCTTCGGGAACGGAGTGCATTTCCTCATCGCGATGGTGATGATGCTGGTCATCTTCGCCGCGCGTCCCGTGGCGCTGACGCCCAGCTACCTGTTCCTCCCCGTGCTGGTGCTGGTGCAGACCGTGTTACTGCTCGGAGTCGCGATGTTGGTCGCGTGCGCCCACACCTTCTACCGCGACGTGAAGTACATTGTTGATGCGGGACTTCAGGTGGCCTTCTACCTCACGCCGATCATCTACCCGGTCGAGTTCGCGCACGATGGCCTGGTGCGGGCGGTGAGCCGCTTCTTGCCGCCGGGGTACGACTATCTGGCCCCCTGGCTATTCAGGCTGTACATGCTCAACCCGATGGCCACGCTCGGCACGGCCTATCGGCAGGTCCTGCTGCGCAACGAGCTGCCCGATATGCAGTTCTTCCTGCCGATCGTCGCGCTTTCGCTCATCGTTTTCGTGTTGGGGTACCGCACCTTCGTGAAACACTCCTGGAAGTTCCCGGAGATACTGTGATGCCGTGGATGCCGGCGATCTCCCCGGGCAGGTGCGCGCCCCGATGAGTGCGGGAAACGAGACTTCGGCCGCTCCCGTGGCGCCGTCCGCTGTCGCGAAGATGCAGCGGATCTCCGTGCGTTCCGTCATCATCGGCTTCTTGCTGCTTCCCCTCAACGCCTGGTGGCTTGCCCAGATCGAGTACGTGCGGTACTCGGACAATGCCACCACCTCCGCCCTGTTCTTCAATGCCGTCTCCGTCCTGCTCGTCATCACGGCGCTCAATGGCGCGATTCGGCGGGTTGCGCCGAGCCGCACGCTGTCGCGGGTCGAGTTACTCACCATCTACATCATCGTGGTGATCGGCAGCGCCATCGGCGGTCACGACAACCTCGCCATCCTGTTCGGCACCATCGCCTATGTCGTTCGGGGCGCAACTCCTGAAAACGCCTGGGCGGTGCATATTCATCCACTCTTGCCCAAGCACCTGGTCGTCACCGATCTCTCCGTTCTCGATCCACTTTTCCGTGGGGACAGCACCCTGTACGATCCGGCGCGACTGCGGGCCTGGAGCGGCCCGATCCTGCGTTGGACGCTGTTTGCGTCCCTTGTGACGTGGACGATGATGTGCATGGCGGCGATCTTCCGGCGGCAGTGGGACGCCGAACGGCTCAACTACCCCATCGTCGAGACGCCGCTGGAGATCACTTCGCCGAAAACGAAGTTGTTCAGCCGCCCGCTGATGTGGATCGGCTTCGGCATCGGCATGAGCCTGCAGTTCATCAACCTCGCGCACACCCTGTGGCCGGCGGTGCCGGAAGTCCCGATCCACGTTCGCCTGCTGAACTTCAACGGGATGCCGTGGAGCGCGGCGAACCCGATCCCCCTGTCCATGTTTCCCTTCGCCTTCGGCCTGTCGTACATGCTCCCGCAACAGCTTGCTTTCTCCTGCTGGTTCTTCTTCCTGGTCGCGCGGCTGGAGATGGTCGCCACTGCGGCGGTCGGGTACACCGAGTGGGGCCGGTTCCCTTATGTGCAACAGCAGGGCGTCGGAGCGTACTATGGCGTGGCGTTGTTCGTGCTGTGGGCGGCGCGGGGGCATTTGCGCAATGTGTGGCTGCTGGCCACGGGGAGGGTGCCCGCGAGCGGCAGAATCGACGCGACGGAGCCTTTCCCCTACGCGTGGGCCTTCTGGGGGTTCATCGTCGGATTGGTCGGGTTGATCTGGTTCTCGGTCGAGGCCGGGATGAGCCTGACGACCGCGCTCATCTTCTTCGGGCTGTGGATTCCGATTGTGCTCACGATGGCTCGCCTGCGCGCCGAGCTTGGCCTGCCGACCATCGAGCTATACCAGGTGGGCGCGGAGGACATCATGCAGAAGATCGCGGGCACGGCGGCTTTCTCGCGGCGCGATCTCACCGTGATGACGCTGTACTTCTACCTCACCCGCACCCACCGGCAGTTCCCGATGTGCAGCTTCGTGGACGCCTTCCGCATCGGCGACCGCACGAACGCGAAGCTCCGATCTCTGGCCCCGGTGATGGTGGCGGCCTGCGTGCTCGCCATCCTGTGCGCTTTCTGGGCGTACCTGCACGTGGTGTATCATGTCGGCTATGAGTCGGCCAAATTCGCTCCGATCCTCGTCTGGGCGTTCGGCAAGGACCCCTGGCAGAAGCTCGATTCGTGGCTCGTCTCGCCCCGACGCCCGGACTACGGCGCATGCGGAGCGTACCTGTTCGGCATCGCTTTCACCGGCTTCCTGGCGTACATGCGGACCCGGTTCGTCTGGTGGCCGTTCCACCCGGCGGGGTACCTCGTTTCCGGGAGTTTCGGCCTCATGCGCCTGTGGCTGCCAATCTTCGCGACATGGCTCATCAAGGCCGTCCTGCTGCGATACGGCGGCCTGGGGAGCTACCGCAAGGCTCAGCCCCTGTTCATCGGGCTGATCCTCGGCGAGTTCTCAGCCGGGTTCCTGCGGACTGTGATCGACCTGGTGTTCAACCTGCATCTTCCGCCGGAGTCGGGAATCGGGGGGCTGTAATGTCGAAGGGTTCGATGTGCGTTCAGTACGCCAGACCGTGAGGCGGACCAACGACTTTGACCACAAAGACACCAGGACACGAAACGGCACGGCAAATCCCGCCAGAAGCCGTTTGGTCGTTTAGTGTTTTCGAGTCTTCGTGGTCAATCCTCATCGCCACAGCCCGATGACTAAACTGCGTCAATAATGTACAATTGCCGCAGTGAGATCATCGCTGCGGCGTGAAGTCGCCGTCGCCAGCCGGGAGGCGGTCATGTGGAAGCTGCTAAGATGGGCGGTTGAGAGCCAGACGCCGAGGGCAACGGTTCTCGTCCGGCTGCTCGTCGGCGCGGTCTTCTTGTCGGAGGGGATCCAAAAGTTCCTGTTTGTCGATGAGCTGGGAGTCGGGCGCTTCGCGAAGATTGGCATCCCCTGGCCGCAGTTCAGCGCTCCCTTTGTAGGGGTGGTTGAGACAGTCTGCGGGGCCGCGCTGATCGCCGGCCTGCTCACCCGTCTTGCGGCGATCCCGCTCATCATCGACATCGCGGTGGCGATCGCCAGCACCAAGGTCTCGATGCTGCTGCACGATGGCTTCTGGAAGATGGCACATGAGGCGCGCACCGATCTGTGCATGTTCCTCGGCGGCATCTTCCTGCTGATCGTGGGAGCGGGTCCGCTCTCTTTGGACAGATGGATCGCCCGCGCACTCGGGCAACGCGGCCGCCGCGCGAAGCTTGTGATGCTCGGTATCGTCGCCTTGCTGTGCCTGCCGGGATCGAAGGCGGCCCTCGCCGGTCCACCGTTCATAACAGACGATCCGGAGCCTGTAGACTTGCATCACTGGGAAGTCTACATCGCCTCACAGCGGTCGAACACGCCAACCGGCCGCAGCGGAACCTTGCCGCATATCGAGGTGAACTACGGCGCCGCGCCGAACCTCCAGCTTCACACCATCGTGCCGTATGCTTACTCGCGCGCCGGTGGTGGGCCGATGGAGCGCGGTCTCGGCGACATCGAACTGGGCGTGAAATACAGGTTTATCCAGGAGACCGACCGCCGCCCGATGGTCGGCATCTTCCCGCTGCTTGAGGTCCCCTCCGGCAATGCGGACAAGGGCCTCGGCTCCGGGCACGCGATGCTGTTCTTTCCGGTCTGGGTGCAGAAGAGTCGCGGATCGTGGACCACTTATGGCGGGGGCGGCTACTGGATCAACCCCGGCGCGGGTAACCGCGACTACTGGTTCACCGGGTGGCTGGTTCAGAAGGACCTCAACGAACGCTGGACGTTAGGGGCCGAAGTCTACCGGACAACGTCCACCGATGTCACCAGCGAGGGCCAGGTATTCACGAACGTCGGCGGGCAGTTCAACATCGACGACGGGCACCACATCCTGTTCTCGCTGGGCCGCAGCATTCACGGCGACTCCGGCACCGCCGCCTATATCGCCCACCAGTGGACCTTCGGTCCGCGCGAAGAACCCGCGCCCGCCGCCGTTCTGTCGCCGCCTGGAAAACCGCCGTCTGCCGGGCCAACGGCAACCTCACCCTGACCCGCCGACAGCGGGTAGGCCCCTCTCCACACGTGGAGCGGGGAGAACGGCAGCGGTTTGTTGCTGCGCGAGAATCGCCGTTTGTCTCTCCCCTCCCGGAACGGGAGGGGTGGCCCCGCGAAGCGGGGACGGGGTAGGGCCGTCATCCATAAGGAGCCTCCACCATGACTACTCCCGAATCCATCACCGCCGAGTTCTGCGAGTTGGTGCGCATCGACAGCCTTTCCGGCGAGGAAGCCGCGGTCGCCGACGTGCTGGTCGCCAAGCTCCAGGAGATCGGCCTCAGCGTCGAGCGCGACAATGCCGGGGCGGCCATCGGCGGCCAGTGCGGCAACATCATCGCCCGCCTGCCGGCGACCGATCCCGGCAAGCCGACAATCATGCTCAATGCCCACATGGACACCGTCAAGCCCGGACGGGGCATCCGGCCGATCATCGACGGCGATACCATCCGCAGCGACGGCACGACGATCCTCGGCGCAGACGACAAGGCCGGCCTGGCGATCATCCTCGCCGGCCTACGGGAGATCATCGCCGGGAACCTGCCGCACGGCGAGATCGAGGCGGTCATCACCATTGCCGAGGAGACCGGCCTCAACGGCGCGCGGTTCCTGGATTACTCGCGCGTGAAATCGCAAATGGCGCTCGTCTTCGACGGCGGCCGGGAGAGCGGCACAATGGTCATCGGCGCGCCCTCGGCGGCGAAGCTGGACTTCATCGTGCGCGGCGTCGCCGCCCATGCCGGCGTGTGCCCGGAGAAGGGCAGCAGCGCGATCATCGCGGTAAGCAAGGCGATCTCTCGTATGAAGCTGGGCCGCCTTGACGACGAGACGACCGCGAATATCGGCATCATCAGCGGGGGAGAGGCGCGCAACATCGTTCCGCCACATTGTCGTGTGGATGGGGAGGCGCGGAGCCACTCGCCGGAGAAGCTCGCCGCGCAGGTCGCCCACATGCGCGAGTGCTTCGCACAGGCCTGCGCCGAGGTTCCCGGCACGAGTGTCGAGATCACCGAACAAAGCGACTACAAGAGCTTCCGCCTCGCCCCGGACGGCCCGCTGGTCAAGCTGGCCTCCGAGGCCGCCCGCGCGGTCGGCCTGGAGCCGACGCTGGAAATCGGCGGCGGCGGGAGCGACGCGAACGTCTTCAACGAGCGGGGCATCCCCGCGATCATCCTCGCAACCGGCGGAGCCGAGGTCCACACGCTCAACGAGTGGGTGTCGATCGGCCGGATGCTGGAGGGCGTGAAGTGGCTGGTGGAGGTCGTGCGGAGGGCGTAGAGAGGCGGATGCTGGATGCTGGATGCTGGATGCTGGATGCTGGATACTGGATACTGGATACTGGATACTGGATACTGGATACTGGATACTGCCCTGGTGTTGCACCCCGAAGGGGTGCCGGATGTTAGCCGGGGGCGCAAGCCCCCGGAATCCGGACCGCCCCTCCCTGAATCATAGCCCCGCAAGGGGCGACACAACCGCGACTCTTGCGGATTCCTATGGCCCTCTCATCAGGAGAAGCGAACATGACCCCTGTTGTCTTGACCACCGCGACTGACCAGTTCACCTTCGATAAGGCCACGGGGCGGCTCGTGTCTCTGACGCCGAAGGCCGCGCCGGACACCGAGATGATTGCCTCAGCGCCCGATCATCCGGCGTTTGCACTGCAATACCTGGACAATAGCCACGAGTTCGTGCAGCTCGATTCCCGCGATGCCGGTGCGACAGCGGTAACGCTGGCCGAGGCTGGTGGACAGCAGACGCTGACGCTGGCGTTCTCGGCTGTCGGCGGCCTGGACCTCGACGTGACGCTCACCGTCCGGGCTTCGGCGGGGGACCGCTTCAGCCGCTGGACATGCCGCGTGCGCAACGGCGCGGGCATCCGAATCGTCGATCTACAATTCCCCTTCGTCGTCGCGCCCGAGAAGCCCGACGCAGCCGTGCTGCTCCCCGCCGGTTTCGGAGAGCTTTGGTCCGGTGGGATGCTCGATCACCTCGCGGTCGACGACCCGCGCCGGTGGCAGCTCATCCCCGAGAACGGCAACTCGCCGCACTATCCGGGCCGCGTCTTCGCGCAGTTTATCGCGTGGTATCGGGGCAATAGAGGGCTCTATCTCGCCTGCGATGACACCGCCGGCAATGTGAAAATGATCCAGGCCGTGCGACGTGGAGCGGGCTTGCGGCTGGGTGTGGCGCACGTGGGCGACTGGCCCGCTGAAGGCGAGCGCACGCTGGAGTACGAGGTGCTCCTTGGGTCCTTCGAGGGCGACTGGTACGCCGCCGCGGATATCTACCGCGAGTGGAGCCTGCAGCAGAAGTGGGCGATGCCGCTGACCCGCCGGAGCGATGTGCCGCAATGGCTGCTCGATTCGCCGCCGCATATCACGATCCGCCTGCAAGGCTACCTCGACGACGGCCCCGCGCCCGCCATCGAGGAGTTCCTCCCGTACGAAAAGTGCATCCCGCTCCTGCAGGGCGTCGCCGACCGCGTCGAATCGCCGCTGACGGCGGTGCTGATGTCGTGGGAGCGCGGCGGGCCGTGGGTGTACCCGGATTGCTTCCCGCCCGTGGGCGGCGATGAGTCGATGACGCGCTTCAGCCGCATGGCCCGCGAGCGCGGCTGGCACACGGGGTCATTCTGCAATGGCACCCGCTGGGTGATGAGTCATCTGTACAACGGCTACGATGGCCGGGAGTACTTCGAGCGCCACTACGGCGAGCAGGGCGTCTCCCGGCGGCACGACGGGGAGCTTTGGGCCGAGGGCTGGGACGGGTCGTGGCGGCCGAGCTACGTCTGCTGCATGGCCGCCGAGCAGACGAAGAGCATCGCGGTGGACTTCGTGCGCCATCTGATCGGCTGGGGGATGGAGTCGATCCAATACTTCGACCAGAACTGCAATGCGGCCACATTCGCCTGCTATTCGGACGAGCACGGCCACCCGCCGATGCCCGGCAAGTGGATGGTGGAGGCGATGGAGGACATGATCGCCGACTTCCGCCGCGCCGCCGCCGAGGCGGGCGAAGCGAGGGCGGGCGAGACCCAGGTGATCCAATCCACGGAGGCCCCGTGCAACGAGTTCTGTCTGCAGCTTTTCCAGCAAAGCGACGTGCGCGTCAGCCCGCCCAGCAGCGGGTTCTCGAACTTCGTGCCGGTCTACCACTACCTGTTCCACGAGTGCACGATCATGCACGGAATGATGAGCACGGGGGGCGAGCCCTACGCGCTGCCCATTCGCAACGCCTGGAACGGGGTACTGGGCGAGATCACCGGCGCGGTCCTCACCGGCGACGGGACGCTGCTGAACCGCGAGACCTTCAACTGGGCGGACTGGGAGCCGAAGGTCGGCAGCGATGACGATTCCCTCGAGGTCATCCGCACCGTGACGGCCCTGCGGCGCGGCCCGGCCCGCGACTTCCTCGTCTACGGCCGGATGCAGCGCCCGGCGCAGGTCGAGGGGATCGAGACCCTCGAATGGGACCACAATGGCCGCCACTACGCGGTCCCGGCGGTCGCGCACGCCGCCTGGCAAGCCCCCGACGGCCGCCACGGAGTGGTCCTCGCTAACTGGACGACCGAGGAGCGGAGCGTGACGGTCCTCGATGCGCGCCTCGGGACAAGTGCCATCGCCCACATCTACGGACCGAAGCAGCAGGAGATGACCGTGAACGCAGGCGATGCGGGGATCACGGTAACGCTGCCGCCGCTGGGTTGCGCGCTGGTGGCGGCGGTGTAGCTGGAGCGTGGGCGGGACACACAGGGCTTGTGATGTCAATGAGGCGCGGTCGCAACCTCCGGTGCGTCACTTCGTCTAATGCTAGTGCCTTGTCAGACGAGAATCTTTGGTCGAATGGCAAAACGGCAAGATCGCT
>CAYWBK010000219.1:0-10200 GCA_964455745.1 uncultured Armatimonadia bacterium
CCCTCAAGATGGCCTCTTGAGGACCTCTACCTACAATCAAGATTCGGACCCGCGCCGCCATGACACGGAGTGCCTGCACCTCTACCACGCCCTCTGAAATGCCCTCCGGGCAGTCCCGATGTGGCCTTCGCGACCTACCTGCTCTGCAGCCTCGCAGACGCAGGTCGTCGCACCCAAGACATCCTGCATTACTGCCCGCTGGCCGGCGGTGTCGTACGATAGCTTCACCAGCGTGTCGTCTCGGCACAGGATGCCCGTCTGACGCTCCGACCCGTTACTGACAGAAGAGAACGTACGGCACTCATAGCCGGAGCCAGCAATACGCGCGACACCCGCCGACTGCGGATACCTGCGGATTCCATGCCGCTTCGTGAGGCAGCGCGTCAAGGTTGACTGGGATGATCTGACTGCGGGTCGCCGGGAACCGAGGATACCAAGACTCTGCCCAGTTCGTTTACCGCATTAGGCTCGACCCTCCGCCTCTTGCCTAACTCTCCGCCATCGACGCTTCAATGGGACCTCGAGTACCAGCAGCACGCAACCCAGCAGGACCTGCCACACCGCCGTGATGACGGGGCCAGGGACTGCCGTCACGATGCTCTTCATGAAGTCGCTGGCATACGACGTTTCATGGGTCGGAAAGGCTGCCATGATGCCGGTGCTGGGCATCACCGAGCCGATAAACTCGACGGTCGCGGTTGGCTCCGCCTTGCCAGGTGACATCATAGCGCACAGGGCAACCGGCGCCAGCAGCACTGCCGCAGTCAGCACCAACGAGAGGAAGCGGCGTCCGTCATCGGTGCGGGGCCAGCGCAGGTACATCACCAGGCGGCCCAGGATGCCGAAGGCCCAGATAGCGGCCGCCGCGGGGACGAAAGCGAGAGCCAGGCATCCTGACCATCGGCCTGCAAGGCCGTTTCCCCACAGGAACAGGCCGGCCTCAGTGACCGCGAAGCACGCTACCAACAAGAGGAGCAGGTATCGGCCGCCCGATACGACTGAGTGGCCGAACAGCCGCTCCCACAGGCGATAGGATGACGGCAGCGGCTGGCGGAGAAGGCGGCGGCGGTCCAGTGGCGTCGGCAGCCCGGCTGCGAACACCGGGATCAACACCAGCAGCAGGTACGCGCACGTGGTGAGATACCCGGCCAGGTTGATCGCGATATCGTCCGGCTTGGGCGGGGGAGCATTCCCGCCCGGGCGCGGCCCGATGCCCAGGGATCCTGCGGCCAGAAGCGCAACCGCCATGAGCAGCAAAGCGAGTCGCCATCGCACCGGCCATAACCGCCGCAAATGCGGATGCTTGAGGCACTGGGTGGCCGCCTGAGTCAGAGCGAGTGTCGCCAGGGACCAGATTGCCAGGGACACTACCCATACGGGGAGTTCATGCCCGAACAGCGGTGCAGGCTGCCCGTGGGCAAGCATGTTGGCGGCGCCACACGGACTGATCGCCGTGACGGCGGGGGCTTCCTCCTGAAAGCTCGCGAACAGCCCAACCAGGACCAGACTGCCGGTCACGGCCAGGGGAACCGCGGCGGCGGTTCGTTTCACCAGCACCGAGCAGCACAGCCCCAGCGCGGTGGACAGGACGAGTGTGCCGTAGAGCAACACGTAGGCCCAAAGCGCTGCCGCGAGGGGTATTCCGCCCAGCAGGAAACACGCGGCGGCGATGGGCGCAGACACGAGGAGTACCGTGCCCCCAACGACGATCCCGGCCAGCAGTTTCCCCCAGATGATCCTCTCCTCGGTCAGCGGGGCGCTGGCGAGGACGTCGAAGGTCTTCTGTTCGTGTTCCGAAGTCACTGCCGACGCAGTCAGAGTGGCGCCAACCACGGCACCGAGCGCCGCCTGCACGAGGACAACGAGCCAGAACGCGCTCGCCCCGGCCTCCCAGCTTGCGTGTGAGTCGAAAAGCCCCTGGGATCCGCACTCGGCCACTGCGATGATGCCAATGGCCAGCAGGTACAGGTTCTGCAGGGCGAAGGCGGCGTGACCTCGCAGAACCTGGCGCAATTCCTTGCGGACTAGTGGAACGGTCAATGTCGCAGCCACGTTTGCACCCCTTCCAGCATCGCCGGCAGAGTCTCGAGTCCGGCTGCCCCGGGACTACGCCAACTCGCCGTGAGTGAGTCTCAGATACAGGCGCTCCAACTCGTTCTCTTCCTGATGCACGTGGGCGATCCGCAGGCCGCCCGTCACTAAACGGGTGAGGACTTCGGCGACCGCCTCGCCGTTGTCGGGAAGCTGCATCTCGACTTCGTCGCCGCGCACCTGAACGTCGCCCGCCGCCTCCATGCCCGCGAGAAAGGCCGGCGCGTCGGCGGCGCGGTTGTCGAGAATGCGCAAGGTCAGTGTGTTCCGGCTGCCCAACGCGGCGGATACCTCCGCTAACGGCCCTGAGGCCAGCAATCTGCCGCTCTCCATGATGCCGATGCTGTCGCAGATGTCGGCCAGCTCCGGCAGGATGTGCGAGGACACGAGCACGGTCTTGCCCGCTTCACCGAGCCGGCGGATGATCTGGCGCAGTTCGTAGCGCCCGCCGGGATCGACACCGGAAGCGGGCTCATCGAGCAGCAGCGTGCCGGGTTCGTGCAGCATCGCTCGGGCAAGGCATAGCCTCTGCTTCATGCCACGGCTGAGGCCGCCCACCAGGGCGTCGCGCTTCACCGTCAGATCGGTAAGCTCCAGGACTTCATCTGTGCGGCGACGCAAGCGTGCGGGCCCAAGCTCATAAAGCTGGCCGAAGAACTCGAGGTACTCGCACACGCGCAAGTTGTCGTAGACGCCGAAGAAGTCGGGCATGTATCCCAGACGCCGACGCACGGCCACCGGGTTCTCGCCGACGGCAACCCCATCGACGGTGCACCGCCCCTCATCAGCGACCAGCAATCCCGCCAGACATCGGATGACCGAGGTCTTCCCCGCGCCGTTGGGGCCGATCAGCCCGAAGACCCATCCAGAGTCGATCTGCAAGTTCAGCGACCGCACCGCCACCAAGTCTTCATACTTGATGGTCAGGTTCTCGATGGTTATCACCTCGGCACCACCTCTCCCTGATATGCGATATCGATCCAGGTCACTTCCGGTCGGTCGTAAAAGCTGCCCGCGGAGCCGGCCCGGTTCACTCGCGCCCGCACCAGCCCGCTTGGCATCAAGATGAACCGCTTGGGTTCGGTGATCGCCTGCTGAAAGCTACGGCTGAGTTTGGAGTTGGCCGTGATCCACTTGGCCGCCCGCCAGTCCCAAAGTTGCAGTTGTACATCGGAGCCGTGATCGGCAGTCGGATCGGCGGTGAGGTAGCCTTGCACCTCCAACTGCACGTGGCGCAGATTCGCCTGCCCCGTCGGGATCATGAAGTCAACCGGGCGAGAGAGACCGTCTGGCGCCTCGGGGATGTCTTGTTTGACTGTCGCCGCGGTGATCCAATCAGACAGGTCGCCGCGGCCGTCCATGATCGCGCCCCCCAACGGCACGGTGACATTCGGGCCGGCTGCTTTCACCGGCAGACGCGCGACGACCAGGTGCTCGCCGAAGGTCGTGCAATCAGCCTCGGCCGGGCGCGGGGCGCTCTGCAGCGCTTCGCACGACCCGATCAGCAAGGGCTGTCCGAGACGTGGGGTGAGGTTGCTGACCTCACGAAGGAGGTCCCACTTGCGGTCGCTGAGATCCTCTTCCCACAGATGCTTGTCCAGCCAGCCGCCGAGGCCCAGGAGAGCGGGCGTCCGCGACAGCTTGTACTCGGACAGCGACGGCGGCCCCAGCTTCAGCGTCACCGGCACGGTCTGGCCCGGGGCGATGTCTCCGACCGCCACGTGGTTCCACTTGTGGATCAGGTAACAGCCGCGCAGGGCCGTCGGCAGGTGGTTCGTGACCGACCCGGTCAGTCCGTCCGGGCCGATTGTCAATCCGCCGGCCACCGTTCCCTCATCCACTCTGTCGGTGTCGCCGAAGGCCCTCATGCTCCACTGCGGCACCAGGAATGACTTGACCACCAGCGCATCCGGCCCGCTCCAGGCGAACTCAGGGGCATTGGCGAGGGCCGCCTCGTACTCCGAGGGGCGGAATTCCTCGGGCGTCGCGTCGGCGCGGTCGAGGGTAACAGTGTGCTGACTCGTCGCCGGAGACGATACGCCGAAGTAGCGAGTGACGGCCAGGCCCGGTGTGTTCGCATCGCAGAAGCTGATAGTCGAGAAAGCCAACTGGGTGTGCCGGGAGTGCAAGGCGAGGCCCAGGACGCCGGCGGCCGCCAAAAAGACAATGACCGCCGCGGGAGCCGTGAATACGAGCCACTCCTTGCGCTTCAGGAGGCTCAATACAGCGAAGTTCAGCGGCCCGACGACCACTACGAAGATCACCAGATACCACTTCAATGGGTTGCGGATCCCATTCGGACGGCTCTCGTCGGGCGTAAGTGCAGCGGGGACAGTGGCACGGCCTTCACACGTTGGGTTGGTGTAGACGCCGGAATTCTCGATCGCCCTGGTCCAGAAGCGCCGGGCGAAGTCGATCTGCACGCGCACGTCGCCGGAGTTGAGCCAGGCAGGATCGGTGGTCAACCCGCGCACGCTCCCGCGTTCATACGGGTGTTGGAACACAATCGGGCAATCCGACCCGACCGCCAGGATGTACTCCGGCGGCGTCTGGCAGTGAAGCACCCGCAAGTCGCCTACGGAGGGCAATTGGGACGGCGCGAGCAGGCAATCGACGCCTCGTGCGGGCACATTCGCGCTTCCCCCCGTCACCCGCACCAAAGTGAACTGCGTCAGCTCCGGGGACGCGGCATTCATCTCCAGGAACGGTGCGCTGAGTAGTAGCGCTCCGCCCGAGCCCGCCCACCGGCGGATCGCCTTCTTCGCCGCCGAAGACAGGTCGGCCAAACGCACGTTGTCCAGCATGATCCGGTCGACGGCGTCAAGGACCCGCGAGTCCGCCGGCACGCGGTCGGGCGGAACCATCACCACCTTGTCCGTGACGTCCCTTATCGCCGCAAACGCCTCGGGTCGCCGAGTAACCACCAGAAAGAGAGTGAAAGCCCGTTGCCCAATCTGTTCGAGGCTTTCCTTGTGCTCGAGAAGTATGCCTCGGCCGACGTCTATCAGCCGCACGGTGAGAGGCCCGGCGCGCCACGGGAGCAGGACTCCGAAGTCATGGCGGCTGGCGCCGTGCGGCACAGCAACGGCAAGGGACTGCACATAGCTCGGCTTGCGCGCAGCTTCGGCGGCCTCGGTCAACTCGCTGGTCTCAACCTGCAAGGTTCCGTTGAAGGCGTCGCCGGGGTTGGTGATGGTCGCCGTCACGCCGTTCCATCGGCCGGTTACGTACTTGCCTTCCGGCCCGACGGACAGCTTCACGGTCACCTCGTCTGCGGCCAGCGCGAGGCCCGAGCCGACCAACAACACGCTCAGCAGCGCTCCATAGCACCATCTCATGGCCCATCTTCCCTCCCTACGGCAATGGCTGCACGGCCGACGGCTCCACAGCGCCGTCGGGCGGGCTTCCCCCTGTTGTCCCCCGCCATTCCGGTGCGGGACATGGCCGGGAAGATCGCGAGGGGACCCCGACCGACATTGTGCATGTGCTGAACGCCGGCCCTACGATCGTCGCCGGCTCCAGCTTGCACTAGCGCTTCGTACTCAGTATTCGGACCGTCGTCCCTCTTCTCCTGCCGGGATCGAGCGGCGAACGAGCAGATGAGCGACGTACAGCGACACTGGGCCAAACCGCGCCACGCCAACCGTATGCGACCGACGCCATTGTCGTCGGCCAGACGGAGCAGTTGCTGCGCGACCGTTCAGGTCCTTCAGAGCGCCACCAGGCCCCGCGCGGCCCGGCTACTGACGGTTCTGCAACCGGAAAGCGTGCCTCTGGCTCCAATGGCGAAACTCTTTCCATTAGACGTTAGAGCCTGTCGCGAACCGTCAGAAACTTTCGGCCTTTCCCGAAACAGTTCGCATCCTCCCGAAAGAAGCTGACGGTTTCCGTCGGGCTGGAGCGTCTAATGGCGGGGAAGGGGGACGCGGCGAGCGAGGGCCGGAGAGGCGCAGGTACTCGGGGGTCACGGACGGGGGAGTGCCAGCGCCGCAACCACGGGAACGGGCTGCCCAAGTGGCAGGTCATTTGTTGGCAGTGACGCCAGGCGGGTTCTCCGGCCCTTCGTCGCGATCGTGCGCGGATGCGAATGCTGGGGCATCCTCAGGCCTTCCAAAGTGCCACCAGAGCCAGCAGGCGGGGGTGGGTCACGGCTCCGCGACCTGAGAAGAGGGTGTTTGCGGCTCCAATGCCGAATCTGTACGCCAAGCGGGCGGTTGCTTGGCCCATGAAGGAACGACAGTCGCGTGACAGGGGTGATCCAGATGAGAGCTATGCGCGCGTCATTGTTCGTCCGCCGTCTCGCAAGCGTATCCGCCGTCGCCGTCACCATCGCCGTTTCGTCGTGCGTGTCGATGCGGCCGTCCGGGAGCCTGTCTCAAAGGCCCTCCGCACCACAGAACGTGGGAGTGACGAAAGGAAGCGGCGCGCTTACGAAGACTGCATTCCTGTCAGACCCCGGCCTGGGGTCGATCAGCGACCTGGTTTGGAGCGAGAAAGTGTCCTCGCCAGGGGCGAAGCTTTGTGTGGCAGGCTCGCGTGGCGCCGCCTTCGCCGACGCCAAGGGCACCGTGCTATCCTCCGTCGCTTTCGTAGGGTCGGCGGACCGCGTGACCGTGGTAGACGGCGCAGAGCCGGGCGGCTGCCGGTTCCTCAACCGTGGTTCCTGGGGAGAGGAGGTACGCTTGTTCAGTCACGATGGCAAGGTCCTGTGGACGTATGGCGGCGACCCAGGCGTCGATGACGCGGCTTGCGGCGATGTCGACGGCGACGGGCGGCTGGAGTTCGTCGTCGGGTTCAACGGCGGGGGCGGCGTCCACCTGCTGGACAGCCAGGGCCGGAAGCGCTGGGAGCAGCCTGACGGCAATGTGTGGCACGTTGAGATCGGCGACATCGACGGTGACGGCAGACAGGAGATCATCCACAGTTGCGCAGCCGGCGAAATGGTCGTCCGCGACCGAGATGGAAAGGTCCTGCGGCGCAGCCGGCCTCCAGGGTACTTCGACAGCTTCGCCCTCTGCCACTGGCCCGATCGAGAGGGACCGCTGCGGGTAGTGTGGGCGTCCGCAGGCAGCATCTACGTCCTGGATTCGGGCGCGAGCCCGGTCGCCGAACTGTCGGCGCCCGACCTTGGCGACATGGGCGACATCTGCGCCACTCCGGTGAAGCTGCGCGCAGGCGAGCCCAGCTTTTTCGCGACGGTCGTGAGCTTCCGCCGCGAAAGGCGGACTGTGCTGTACGTTCACGACCACAGCCGAGGGCTCATCTACCAGGAAGTTCTCGCCGAGCCGTGCAGCGCCCTCGTGGCCCTGCCAGCCGAGGGGGCTGGCGGCGAAGCCCTGCTCCTGGGGGGGAGCGGAGGCCAGGTATGGAGGTACGCCGCCGGGGCCGGAGCGCCGTGAGTGTCAACACAACCAGCACATCCAAGGTTTGGCGGTCTCGGCAGAGGGTGTTTCCGGTGCCAACCGCGAACTTGTGCGTCAGTGCTCTGTAACTCGTCAGCATCCACTCATCAACGGGAGGGACGCCAATGATTCAGGTGCGCAATCTGCGGGTCGATTATGACGACGTCTGCGCGGTACGAGAGCTGTCGCTACAGCTCAAGTCTGGGGAGGTCTACGGCCTCATCGGTCCCAACGGGGCCGGAAAGACATCGACGCTCCGGGCGATTGTCGGTCTCGTCGAGTCCACCTATGGGGACGTGCTCATCGACGGGCTGGACATCGCCGAGCAACGCGAGGATGCAACGCGACTCATCGGGTTCATGCCCGACTCGGCCCCCATCTACGAAGACGTGACGGTCTGGGAGTACCTCGATCTCTTCGCCGCCGCCTACATGCTCCCGAAGCAGATGCGGGCCCCCACCATCGCATACTACCTCCAGTTGGTGGACCTCTTCGAGAAGCGCGATTCCATGACCAACCAGCTTTCGCGCGGCATGAGGCAGCGCCTGATGCTGGCGAAGACGCTGCTGCCCGACCCGAAAGTGTTGCTGCTCGATGAGCCTGCCAGCGGCGTCGACCCCTACGGGCGGGCGCTGCTCAAGGACATCATGCGCAAGTTGGGCGCGGCGGGCAAAACGGTCATCATCTCCTCGCACATCCTGTCCGAGCTGTCGGAGTTCTGCACCTCAATCGGCATCATGCAGAAAGGCGAGATGGTCATCAGCGGCAGCGTGGACGACATTGCCGCGAAGACCGTCGGGCGCGCCGAGATTACGATGGAGGTGGTGACCGGAACGGAGGCGGCTTGGAGTGTGCTGACCGGCAACCCACGCGTCGGCTCGCCGCGACTGGAAGGCACGCTCTACTCGTTCGCCTTCGACGGTGAAGCCCCCGAGGCGAGCGAGTTACTCCGGGAGTTGGTGTCGGCGGGCGTGGGGGTTGCATCGTTTGCCCGGCGGAAGGAAGACCTTGAGAGCCTGTTCCTCAAGATCGGCGCGAAGGAGGTGTCCTAAATGAACGTTGAACACCTGATTGCCGACAACCCGGTCCTCGTACGATACGTGCGGTCCCGGCTGCGGCCTCAGCATCTTATGGCGGCGATCATCGCGGTCGGCATTGTCGCGGCCTGCATTGTATGGTGGGCGGACGCGACGAATACACTCAAGGACGGCGACGGCTTCATCGGACTGCTCGTTCTGCAGGGCGGGCTGCTGTTCATCGTGGGCACGTCTGAGGTGGGGTCGGGTGTCGCGAACGCGAAGGACAGCGGAATGCTGGATTTCCACCGCATTTCGCCCCAGTCGCCGCTGTCGATCGCGGTCGGCTTCATCCTCGGCGCACCGATTCGAGAGTGGGCGCTGTTCGCCTGCACGCTGCCGTTTTCGATCTACGCAGGACTTGCGAGCAAGCCTGCACTCCTGGCGGCTTTGCCGGTCATGGTCCTGGCGGCGTTCCTATACCACTCGCTGGCGGCGCTCATGGGGGCGGCCTCGATCAAGCCGCGAGGGGTGGGGGCGGCGATCATCCTGCTGGTGATCTTCCTGCACATCTCGTCGACGGCGCCGGGGATCGGGCAATTCACGATCATCCCGACCGTCGCGCAGGCACTTGATCCAGGCGCTCATCTGCCCTTCAACCACACCTTCTTCGCCGTGGCGGCACCCTATCCGCTGCTGGCACTCCTGCACCAGTTGCCCCTGCTCTTGTTCGTTCTGATCGCCCTGGTGCGGAAGATGCGGCTCGATCGGGCGATGCTGTACTCGAAGCCGGAGGCAGTGGCGTTCCACGCCACAATCGCCCTGCTGTTATTGGGCAATGTTGCGGATGTGCGCGACCCTTCCTGGCCGGGGCTGGCGATGACCGTGGCCTTGTACGGGCTGGTGGGCAGCGCACTGATCCTGTCTCTGTTTGTGACGCCGAACACGGGCCAGCTTGCGGGTGGCCTACGCCGGGCGCGGAAACTGGGCCTGCCGAGCGTCCCGCTGTGGAGTGACTTCGCCACAAATTGGGGGCCGCTGGGGGCGTTCTGCGCCGTGACGTTGGTGGCCGGGCTGCTCACCGGCACGCGGGCGGCACTCGATGGCATCCCGATAGTGCTGATCCTGCTGGCGACCATCTCCGCGCTCGCCACAATTGCGCAGTTCGGGAGCGCGCGGCCGTATGCCGAGCTGCAGTTTCGCAAGGCGGGTCAGGTCTATCTCGGGCTGTTCATGCTGGTGGTCTGGATACTGCCGATCCCGGCGGGGTACATTCTCCGGGAAGCCGGATTCAGTGACGCCACTTGCCTGCCTGTGTTCGCGATCAGCCCTCTATCCGGGGTGGCGCTGGCGGCGACCAACCATCCGCAGGCCGCACACTTCGTCGCGCTGGGGGTCGGGCTTGTCCTGAGCCTGGCGCTGGCGGCGGCATTCTCGGCGCTGAGGGTCCAGGCGGAGGCTGAAGCTGCCCGCAGGGCGAGACAGGCGAAGAGTTGAAGCGTCCGGCAAGCTGCAGCATCCGCTATATTGCCGCTTGAGGCCCGAGGCAAAGCCCCAAGCAGCCCCTTGGATTGCTCACCGTCAGAGGCGATGTCAGGAGCGTGGTAGCGCGCCTAGTGCCTTGTCAGACGAGGATCTTTGGTCGAATGGCAAAACGGCAAGATCGCTGAACGGCTCTGACACCTTGGGGG
>CAYWBK010000220.1:0-10146 GCA_964455745.1 uncultured Armatimonadia bacterium
GCGGGCCGTTTCATGTTAGCCCCTCCTTGAACGGCGTCTGGCCCTAACTTAGCGCCTATGCCCTCGAAGAGAGTGGGGAACGGCAACGAGGAGCGGAACCTTCTTCCCGGTTGCGGGGAGGGCCGGGGATGCGGTCACCTTCGCCCGCGCCGGTACTCTCCCGGCGTCTGTCCGGTGTGCTTCTTGAAGACTTTCGTGAAGTAGCTTTGGTCGCTGAAGCCGCAATCGAGGCTGATCTGGATGATGCTCTTCTCGGTCAGGTAGAGCATCTCGCGGGCCTTGTCTATGCGCATCTTGGCCAGGAGATCGGTGAACGACTGCCCGAAGGTCTGCTTGATGACGCGGCTGAAGTGAGTGGGTGACAGACAGGCCACCTTCGCCGCGTCGTCACGCGAGATTTCTTCGCTGAGGTGCTCTTCCATGTACCTGATCGCGGCGCCGAGCAGGACGCTGATCGGGTAGTTGTGGTGCGTGTGGATGGCGTCCATGATGCGCTCGAGCATCGCGACGAGCCACGCGCAAAGCGGCTCCTCACCCTCGATGCCCGCGAGTTCGGCAAAGGACGAGTAATTCGCGCCGAGCAACTCGCTGGGGTCGCCGCCGGCCTCGACGGCGCTGCGCGACATCATCACTACCAGCTCCAGCAGAAAGCTCTTGAGCAGCAGCGGACGGTCGCGACCGACGAAGTAGATGCCCACCAGGACGCGGTTGATAATCTCGCGCGCCGTCGCGCGGTCGCCGCGTTTGATGGCTGAGATGAGGTTGGGCTCCTCGACGAGGTACAGGTCGCGGATCGAGTGGTAGTCTTGGTCCTTGACGGCGTGGATGGCCTCGGCCCGCTCCGATTCGCGCCTCGCGGCGGCTCGGCGTAGCTCAAGCAAGGCAGCGTTGGTGAGGTTCGCCTCCTCGGCGCGCGCCAGAAGGTCCTGCGCCGCCTGGTGTATCTCCGACGGGGAAAGCGACGCCCGACCGCTGTCGCCGGGGACGGCCTCGGCGGCGATGAGCCCCCCGATCAGAACGGCGTTCTCCATGACCGGCACGGCCCAGATCATCGCGCCGCTGGGGCATAGGAGCACCGTCGGCTCCCCCCAGCGCACCGACTCTCGTATCGCCCTCCGCCGCACCGCCGCACACTCCGGCCCGACCTCGCACCCCGGCACACATGCTGCGTCGTGGACGCCTTGCCCGTGCGTGTCGGCGAGGATGCAGCGCAGGCCCCAGGCGCGCAGGTACTCCCGGGCAAGCGCCTCATGCAGCGGGCGCACCTCCTCAAGAGTGCGGAGCATCACCAGAGTCTCTTCGTGTTTGTCGCGAGCAGCGGAGGTCATGGTCTATTGCGATGCCGGTTCAGGCCCACGCGCGATCAGCGCTTTGGCCTCGTCGTATGTCGGGATGCCTGCCCGACCGCCCAGCGCCCGGCACTTGAGCGCCGCCACAGCAGCGGAAAATCGCAGGTTCTCTTCCAGGTCATATCCGAGCGCAAGCCCGTAGGCGAAGGCCCCGTGGAACACATCCCCCGCGCCGGTTGTATCGATCACCTTTTCGATGCGGAAGGCCGGCTGGCGGATGACCTGGTCGCCGTGGAACGCCGTGCAGCCCCGGTCGCCCTGCGTGACCACCAGTGTGCCGCCGATCCGCCGCCGCATCTCCTCGGCCGCGCCGGCGAGGTCTTCGCGCCCGGTGTGTTCGTGCACGAAATGCTCGGGCAATATGGCGAACTCCGCCAGCCGCAGAAGCTCCTCGCCTCGCGGACGCAGGCTTTCCATGTCGAGAACAGTGGGGATGCCCGCCTCGCGCGCCCACTGCGCCGCCTGGATGGCCGCGCCCATCTGGTGGCTGTCGAGCATGATCGCGCTGCAGTCCAGGAGTGTGTCGCGGTCGAGGCCGGAGGGGTCGAATTGCCCCATCGTACCCGCCTTGGTGAAGATGCTGCGCTTGCCGGTGCCCGCGTGGGCGATGCAGAAAGCAAACTGCGACTGCGCGCCGGGGACGATGACCATGTGCTCGGTGTCAACGCCCTCGTCGTCCAAAGAGGCCTTGGTCTTCAGCCCGAACTCGTCGTCCCCGGCCTTGCCCCAGAAAGCCGCCCTCCCGCCGAGGCGCGCGACAGCAACCATCGCGGTGGAGGTCAGCCCGCCGCCCTGCTGCATCAGAACCGACATCGGGCGCTTTTGGTCCAACAGCGGGTACTCCTCGACGATCCCGAGAAAGTCCCAGCAGCAGCAGCCAAGTCCGATGACATCGAAACGCGTCATACACATCTCCCGCTCATGGAGTGGCGCGTGGGGCAGGCGTCTCGCCTGCCGCCGTCCGCCGTTGCCGTTTCCCCTTCTCCACCCTGTGGAGAGGGGCCTACCCGCCGCAGGCGGGTCAGGGTGAGGTGCCGTTCACCTGTCACGCCATTGTGAACAGGGCCGGCTACCGCCTAAAGATGTCGTGCAACCGGTCCAGCACGTTGGAACTCGCGGGCTTGCCGCCGGTCTCACCGGGATTTGGAGCCTCGACAGATGACCGCCCCCTGATGACCCGGCCACCTTCGGCGCTCTCGGTGTCGATGCTCCGATACACGAACGAGATGTCCTCAAGAAACATGAGTTCCCCGGGACCGCCTCCCGGCGGAACACCCATATACTGGCGGATGTTGCAGACTTGCGCGTCCGTCAGCTTGATGGTCTGTCCGGGCACTTCCCTGCCATTGGCAGCCGTATTGGTGAACTGAATCAGCACGTTCCTGAGGTTCTCATTGTCGGCGAGCGCCTCGAAGAGCTGCGGCGAGGACGCCCCCCATTCCTTCGTGATCGTCAGGGGCGCGTACTGAATCCTGCCGGAAGCCTGTCCGGTGGCCCTATCGCGCGGAGACTGCACGCCGAAGCTGACCGCGAGGACCTCCGTACCGGCGTTACGCGCCGTCAATGAATCACTCACGAACCTGCCCTGTTTCTGCCCCTCGATAGTGATGTAGATGCGCGATGCAGCAGCGATCTGCACTGTCGCGGCGACGAGAAGCACCGCTATGACCGGGCTGAGCACATGACTGATCGGTTTCATGATCCTGCCTCCTCTCCTACCCGACCGTGGCTGTATCAACCGGGGCATCACTGCTGTAGCCAGTCGTCCGTTGCTATGGTCTTGCCGATCCTGCTCTCAACCTCGATCTTCTGGAACGTGAATGACACTTCCTCGAGCTGGTGGAGGTCCGCCGCATTGGCCGCTCCCGGGAGCACGCCGGTGTACTGCCGTATCGAGGTGATTGTGGCGTTCGTCAGCTTGATCGTGTAGAACGCTTCCTCCCGCCCGTCCGGGGCTGTTCGCACGAATTGCAGGTCGACGTGCGGCAGATTCTCGTTAGTGACCAAGGCCTGGAAAAGCTGCGGTGAGGCTGCGTCCCACTCCTTGGTGATGACAACCGGCTTGTGCATCCGCCTGCCGGTCGCCTGGCCGGTAGCGGCGTCCCGAGGGGACGTTACCTCATACTGGAACCCGACGCCCACAATCTGATTCTGACGCCCCTCGCCTCTGAACTGCCCTTGCTTTTGTCCATTAATGGTGATGTAGAACTCGTTTGCGGCCATCGCCTGCAGGCAAAGGCTCAGGGACAGCACCGTCAGCACCCCAACTGTCGCTAGTGTAATGGGTCTCATGCCATACCCTCCTCTCGTGTGCCCGCCTCGTGGATGCGTCAGCCGTTGCGAGCACACATAACGCGGTTACAGAGACTCTTTACCCTTACGTGACAACGTTGAACCAACCCCGGCCTTTTTCGCGATCCGACGCGCCATATTGCCTTCAACCGCTCAAGTGCTCAGCCGCGCCGCCCGCGCCTTCACCTCTTCGATGATCGCCGCCTCGTCGAGCCGCGTCAGCCTGCCGTCCCGCACCAGTACCTCGCCTTCCACGATGGTCATCTTCACGTCCGAGGCCCTCGCCGCGTAGACCACCTGCGACTCGACGTGGAACAGCGGCTGGGTATGCGCGCCGGACAGGTCCAGCAGGATCATGTCGCCCCGTTTGCCCACTTCGAGTGCGCCGGTGATGTCTCCCAGCCCCAGGGCTGCGGCGGAGTCTCGGGTCAGCATGCCCAGCGCCGCGTCTGCCGGAACCACGGTTGGGTCATCTGCACACGCTTTGTGGATCAGCGCCGCCAGCCGCGCTTCCTCCAGCATGTCGAGGTTGTTGTTCGAGGCCGCCCCGTCGGTGCCCAGACCCACGGCCGCCCCGGCGGCGAGCAAGTCCGGCACTCGCGCGAAGCCGCTGGCGAGCTTGAGGTTGCTGCCTGGGCAGTGCGCGACCCCGACGCCCCTGTCCACGATAATCCCGATGTCGTCATCCGTGAGATGCACGCAATGCGCGGCGAGAACCTGGGCGTCGAACAGGCCGATGTCGAGCATGTGGCGGACCGGCGTGACACCGTGCGCGTCGATGGAGTCCTGAACCTCACCGGCGGTCTCGGAGAGATGGATATGGATACCGATCCCCTGCGCGACAGCCGCCTCGGCGGTGCGTTGCAGGAGGCGATCCGGGCACGTATAAGGCGCATGGGGGCCTAGCATAGGGTGGATTCGGCGTGCCCCATCGGCCCGCGTCACAGTAGCGAACGCAACTGCCCTGTCCAGGAGTTCGTCCGCGTTGGGGAGGAAACCCAGCAGAACACCCGAGGGGCAGGCGCGAATTCCGCCGTCGATGGCCGCCCGCGTCCCGGCCTCGAAGTGGTGGTACATGTCGTTGAAGCACGTCACCCCGGCGCGGAGCATCTCCGCAATCCCCAGCATCGCGCCCCAGTATACATCCTCCTCGGTCAGCTTCATCTCAATCGGCCAGATCTTCTCCTCCAGCCACGGCTTCAGTGGCATGTCGTCCGCATAGCCGCGGAAGAGCGTCATCGCCAGGTGCGTGTGGGCATTGACGAAGCCCGGCATGAGGACGCACCCGGAGCCGTCGATGACCTCGTCCACCGGCGCATCCGGCGCTGCGGAGGCCGGGCAAACTGCGGTGATCGTGCCCTCGCGGCACTCCAGGATGTGGCCTTCGACAGGCCCGTGTCCGGGGGACATCGTGAGGATCGTGGCATTCTCTATGCGGAAAGATGACATGTGGCTGACCTCGCTGAACGGCCTTAACACCCTGGGGGGCTGCGCCCCCCAAAACCCCCGCGATCTCTAACGTCAACGGCATTTACCCAGAGGACTAGCTACTGATACAGCGCTAATGCTCAGTCCTGGCGATGACGTCCTGCTGCCCCTCGGGCGACAGAGACGCGAAGAACTCGCTGAATCCGGTGATGCGGACACACAGAGTACGATACTCAGCCGGGCTTACCTGGGCGGCGAGAAGCGTCTCGCGGTCGACGAAGGAGAACCCGATGTGAATCCCGCCCAACTTGAAGAAGCTGGCGACCAGGTCCAGCACCGTCTGCGGCTGGGGCTTGAAGGCCAGCTTCACGTTCAGGCCGCCCATCGGCGTGCGATCCAGCGGCAGGCGGGCGACGCTGCGCAGTAGTGCGGTAGTGCCCAATCGGTCGGTGCCGTGCGTGGGCGACTGATTCTCGCTGATCGGCTCTCCGGCCAGCCGCCCGTCCGGCGTGGCAGGCAGTTGGCGGCCCCAGCCGATGTGGCAATAAAGGGAGTAGATCGACGGGAAGAGCAGGTGTTCTTCCGGGTTCGGCGCGGCAGCCAGGGCATCCAGAGCGATGTCGCAGACTGCGCGAGCCATCTCGTCAGCCTCCGCATCGCCGTTGCCGTACTTCGGGAAAGCGTTGACGATCTCCTGGCGCAGGTCCTCATGGCCCGCGAAGTCGTCTGCCACAATCCGCAGGAATTCGGGCAGCGCGAAACGGCGCTGCTCGAACACCAGCTTGCGGATCGCAATGAGCGAATTCGCCGTCGTCGCGACGCCGCCGAAGAAGTGGTATTGCGACCGGTACATCAGGCCCCCGTGGTTGAGATCACGGCCTCGTTGAACGCAATCCCTCAACAGCACGGATTCGAAGTGGAACGCGGTCTCATCGCCGCGCATCCACTCGGACCGCTCACGCACGGCGGCGCGGATCGCCTGTGTCGCCACGGCAGCGAAGGCGGCAAGGATACTGTCGATGCTCTGCATGTCGCTCGGCTGCGGGAGGTCGGTTACGGTGACTTCCCCGGACACCGGGTCCTTCCCGCCCACGAGGGCCACGAGCAGCCAGTGCGCCATATTGTGGAAGATGTCGCCGCCGCTGAAGTCGAACATGCCGGGCAGGTTGACGCGATTGCAGGCGGTCAGCGCATACCCGTAGGCCTCATCCGCCGGGATGCCGAACCGCATCAGCGCCGGGATCAGCACGTCATCGTTCCAGAACTGCACCTGGTGGTGGCAAACCGGCAGGGCCTCGGCGACGGCCCGCAGGAGAGCCGGCGAGGTGGGGCGGTCGAGGCGGACGTTGATCTCGGGCTGCGGCATCCGCACGAGCGTCGCGGCCTCGAGGATCAGCAGGCTCAGCTCGTTCGTCTCGTCCTGTCCGTCCGCCGCTCGCCCGCCAATCACCAGGTACTGGTTCGAGGCGAAGCACGGCACCGGCTTGGACAGGTAAGTGTCGGTCGCCGTCCCGGTGATCTCTTTCGTCTTCATCAGGAAGTGCGCCAGGTAGGCCAGCGCAAGTTCCCGCGTCAGCGTGCCGTCGGCGAGGCCCTGCTCGTACAGCGGCAGGAGGTACTGATCCATGCGTCCGAGGGCGAAATCGCGCGCGCCGATGATGCAGCTCATCACGAGGTGCACGATCCAGATGCCTTGCAGAGCGGCGAAGAAGTCGGGAGCCGGGCCGGCGGGAGCGGCCCGCAGCGCCTGTGCCGCCCGTTGCAAGGCCTCGCGACGCGCGCCGGTCGCCTCCTGTGCCTGCTCCAGGGCGGCGTCGGCATAGCGTTCGGCGAAGGCGACGATGGCCGCACAGCAGCGTGCGGCATTCTCGGCGAAGCGCCGGGCCTCGTCGGTGCCCAGAGCCTCCGCCGTCTCTTGCGCCTCGGCGGCGATCCCCGCAAGGCCCTTCTGCAGGAGCGTCGGCCAATCCGCGGTCAAATGGCCCGCCGAGACGAAGCCGGGCAGCCCCCAGGTATACTCCGTGTCCAGGGGCAAGGGTCCCTCGACCATGCGGCCGAGGATGATGTCCTCCGCCTCAATCGGCGTGGAGACCGCTTCCAGCAACGCCTCCAGAATGTGGGCGTATCGCCCCTCCTCCGGTAAGGCGTCGATGCGTGGCGCGATGTCGTTGAGAATGCGTTGGCGTTCGATGAAGCAGTGCGTATTATCGCCGGCAAAGATTCGTCGCCGGAGAGCGTCGAGGCCGTCGAGCATCTCCAGCGTTAAGTTCGGTGCAGCCATCAGAGGGGTCATATCTCCTTCAGTGCGGAAAGCTGGCGGACGAACGCTTCGGGGATCAGGCCGGACTTGAGGATCGGCACATCCCAGGTCACGACCCCGCCCTTCGCGGCCACGTCTTTCGTGTACCCAACCACGAACTCGTCGCAGAAACGCGGCTCGCCGCTACCCCAGGTCGGGCCGAGGTAGCTGAGGATGTGGTATTGCGTGTTGCCGGGGTGCGCCTCATCGCCCGGATATGACGGCGGGGCGTCGACCCACCGCCCCGGACAGGCGGGGAAAGCCTCGGCGATCTCGCCGGCGGTGTAATCCTCAAACCGCGAGATCGAGACCACCGGCGTCAGCACACCGGGGTTGAAGGCCACGAGGCTGTTCGGGTTGCCGGCTTTCGCCGCGGCGGCGAAGCTCTCGAAATTCGGCGGCTCGGGGAAGCGGTACATGTCGTCGGCGAAGTAGCAGCCGTCGAACCACCAGCCGCAGACCTTGTCGCCCCAGCGCAGAGACCACTCGCGGATGATCGCCTCCCACTTCACTTGGAACGCTGCCAGGCGCTTGCCGGTGAGCTTCGTGCCCCATGCGTGTGGCCAGCCGCCCTCGTAGCCCCACTCCCAGCCGAGCTTCTCCATCGCTACCGGATCGGCAGCGGGCGCGCCCGCAGGCGAGTAGACGAGCAGCTTCACGCCATGCGGGCTGAGCGCCGCGTGCAGGTCGGCCACGAGGTCCCGGCGCGAGCACTTGCTTGGACTGATGCCGACGAAAGCGTCATACGTGGCATTCGGCGAGCAATAATGGCCCGAATTCTGGCCAAGGGTGATGAAGAAGTACCGCGCGCCGGTGGAAAGGATCTGCTGCGCCAAGCCGGCCACGTCGAAAGCGCTGACCTGCTCGTCCCAGGCCTCAGCGGTAAGCTCGGCTCCGCCGTCACTGCTCGCGGGTGCGCCCAGATAGTGGCAGAATACGCCCCACTTGGCGTTCTTGAACCAGTCGGTGTTTGCGGGCATGGTGACCTCTCCTGCAATTGAGACGATAGTTGCGGCGCGGCATTTCGCCACCTGACAGGTGCGGTCCTCTACAGGGCTTGACACGCGGAGAGACGAGCGGCCTTGAGGCCATCCCCGGTGCCGTCATCCTCCTAATCCTGCCCATCCTGTTCCCCCTCGCCGTTTTCCGCCCGCCGGTTTGACTCCAGCCTTCCATCGCCGTATCATCAGGCCTGCACCGACACAGACACAGACGCACCAACGGAATGCGCAAGCGCCCAACTCGATCACGCTCGCCGGACCCGCGGAAGGCCCCTTACTCCTCCCCCCGTTCCTCGCCGATCTCGTCGCAGCGACGCTCGCAGTTCGTACTGCGACCCGATGTTGTCAGCACACCAGCGACATCGTGCGTTTGTGAGAGGGCTTTGGGGAGTATGCCAGACACTGAAACAGCCACTATCGCGAACCGAGACTTGGATATCTCTATAGAGCGGGGGTGGGACCGGCGCACCTGGGCCGTCGTTTTCTCCGGCTTCTGCGCTTTCCTGGGGCTTTATGCCACGCAGCCGCTTCTGCCCCTGCTGGAGCGCTACTTCAGCGTCGGCAAGGTCGCGGTGAGCCTCACGGTGACGGCGACGACAGCCGGAGTTGCGCTCGCCGCCCCGCTGATCGGAACCATCGCCGACCGCTTCGGGCGCAAGCGCGTCATCGTGGGTTCGGCCTGCCTGCTGGCGCTCGCCACGCTGCTCGATGCCACCGCAACCGGCCTGCCGAGCCTCATTTTCTGGCGCTTCCTCCAGGGCGTGTTCACTCCGGGCGTGTTCGCCGTCACGGTCGCCTACATTCAGGAGGAGTGGGCCGATAGCGGGGCAGGGCGCGCAACGGCGGCATACGTCACGGGGACGATCATCGGCGGCTTCACCGGCCGAATGACTGCCGGCCTGATCGCCTCGCGCGCAGATTGGCACCTGGTCTTCGTCGCCCTCGGTCTGGCAAGCGGGGTGGCTGCCGTCGTGCTTCAAGCGTGGCTGCCAAGGGAGCGCCGGTTCATACGTGACGCCGAGGGATTCTCGCCGCTTGGATCGGCCATCGACCACCTGCGCAATAAGCGCCTCCTGGCTATCTTTGCGGTCGGATTCTGCGTGTTGTTTTCGCTGTTAGGCACGTTCACCTACGTGACTTTCTACCTCGCTGCGCCCCCCTTCCACCTCAGCCCGGCGGCGATAGGATCGCTGTTCGTCGTTTACCTCGTCGGCGCGGTCATCACCCCGCCCTGTGGCCGCGCGATCGACCGCTACGGCCATAGGATAGCCCTGGCGGTGGCTATCGGCGTTGCGATGCTGGGCGAGTTGCTCACGCTATCGCACAGCCTGTGGGCCGTGGTCATTGGCCTGGCGGCGGTCTGCTCGGGCGTGTTCGTAGCGCAGGCCGCGGCGAACAGCCACATCGGCCTCGCCGCCGAGCATAGCAAAGCGCTCGCAGTGGGGTTGTACGTCACCTTCTATTATGTCGGCGGCAGCGTCGGCGCAGCGTTACCCGGTTATGTGTGGGCATTGGGTGGGTGGCCGGCGTGCGTCGGGGTGTTCGTTTTGATGCAGCTCACCATCGTAGCCATCGCTTTGGCCGCATGGGGCGCGCCATCTGATGCTGCGCCACGCGATGCCTACAGCGGCGTCCGACCGGACTGATGGTCTAAACCACGAAGACGCAAAGACACGAAACGGCATTACGGCTTCCGATCGAAGTAGTTTGGCCGTTTGGTGGCTTCGTCTCATTTTCCGCACATTGACAATTGGTGTTTCGGATGGGTTGAGCGGCC
>CAYWBK010000221.1:0-10098 GCA_964455745.1 uncultured Armatimonadia bacterium
TGTTCTCTTGCCGTTCCCTGACGCCACGCTTGCGGCAGTCGTACCTACAATCAGCGGGCGGACCCGCGGCGGCGAGCAAGCATTTCATCGAAGTCGAAATGTTGGTAGCCATACGACGTGATCCGCGCGTAGATCGCGCTGCCACATGGCCTGAAGGAGGTGTCACTAAACACATACCTCCACTTGTGGAGAGCTTACCCGCCGCAGGCCGGTCAGGGTGAGGCGCCGTCCCCCGCCTCACTCGTAGAACGCCGTGACCTCAGTGCGCGCGCCAAGCGGTCCAACGCGAATGGTCTCGGCGGCGGGATCGAAGTCCGTCCACTCGCGCCCGTTCACCGTTACCCGCGCCATCGGTTTCTCGTCCGGGTGCCTCAGGCGCAGGACCACCGCCCTGGGCGCGTTGCGAGTCGGCGGGTCGATGACGGCATACAGGTGCCCGTTGCCTGCCTCGGAGGCGATCCGCAGGCTGACCTCGCCGAAGTACGTGAGCAGACGCTCCGCCGAAACCACCTGTCCGTCGGCGAGCCAGTAGCGCGGGATCAGCATCCCCAAGCGTAGCTCATCCCCCCGCTCGATCGCGAACATCATCCGCAGCCAGAGGGTCGATTGGGCCTCGTCGGAAGTCTTGAAATGGTCGCCGATGGGGGCGTCCATCTCGTCGGTCGTGTGCTCGGAGAGCATCCGCACCTGTGGGTAGAAGTTCACCGCGAAGCCGTTGAAGTACCCGCGCAGGAAATGCTTCGGCTCATCGCGCATGGCGTAGACGGCCGGGCCAGACAGGAGGTTCGGCTGCCACGAGAAGCCACCCCGTGAGAACCACTGGGTCGCGAAGTCGACGTTCGGATACCCGTACAGGTCTGACAGGTACAGGTTGTCCTCATAGTCTTTCACGATCCAGGTGGCTTCAAGGGAGTTGGGTTCGAGGACTCCACAGCGGATGAGGTGCAACGCCCCCTCGAGAGTCTCGCGAATCCAACCGAACTCGCGCCCCCGCCGATATACATCGGACGGGAAGTGCGGGACCCAGGTTCCGTCGCGCAGCTTCACCACGGGCGCGCGCGTCATCGCCTCGCGCCAGCCGGCGAGGAGATCGGCGCGGTAGGCCTCGGCCTCGCGCACGAGACGGCCGGCCTCCGGGTGGCCGATGTCGGCGAGCGCGCGGGCGGCGTTGTCGAAACCCCAGAGAGTGAACGCATTCGTGGACAGCCAGTACGCGAAGTCGAGCACGTCCTCGAGGCTGCCGGCGGGGAGGAACCCGTACTCGCGCACCCGGTTGCCGCCGGCATCAAGGCGCATGGTGGCCGCTCGCTCGCGGATGATCCAGTCACAGCCTTTGACGATGCCCGGCGCGGCGTGCTCCAGCCAGTTGCGATCGCGCGTGTACCAGTAATGCTCTCCCATCCCCCACAGTACCCAGCCGTGGTGCTGGTTATAGCCCCCGTGTTCGTATCCGCCGGAACCGTAAAAGATGCCGTCGGTGGACTGGAAGTTGCCCGGGAAGCCGACAGTGCCCTGGTACTTGAGCCAGGTATCGAGGCGCAGTTCGGCCTCGTGCGTGTAGCCGCGGCGATCCAGGTCGGTGGTGATCATCACCGACTCGTTGCTAAAGTTGCCATAGCTGAAGCAGCCCACTCGGGTGTGGATGTTGTCGGCTCCCGGCTCGCGCTCGTCGGTGATGAGGATATGGGTAAGGTGCGCGCGGTGGAAGTCGGTGATCCAGGGTTCGGGGGTGCGTATCTGCGCGCCGGCGGCGACGCGGTTACGCCAGAACTCGGCCACGCGAGACCGCTCGGCGTCCAAGTCGATGGCCCGCGCGGCAGCGATTTCGTCTTCGGAGAGGAAGGCGCCGTATGGAATGCGCAAGGCGACGGATGTCGAGGCGTGCGGCGGTAGTTCAGCGGCGCAGATGATCTTGCCCTCGGCCTCGCGCAGGGTCACGCCGTCGCCGGCGTCGATCAGGTAGCGAATGACCTCGCGCCCGTCAAACTCGGCGTAAACCCGGCCATCGCGCAGGGTCAGGGCCTCCGGGCCGGCGTCGGAGTGCGAGGCGAAGGGGAGCGAAATAGCGCGCTTCTCATCGCTGGGGTTGGTGAACGTCAGGCGGCAAAGGCAGACTACCGAGTCGTCTCCCTGCATCGGCTCATCCGAAAGGATGTCCGCCCCCAGACGCGTCGCGAAAGCCACCTGTTCGCAGATGACGCCGTTGACATGGCGGACACAGGTGACAATCGGCAGGTAGCCGTCGTCGAGGCGTCTGTCGTCGGCCACGCCGGCGGGGATGCCGAAGTCATGGACCAGCCGCCCGCCGGACCAGGTGATACGAGGGGTATCGCGGGCCGGGACCTGCTCGTTGAACGCTCGCGACATGAAGATCGCGCAATGCTCCTCGACACCGAACTTCTGCCGCCCTCCCTCGCACCCGAGGACCATGTACAGGTGGGCGCGTTTCGCGGGCATCCCTGCGTGGGCGGCGGGGAGGGTCTGCTCGGATATATCGCGGATGCGGTCGTAGACCGTCTTCTGAGCCGGGAAGGCGCGCCCGGAAACGAAGTCGGAGAGTGAAGCTGCCTGGCCGGCGAGCTTCACCAACACCCCGCAGTCCGGCACGTAGATGGTCTGATTTGAAACCAGATCGTTCATGGCGAAGGAGAATGACTGCGGAGCGCGAATAGTGACGACAGTGGGGTCGAATGAGTACGGGTCGGGGTTGAGCGTGTACCAGACTGTGACTCGAAGAGAATCCCCTTCGGACTCGACACCTTCGGCTTCGCCGTTGTAGACTTGGATGGCAGGGGCGGCGGCGAGCGGAGACGCCCACTCCATCTCGACCTCAGCCGAAGCCCAGACGGAGTCGGTGCAGGCCTCCACGCCGGCAATCGCTCCCGGCCTGTCGGGCGCGAACACACGTAGCTTCAACGTGCGCCGGTAGGTCACGTCATAGCCTGAAGCGTCCGCGAACTCCGAGGCCGTGATGGGCCGGAAGGTGGCCTCGAATCCGTTTTCCACGACGCGGAGGTCGCAATCCGCCGTCTGCCACGCGCCGTTGAACCAGTCGTCGAGGGGCATCCAGCCCGAACGCCCGCCGGCGACGTGCGACCCCTTGTCGATGTGATGCTGAGGCCAGTGCTGATGCCAGTACTGGACCTGCAGGTCGTCCGCGGTGAGGCCGGGGACCGCGCTCTCAATCACGACGTGGAAGATGTCGCGAGGCTCCTCCCACTGCAAGCCGGCGCCACCGGCGGTCTCCTCCGTGGCGAGCAGGACGGCGTAAGGGGCTGCATCGAATGCTGAGCCGGCGTGTGGACGGGACATGGGCGGAGGGCTCCGTGACGGAATTGACGAGCATGAGGCGATCTGTTCGTCACATCGTAAGGGCGAACCTCTCGGCGACGAGAGTAGCCGATACAGCCGCGCTGTAACACACCTGAAACATTCGCACTGTAGTTTAGCGGCCTGGAAGGGCCAACGGACAGCCTATCTTGGAAGGAGTTGTCGCACATGCAAGATAAGGAGTACATTCTGGAACAGGCGAAGGCCTATGATGTCAAGTTCGTTCGCCTGTGGTTCACTGACATCCTCGGCTACCTGAAGGGGTTTGCGATCACTGTCGGGGAGTTGGAGCAGGCGCTGGAAGAGGGCATGGGCTTCGACGGCTCGTCCATCGAAGGCTTCGCCCGGATCGACGAGAGCGACATGGTAGCCATGCCGGACATGGACACCTTCACGCTGCTGCCGTGGCGTCCGAAGGAGGGCGGCTCGGTTGCGCGGATGTTCTGCGACATCAAGACCCCCGAGGGCAAGCCGTGTGTTACCGACCCGCGCTACATCCTCAAGCGCCAGCTCGATCGCGCCGCGAAGCTGGGTTTCACGTTCTACGTCGGGCCGGAGCTGGAGTACTTCTACTTCAAGAGCCCTGAGGGCAAGCCCGAGGTCCTCGATCACGGCGGTTACTTCGACCTGATCCCTCACGATGAGGCCGTCGACCTGCGCCGCGAGACCGTGCTGACCCTCGAAGAGATGGGGATCGCGGTCGAGTACTCGCACCACGAGGTTGCCCCCAGCCAGCACGAGATCGACCTGCGCTACTGCGACGCCCTGACGATGGCCGACAATGCGATGACCTATCGCCTGGTCGTCAAGGAAATCGCGCTCAAGAACGACTGCTACGCCACGTTCATGCCCAAGCCGCTGTTCGGCGAGAACGGCTCCGGTATGCACACCCACCAGTCGCTGTTCGCCGGCGACCGCAACGCCTTCTTCGATGCGAACGGGAAGAGCTACCTGTCCGAGATCGCCTGCCAGTATATCGCCGGCCTCATGCAGCACGCGCCGGAGATCACGCTTATCACCAACCAGTGGGTCAACAGCTACAAGCGGCTCGTTCCGGGCTACGAGGCGCCGGTCTACGTGTCGTGGGGCCAGAAGAACCGCTCGGACCTCGTTCGGGTGCCGATCTACAAGCCGGGTCGCGAGAATGCCACCCGCATCGAGTATCGTTCTCCGGACCCCGCCTGCAACCCGTACCTCGCGTTCGCCGCGATGCTGGCGGCCGGCCTCGAGGGTATCGAGAAGAAGTACCCATGCCCGAACCCGACTGACGAGAACGTGTACAAGATGGGCGACGAGCGCCGCAAGGAACTCGGCATCAACACCCTCCCTCGCGACCTCGCGCACGCGACCGAGCTTGCTGAGAACAGCACCCTATTGAAGGATTGTCTCGGCGCGGACTTCCACGCCAAGCTCATCGAGAACAAGCGGATCGAGTGGGACAAGTACCGGATCCAGGTCACGGAGTACGAGTTGGACAACTACCTGCCGGTGCTGTAAACGCAACAAGCCTGACGGCGAATAGCCGAGAGTAGACCGCGAGCGGCAAGGGCAGCAATGCTCTTGCCGCTCGTGTTTTGAAGCCTCGTTGTTGCGCGGCCGAGCAACACCACCCGAGCCGGCGGCTGACGGTTCTGCTGATTCCCCCGCGCAGGAGCTCTTCCTCAATGTGTGTGGGTAGTGACCTCGAATTGGTCTTGGCCGGGGTCTTATATCAGGGCATAGACGAAGCCGTTGCCGTTGCGTCCACAGGACGCTTGGCGCGAAGCGCCCCTCAGCCGGATGCTTCAGCGTCCGGTTCAGGGCCGGTAGTGGGGTCGTTTCCGTCCGCCAGGACGGGGAGGCTTTTATGCGGCGGGAATCCCGGACGCTGAAGCGTCCGGCTGAGGGTCCCCGCCTGCGGCGGGGCCGGGCGTCCTGGCGGACGCAACGGCCGCATGCCCGAGACGTTGCGAGAGAAAAGGGCACAGCCTGATATGCCAAATGGTCTATTCAGACCCCGTCAAGCTACCCATACACATTGAGGAAGAGCTTCTGGGAAGGTGCATGGCAATAGTGTGAGAAATAGCCGCCCAGTTTGCGGCATGGCGTGATTTTCCCGGTGCGAGAACACGCGGCCCGCTGACCGGGAGGAATGTGCTTTGCTGAGGCCGGTGCCCGCGCTCAGCGTCGGGCTCTTGTTCATCGTCTTGGCGCTCGTTCGCCTCGCCGTGTCGGCAGGTTTCGACCGTGGCGCCTTTCTTGAGTTAGTGTCCGAATCGGCTGGCGCATACGGCCTGCCGGGCTTCGAAGTCGCCCTTATGCGCGCTTCGGCTGCGGCGACGGAGGCCGGCGCGCAGCGTATGGCCGATCCCATCCGCAAACAGCGCCTGGACTTGGCCGGCGAGCGGGAGCTTCGGGCGGCCCGGCTGCTACTGGCACAGGGCGACGTTGCCGGAGCGCAAGCGCTGGAGCGGAAGCTGAAGGGGATGGCTCCGTGGCGTGAAGACGTGCGCTTTTTCGCATACGAGGTCCAGATCGCCCAGAAGCGCGACGAAGAGGCCCGCAAGGACTTGTTCGAGGCGGTATTGGATACCGATGAAGCCGAGGCATCGTATCTGATCGGCGCTTCCTTCGTTGCGCAGGGCGAGGAGGACGAGGGCGCGCAATACCTCGCACACGCCATCAACCGGCAAGCGGATCACTACCGGGCGAACCTGGCGCTGGGCTTGCACTATGTGCGAATGGGGGAGCGGCGGAAGGCTTACGAGCGGGGCACGGTGGCTCTCAGCGCCGCCAGGACCATCAACGAGCGCGCGGATGCCTATGAGCTTCTCGGCCAGGCCGGTGCGGACCGGGTTTGGCTTTGGGAGCGGAGGGCAGGCGATCTTGCGCGCCGGTATGGTGAAACGGTGATTGCCGTCGTCTTATACCTGGCGCTGATGCCGCTGCCGTGGACGATCCATAAGGTGAGGAAGCTGCTGCACATCCGCGTGGGCCGATTCGCGCGCCGGAAGCTCTTCAGGCGGAGGGAGCCGGTGCGAGGGTAGAGGGGCATACGCGCCAACTTGGGGCCGAATGCCGTCCGTGGAGGAGCCGGACTACGGGACCGCTGGCTCTTGCCAGCGGTACAAGTATCCGGCCCTGCCGTTCGCCCGCGCGCAGGAATCAGCGGCCCATCGCAGACCGCAGAGCACGCCCCAGGGCCTCGCCGATGGCTGCGTAGGTGTAGCGCCGGAGCACCACCTCTCGTCCGCGCCGTGCCAGATCGCGCCTGAGTTCACCGTCTATCAGCAGCATCTCCAGCTTGGCGGCCAGATCCCCGACATCACCCTCATGAAAGACCATCCCGCCCCCGGTTGTCTCGATGAGATAGGGAATGTGCCCCGCGTCGGACCCTAGCACCGCCACCTCGCACGCCAGCGCCTCTACGATCACCCTCCCGAACTGCTCCTTCCAGGTGGGCGTCGTGCGCGACGGGAGCACGAGCAACTCCAGCGCGCCGATGTACTCGGCCACGCGGCGGTGCGGGACGGACCGGATGACCTGGCAGCGGCCTGCCGGCAGACGAGCCGCAGCCTCACTCAGGGGCTTTGCGAGGGGGCCCTCCCCGATGAAGACGAGCCGGAACTCAAGCCCCCTGGCCCAGGCCAATCGCGCGGCTGCCAGCAGGTCGAGCAGGCCTTTCTCCGCCGCCAGCCGGCCCACGTACCCGACCAGCGGCGCGCCGGTCGGTAAAGGAGGTCGGGCTTCGTCGCGGGAGCCGGACCGGAAGACGCTCGGGTCGATCCCGTGCGGGATGATGGAGACCTGGCCGCGATAGCCCTTCGCCCGCAGCACGTTGGCGACTTCCTGGTTCACTACGACGGCGGCGGCGGAACACTGATATGCGAGGCGTTCGAGCCGGCTGATCGGCCACGGATAGCGCCGGAAGACGTTCTGCTTGGTTGAGAAGACGAAGCGGGCCGAGAGTTTGCGGGCACAGCGTGCGGCGAGGAATGCGACCGCGCTGTGCGGCTCCTCGTCCGCATAGATGACATCCGGGCCGAAGTCACGGAGGGTGGGTTCGAGGCCGGCGTAGGAGTGCAAGATCAGGCTGCCCGACCGGCGCACGGGCAAGGCCGCGACCGGGGATTGCAGGCTGGCGAGGCGGGTGAAGGCGGTCTCGCCCTCCAGGGCCGAGCGCCACTTCTGCGGTGCGATGAGCAGTAGCTCGATGTCCTCGGCCCGCTCGAGCTCGGCGAAGATCGCCTGGTTGACATCAACGACGCAAGAGTGGCTGATCGCGGCGACCCTCATGCGCAGGCCCCTCCGACCTGCAAATCTGGCCTTGCCTGCAAGGCAGCCTCGATCTCCGCAGCCTGTCGGTCCCACGACAGCGCCAGCGACGCCTCGTGTGCGCGCGCGCCCATCTGTCTGCACACGTCAGGATGCTCGGCGAGGAAGTCGAGGCACTCGGCGATCTCCCGCGCGTCGTGCTTGACGAAGAAGCCGCTTTCGCCGTCGATGATCAGACGCTCCGTTCCGCCAACGGGGGTGGCCACAAGCGGCAGTCCGGAGGCAGTTGCCTCACCGATGACGAGGGGGAAGCCCTCGGCCTCGGAAGGGAACACGAAGCAATCCGCGGCTCCGTAGTAGCGGTGAGTGTCGGGGGTCGGCGGGACGAAGATCACGCGCTCCGGGACGTTGTTGCGCTGGTTCATCCTCAAGAAGAAGGACATATCGCCGTGTCCGACGACCATCAGCCGGGCGGATCGGGCGCGCATCATCCCGAGGGCCTCGATGGCGAACGGCACGCCCTTGTCGAACCAGCGGCCGCCGACGAACAGGGCCACGAAGTCGTCATCCGTCAGCCAAAGCTCGTCGCGGACGGCTTTCCGGTATTGGTCGCGGAGGCCGGGGTGGAAGACCGAGTGATCGACACCGTTCTCGGCGACACGGATCTCATCAGGGCGCAGGCCGTGCTGGGCGACGACGTAGTCCTTGAGCATCTGCGAGACCGTCAGGACCCGCCCCCGGCAGCGCTTGACGGCGCGGCCTTCGAGGTAGGTGAAGGCCCGGCCTCTGAGGTTGTGAACCAGCGCGCCGAGAGCGTTCGGGGGCGAATAGCGCCACTGCACCTCGCGGACCAGGCGCGTGCGTAGGGCGTGGCACGTGTGCACGAGCACGGCGTCCTGCCGGAGGGCGTTGCCTCCCTGAGAGAGCACCACGTCGAACCGGCGGGGATCGCAGGCGAGGGCTGACGCGGCCAGTATCCAAAGGCTCTGGGCGGTGCCCGACCGGAAGGGGCATCTGAGCCGGTGAACCCGAACGCGGCTCTCATCAATTCCCCGCGCGCTGAAGCAGAACAGGTGAACCTCATGCCCCGCGCCAAGCCGTTCGACCAGCTCCGCGGCGACGCGCTCCTGTCCGCCCTGCCTGTTGACGTGTTCGATGATGATCGCAATGCGCATGGCAGTGACCGCTGCCTGCTTCGACCCCGGCGGCGGGCTTTCCTGCAGTATCGGCAGCGTTGCCATAATAGAGGAATCATCACCTGTGGCGGGAACCCGCGATTGTACGATGGATGCAGACATGAAAGGACCCTTATGTCATGCCTGTGAGTTTCTGCTGCTCTCATTGTGGCGGCGCACTGCAAGCGGACGAGCCGGAACAGGAGGTCGTATGCGAGAACTGCGGTAGCAAGGAGAAGGCGTCTACCACAGTCGCAGTGCCGCCTGCCGCGCCACCGCCGCCGAAAAGGAAGAGCGGATGCTTCGCGGCTTGCTGCGCGGGGGCGGTCGTGGGAGTGCTGGTGACGATTGCGGCGGCGGTCGCGGCCTATTTCATCGTATGGCCGAAGATTCTGGGGAGGGAATACGTCGCCGAGGTCCGGCCCCTGCACGCAGACGCCATAGCGAAGATAGGCGCGCTCGAGAACGACCCGGCCATCAAGAAGTTTAGCAACATCACAGTCAACGAAAGCAATCTCGCCTCCACGACCAAGATGATGCTCGACTTGGTCGACGCGTGCACCGATGCCAGGCACTCTGTGGACGCGGTGAACCAGAAGCTGCAGGATGTTTCCGCCCCCGAGAACCTCAAAGACCTTCATGCCGCGCTGACCGACTACTACGGCGCGGTCACGTCGTCGCTGGCGGAGATCGAGCCGCAATTTGACTACATGGCGCTCGTCCTCGGCGCATGGAACAGTAGCATCCAGGGCCTGAGCGAGGCGAAGGGCGCCACTTCATCCGACCCGGACAAGATCGCCGGAGTTCTGGCGGATGTGCGATCCAAGCTCAAGAAGACGCACGATACGCTGATGGTCAAGCAGGCGCCTTCCGGCTTCGAGGACCTGCACAAGACGATGCTCAAGTCGTTGGAGGACCTGTCGAGCTTGCTGATGGACCTATCCTCGGCCCTGCGCAGCCGCAACTACAGCCGGGCGGCATCTCTCGTAAGCGGCGCGCAGTCTACCGCAGACCAGGCGGCGAAGCGCATCGAGACCGCCTTCACGGCCTGGAGCGCCAAGATGGGCAAGAAGTTCGACACCCTCGGCGCGACCCTCACCGAGAAGGAGCGCCAGATCAACATGCGCGTGACGGCCGCGAACAAGAAGATAGGCCTCAAGGGCAACGAGGCGCTGCCGCTGTTCCCGGAAGACAAGAAGTAGGAGGACGGCAGGGACGGCAGGGACGGCAGGGACGGCAGGGACGGCAGGTTTCAGGTTCCAGGGCACGGCAACGGCCCCACCCCGTCCCGCCTGCGGCGGGCCACCCCTCCCGTGCCGGGAGGGGGACGGCTAACGGC
>CAYWBK010000222.1:0-10086 GCA_964455745.1 uncultured Armatimonadia bacterium
CCCATCCGAAACACCAATTGTCAATGTGCGGAAAATGAGTCTGTGTCTCTGTGGTTCAATGCCGTTCGCCTTTCATCTTGCGATACGGTCAGCCTCTGACAACATTCCGAGCGCTTCGTCTGCCGGTTGTCAAAGCGGCATAGTAATGGTAGGTAATCGGCGGCAGTCAGGCCGTATTAAACAGCCAGAGGACAGGCCGTCGAGGCTATGCTGCTACGGGACTATCCGTCATGCCGTAATCCTCCAAATCCTATCAATCCTGTTCCCCTCGCTGTTCCCTCCCGCCACGCTTGCGGCAGTTCTACCTACAATCGGCGGGCGGACCCCTTCCCCTCAGAGTTAGTGCAGGGGCGCTGGCAGATGTGATTCGCCCTGGCCGAGCTGACCACGATGGGCCTGAAGCGGTCGGCGGCCGGGATCTATCAACTAGAACTGTTGTCCGCCGACTTGCCCCGGCTGTATGATTACGTCCGCAAACCTATGCGCCTTTCGCCGGCCCGCTACGCATCCGGGTGGCGGCGAGGGCGGGCAGGCTGGGGGCCTCGCGGTTGGTCGATGTGGTGGTGGCGAAATAGTCGGGGTCGAGGCGTCTTGCCGGCACGAAAAAGCCCCTCCGGAGATGGATACCGGAGGGGCTTGTTCGCCGTAGGTAAATCAGGGTTACAGTGTGGCCCGAACCGCGAAGGCTACCCGGAAACCGGGTCGGCAGCATAGAAGTTGAGGCCGTTGCCGCGGCGCCCGGGAGGAATGGACTGGGCGCTCATCCACTTCACGTGGCCATCCCAGAAGGATAGGTTGCAGCCGCCGTTGTGAATCTCGCTCAAGTGGTGCGGGTGGAAGTTGGCCGAACCAGCGGAAGCAGGACCGCTGGCGCAGCAGTTGGCGTCAGTGTTGACGTCTCCCCAGTTGGCCGGCATCCATGCGATGTTGCCGTAGGTGGTCGAACCGGACTGCTCCGACTCTCCGAACATGACCGTCTGCGCCGGGAAGACAAAGGTGGCCATGGCCACGGCTGCGTTCGGGCTGCCGCCCCCGGGATTGTAGTTGTAGGAGCGGAAGTCGGTTCCGGTCCCGCTTGGGCAGGCCCAGATCTGGTTGTTCTTGATGTAGGGTGACAGAGGGGCGTAGTTGCGTGCCGTGCCGGCGTCTACGTTGCCCCAGTTGGACTCGTAGCGCTGGAAGCAGCCGCCGCAGCCACCGCCGCCCATGAAATTGTAGCCTGTTCCCTGGCCGGTGCCCAACTGGTCTCGCTCGTCGTAGTCCTGACAGTACATCAGCTCGCCAAGTGCGATCTGCTTGAGATTGCTCTCGCAACTCGCCTGTCGGGCCTTTTCGCGAGCACGGGCAAAAACCGGGAAGAGGATCGCCGCAAGGATCGCGATGATCGCGATGACGACCAGCAACTCAATCAGTGTGAAGCCACGTCGTGTCATGGTCCTGCTCCTTTCGACTACATAGGTATGTGGTGTCGTGTTACATAACAACCTGATATAATTCGAGGCTCCCGGCTGGACACCTCCGTGGCGCGAAACATTTTTCGGCTTGCAATTGCCAGAGTAGGCGACACCCCTATATCGAGTAGTCGTTGCGCACCGCCGGGGTTGTGTGCCACGGTCGTCAGCAGCAAACGATCATGTCAACGACCCACATAATCGGGATCAACCCAGGGCCAAAACCTCTGCGGACTATCGGGGAGACACCATGCACCGGAATCCGTGGTCCTTCCGGCAAGCCGGGTAATCCCCGATCCGGTCGGCGGAACGGCAGAAGACCGCGTAAGTGAGCCATGATCCGCCCTTCAACACGCGAAGATCGCCGACGGGCGGTCCTTTGGGATCATCCGTTGGCGAGTGCCGATAATAGCCTTTGTGATACCAATCCGCACACCACTGCCAGGCATTGCCGGCCATGTCCAGCGCGCCGCACCAACTGGCTGCCTGGGGAAAGCTCCCCACCGGGAACGTCCTGCCCTCCGGCCCCAGGTTGTCAGCACTGCAGCAGTTCTTCGGGTCCCAATCGTTCCCCCACGGGTAGGTCCGATCCTCAGGACCCCGCGCGGCGTACTCCCATTGTGCCTCGGTCGGCAGCGCCAGCCCATAGTGTTTGCAGTAGGCTTTGGCGTCGCCCCAAGTCATGCACACCACCGGATGGTTGTCTCCCTGATCGCTATCAGTGGGGAACTCCGCTCCCGACTCCTGGCAGAACCGGCGGTACTGTGCATTCGTTACCAAGCATTGGCCCAGCCAGAAGCCTTTCGTGATTCGCACCCGGTGCGCCGGCTTTTCATTGGCCATCCAAGCCTCATCGGCGGATAGGCGCTCGACGACATAGGTGACGTTCGCATCAGTGCTGCCCATATCGAACTCCCCCGCCGGCACCCACACCATCTTCCCGCCATCGGGGCCGATGATCTCATCACCGGTTTTTGTCCCTCGCTGCTCCCATGGTCTGCCGTCCTGGCAGTGGCCTATCGCGGCGATCCATGACATTCCGCATATCATACCGAATACCAGCAACGCACGTTGCATCGCGGCGCCTCCCTTACACGAAGACTTAGCAATCTGGTTATTCCCCAATCGCTCAACTGTTCCTTCGCGGCAGGAATAGGCGGGCCGGTGCGGAATCTCATCTCCGATGATAGACGATCATCTGGGGGCGGGGTAGATGCACAACAGCGTATCATTGGGAAGAGCGACAGGTGAATGCTCGCTCTTGGTTGTCACAGCTTCGTGGGAGGTGTCGGACTCGTGAAGTCAGCCGGATCAGGAGAGGAAGTCCGCTCGACGCGGGTCGAACAGAACCGCATGGCCGAGCTGCAGTTCATCTCGGCGCAGGATTACGCCGACCCGTTCAATACCGTAAGCCTCGATGCCGTGATCACCGACCCCGATGGCGGCCAATGCCGCGTCCCCGGATTCTGGGCCGGCGGAGACCGGTGGAAGGTGCGCTACGCCTCGGGGAAGGTGGGCAAGCACACGTACCGGACCGAGTGCTCCGACCCGGCGAACGTAGGCCTGCACGGCCTGTCCGGCGAGATCGACATCGTCCCGTACACCGGCGACAATCCGCTGTACAAGCACGGCCCGGTGCAAGTCGCGGCGGATCGGCGACATCTGCAGCACGCGGACGGCACACCCTTTTTCTGGCTGGGCGACACGTGGTGGATGGCCCTGTGCAAGCGGCTGCACTGGCCGGAGGATTTCGAGACCCTGGCCGCCGACCGGCTGCAGAAGGGGTTCACCGTCATCCAGATCGTCGCCGGGCTGTACCCGGACATGCCGGCGTTCGACGAACGCGGGGCCAATGAGGCGGGCTTCCCCTGGGAAGCTGATTACGACCGCATCCGGCCCGAGTACTTCGATGCCGCCGACCGGCGGCTGGAGTACCTTTGCGATTCGGGCCTGACTCCGTGCATCGTCGGCGTGTGGGGGTACTTCCTGCCGTGGATGGGCGTCGAGAGGGCCAAGCAGCACTGGCGCTACCTGGTCGCGCGCTACGGCGCGCTGCCGGTGGTGTGGTGCGTTGCGGGTGAGGCGAACCTGCCGTGGTATCTCGCGCCGGGCTTCCCCTATGACGACCGCGAGCAGGTGAAGGGCTGGACGGAAGTGGCGCGGTATCTGCGGGAGATCGACCCCTACCACCGGCCGATGTCGATCCACCCCACCGGGCTGGGACGGCTGAGCGCTCGCGGGGCCATCGACGACTCCGCGCTTATCGACTTCGACATGCTCCAGACCGGCCACGGCGGGAGGGAGGTCCTGGCCCCGACCGTCTCGACGCTCCGGTGGTCTTATGACCAGAAGCCGACAATGCCGGTGCTCAACAGCGAGGTGTCGTATGAGGCGCTGATGGGCACGATTCCCGCCGACATCCAGCGGCTGATGTTCTGGGCCTCGATGCTGTCCGGGGCGGCGGGGCACACCTACGGCGCGAACGGCATTTGGCAGGTGAATCGCGCGGATCAGCCACACGGCGCGTCCCCGCACGGCGGCAACTACGGCACGATCCCCTGGGATGAGGCGATGCGCCTGCCCGGCTCGACCCAACTTGCCCTCGGCAAGCGGCTGCTGGAGCGATACCCCTGGCAGCAGTTCGAGCCGCATCCGGAATGGGCGACGTTCGCCGCTGAACCGCCGGAAGGAGACAATGGCGGGTTCCAGACGCCGTATGCGGCGGGCATCTCCGGCGAGTTGCGCATTATCTACGCGCCCCTCCAGCAAGCGGTCACGGTGCAGAAGCTGGAGCCGGGCGTCACCTATCAGGCGACGCGCTTCGATCCGACGACCGGCGCGACGGCAGCGCTAGGCGCGGTTGAGCCGGACGCGCAGGGCGACTGGACCTGTCCCGCACCCGGCGGCGCGGAGCCGGACTGGGTGCTGATCCTCGAGGCGCAGGAGACGGCGCGATGATGAGCGCCAAGGAGCAGGTCGTCCTCGAAAACGAAGCCCTCAGGTGGCGTCTCGACACCAGCGGCGGCAGGCTGCGAAGCGCCGCACTCGACAACAAGCTGACCGGGCACACCTTCGCGCTCTCCAAGGCGCAGGAGCTTGCTCTCGTCCTCTCCGCCGCCACGGACCGGGTGCAGGAGCCGCTGACCCGCGTCGATGACTTCGCGCTGTCGGGTCCGGCACAGGCGGACGCGGATCGGGCGGTCTTCCCGCTGCACAGCCCGTCGACCGGCCTCGAGACGAAGCTGCACTACATCCTCGACGGCCCGACGCGGCGCAAATGGGTCGAGGTCAGCAACCCGACGGCGCAGGCGATGCTCTTGTTGGATGTGGAACTCGACAATTTCGGCACCGGCGCGCCGATCACCGGCGGCGGGCAGGGGATGCCACTCTTCCTGGCTGACGAGGCCTTCGCCGCGGTCGAGTACCCCTCCGGCGAGAACACCTTCGCCGATGGCCGCGTCAAGCTCGCGCACTTCCCCGGGCAGGTCATCGTGCCGGGCGGCAGCTACACCAGCCACGCCGCGCTGGTGAGCGTCGCCGCCGCGGGGCAGGCGCTCGCGCACTTCGTGGACTACATCGACGCGCGCTCGGTGCGCAAGCGCAAGGTCCTCTCGGTCTACACCCCGTTCGGCATCAACAACCAGTGGGGGCCGTGCCCGACGCTGACCGATGAGGAGACGCTCGACGTGTTAGGCGTGCTCGGCAAGTGGCGGAAGCGCGGCGCTCGCTTCGACTACTTCACCCTCGACACCGGCTGGGTCGATCCCAGCGCCGATCTTACAGAGTTTCGCCTGAACGCCTATCCGAGCGGGCCGGACGAGGTGATTCGGCGCGTCGAGACGCTGGGGATGGAGTTCGGCCTGTGGTTCGCAACGGGGTGGGCGGCGGAGTCGTGCTGGGGCTACCCGCTTGCCTGGCGCGGCCAGCAGCAGCCGACGATGGCCTACCTGAACGGCGCGCCGGACAAGGTCGGCTTCTCCGGCAGCTTCTGCTTCGGCGCGCCGGCCTATGTCGATACGTTGCGTAAGGCGATCGTGCGCCATGTCAAGAAGAACCACGTGCGGTTCATCAAGTTCGACGGCGGCAACTATCACTGCGACAATACCGAGCACGGCCACCTGCCCGGCAAGTATTCCACCGAGCGCATGTTCGGCAACCTCATCGACATCGCGAATGCCGCGCGCGAGGCTGCGCCCGATGTTTTCGTCATGTGGTACTGGGGCCTGCGCTCGCCGTTCTGGGCGCTCTATGGAGACACGATTTTCGAGTCCGGCGTTTACCTGGAGGGCTCCGGCACCAGTTCGACCCCGACGCTGTACTACCGCGATTCGGTGACGCTGGCCCAGGACGAGGCCGCCCAGTCGGCGAAGCTGGTCCCGCCGCCGGCGAAGGACAGCCTCGGCGTCTGGCTGGCGGACACGCGCTGGGGCAACTTCATGGGCAAGGAGCGGTGGCGCGAGGCGCTGGTCATGGACCTCGGGCGCGGCAGCCTGCTGTTCCCGAACATCTGGGGCGACGTGTACCTGCTGGATGACGGTGACGTGAAGTTCCTCGCCTGGATCGGCAACCTGGCGAGGAAGAACGAGGGCCTCTTTTGGAAGCGCCGCACGATCCTCGGCGACCCGTGGCGCAATGAGGTCTACGGCTACGCCCATTTCGGCGGCGATCGCGGATTTCTGTTCATCAACAACCCCAGCTTCACATCGCGCCAGGTGGAACTGCCGCTCGACGCCTCAATCGGCCTGGAGGCGAAGACGGGCGCGACCCTCAGCCTCGTGGCGCATTTTCCCGCGCAAGAGCGGCTCCTGCATCCGAACGGCAAGGCCTGCCAGGTGGGGGAGACGCTGAAGCTTTGGCTGCGTCCGTTCGAGGTGCTGATGGTGGAGGTGAAGCGGTCGGCGGCGAGCGGCAACCTGCCGGTGCGCAAACTCGGCGACAAGCAGGCGGCGGACCTCGGCGCGGAGCTGGCCCTGGAGGCGTGCGCGCTCGATTCAAACCTGGACATTCGCTTCACCGATGGGGAGCGGTTCAAGGCGAAGGGGTTCGCGAACCAGACCCACGCGTTCAGCGCCACGCTCCCGTCACTGACCGGACCGCAGCCGATCCTCGCGGTGGCGGTGCAACTGCGGCAGGGGGAGGCCGAGTGGAAGCACTCCCCCTTCGTCGCCGAGATCGTCCAGGTGCGCGCCCGCATCGGCGACCGGAACGTACAGCTCATGCCGGTCCCCGACGCCCGCCAGTTCGGCAACACGCAGAACGCAGGATGCTCGTGGGTCGTGTACAAGGTGCGCCTGAACCCGGCGTGGTCGCGCCAGCCGCTGCAGATCTCGGTCGGAGCGTGGCTGCCGGAGGGGGTCGAAGCGCGCGTGCAGGCATACATCGTGAAGCGCTGGTGGCAGGAGAATATGCGCCCGATGGGCGACGGGTATTACAGCAACGCGCCGTCGTAAGGAGGCATAGCTTCCATGCGCTTCAGGTTCATACTTATTGGTTGCCTACTGGTGACCGCGACATGCTCCGCCTGGGCCCAACAAGACCTCGTCAACGTCCGCGACTGTGGCGCAAAAGGGGACGGCAAGGCGGACGACGCCCAGGCTTTCTTCGACGCGGTGGCCCAGGGCAAACAGGCGGGCAAGCACGTCTACGTCCCGCGCGGGGTCTACCGGCTGTCCCGAACCATCGAACTGGAGAACATCGGCATCACCGGCCCGCCGGTCGGGGCGTGGTCGGCGGATGTGGACGCGTTGCCGCAGATCGTCCCGGCGCAGGCGACCGGCCCGGTCTTCCACATGCTGGCTGGCGGCTCACTGCGCGGCCTCGACATCAGCTACGCCCCCGGTCTCCCGGAGGAGCGGCCGCCGACGGTGCTCGTGTCCGGTATCGGTGTGAACATCTCGAACTGCCGCATCCGCTACCCGTGGGATGCGATCCTCACAGACGGGGTGAACAACGTCGGGCGGCTCAATATCGAGAACGTGTTCATCGTCTCGCCGCTGAATGTCGGCGTGCGCGTGACCGGCACGTGGGACGTGCCTACCTTGCGCAACATCGAGGTCTGGAACGCCGGGCCGGTTCCGCGCGGGCTTGAGAAAGGCATCGGGTTCCTCCTCGGCAAGAACGATCTGATCCGCGTCACCGACTGCTTCGCCTTCGCCATGCAGCGTGGTTTCCTCATCGAAGACAAGATTCCCGGCTGCAAGATCGAGGGCGGCACGTGGGGACTGCTGACCGGATGCGGGACCGACTTTTGCGGCTACGGGATCGAGGTGCGCGGCGAGGACACGGTGAGCATCGCCGGAGGGACCTTCTGGGACCACGCGGAGAGCCTCGTCGTCGCCGGCAAGGGGGCGCGGGTGCGCGTCTCGGCGGCCGAGCTGAAGTCGAACGGGGCCCCCGCGCTGTCGATCCAGGGGGGAGACCAAACGGTGATCCAGGGCTGCAGCATCCTGCGGCCGATGGAGCAGTTCAAGGCTCCGGCGGTTTCCTTCACCGGCGGGAACCTGGTGCTGACCGGCAACCACATTGAGGCGCGCGGCCCGGGAATACAGGTCGGCCCCGGAGCCGCAGGCGGGGTCATCAGCAATAACTTCATCACCACGGGGGCGTTCCCCGCAGTCGTGCAGACCGGCGCACCCTCGAAGCTGTTGCGTCTCGAGGGCAACGTCGAGGAGGATGCCGCAGGCAAGTGAAGATGGCCGCGCCCCGGGAGCATCGTTTTTACGGATCACACCAAGCCCAGGGGTGTCTTCGGTTCCGCGCTAGCGGGATCGAAGACGGGGACCCCAGGGCAGGTGGCTGCCCGGATGGCGCGGGGTCCCCGTCACGGCCTCGTTCCATCCCGCTTCGCGGGCCGGAACGAGACCGCGACACCCCGCGCCTTGACCGTTCAAAGTGCCACATCAAAAACGATGCTCCTGGGCCGCGCCCCGGGCGTTCACCCCAGTTCGGGGCGAGTTCCACGTTCAGCCGTCACGGCTCAGGGCTACAACGGTTCGCCCATGCAAAACTGGACCGTGCTGACCAGGTTACTCGTGACGATCACGCCACGCTGGATGCGCTCCACCCGGCCGCCGTCGTCGCACTGCCCGGCCAGCTTCGGCAGGTCCCCGAGGATCGAGATCAGCCCGGCCTTGTAGGCCTTGCGCCCCTCGGCGTCGAGGGACGGCTCCTTCAGATACGTTGCCGGACCAGGGAATGTCGTGAACAGATGCTGGTCTAGCATGAACTCGCCGGGAACCGGCGCGCCCCACATCTGGGCGAAGCGCTCGGCGGACCAGTGGCTGAAGTAGGTCTCTTCGGCGCGCTGGAAGATGCTGAGCAACAGCTTGTGCGCCTCGGTCGTCTTCGGCTTGTAGTATAGCTCCAGCACCTCGGACAACACGTCCTCGACGCTCCGGCTCGTGTCCGCAAGAATGCGCCCGCCGACGGCAATCATGGCCTCGGCGCCGGGGTTGGCGACCGGTCCCTGGTAGAACATGCACCCCCGCACACCGTCCTCGTGCTGCCGCTTGAGGCCCTCGCCTGCGCGCGAGATGTATGGCAGGAAGTACGAGCCGCGGTCCCAGTGCGCGTCCGGGTAGAGCCAAAGCTCGCCCGATGTCCCGTAGGCGGAGTGCAGCCGGGGGATGAACTCGCGCCGCTGGTCGGGGGCCACATGGAACCCGCGGTGCCCCTGGTCGAAGATGCAGTCCACGTGGCGGCTGAGTTCCACAACCTGGTCCAGCTCCTCGGGGCTGAAGTGTTTCATCGGCGGGATCCAACTGATCGTGATGACGTAGACGATCTTCTCCGGCCACTGGCTCTTGATGTAGTCAGCGGTCTTCTGGTTGATCCGCGCGTTGTACCCGACCATGCCGTCTTTCCCCGCGCATTCGGGGCAGTGGCAGCAGCCGAGGTCGCACGACTCCAGATGCACCCCCTCGAAGTCGAACTCGCCCAGCACAACGTCGATGATCCGCTTCACATACTCGAACGCCGCCGGATTGGCGTCGCACATGGCATGGGGATGCGGCGCGCCGGTCTGGTCCTTGCCCCGCAGCTCCGGGTTCGCCTCGATGATCTTGTCATAGCCCCAGCTATACGTGCCCAGCCCCAACACCGGCTTGATCCCGCGCGCCTTGGCGGCATTGATGATCGTGTTGACGCGCCGCCGCCGGTCGTCGTCGATGGCGCTCACGATGTCGAGCGGCCAGCCGTAGGTCGCGAACAGGCCCCAGACATCGAACATGTTGAAGCCTGCGGCCTGCTGGACATCCATCGTGCGGATGATGCTGTCCACAGTCTCGTCATCGAACTGCGGCGCGGGCCAGTGGTCGAGTGGCAGGGGCGTTGTGCGCATGTCATTGATCCACACGCCGAAGGCGATACGGTAGTCATAGGAGTTGCCTGCACTGGTCGTCATCGTCTGCTCTCCTTGCTGCAGGTTGTGGGGTTGTGCGCCGCCGGGCGAGAGGGTAGGCGCCGTTCGCCGTTGCCGTTTTCCCCCTCCCTCCGAGGGAGGGGGAGTGCCCCGCAAAGCGGGGCGAGGGGGTAGGAAGCCGTTGCCGCCACCTCACTGCAGTGAACGGCGCTCCACCCTGGCCCTCTCCGCAAGCGGCTATGCTTTACCCACATCTTCGCACCTGGGGGCCGCGAA
>CAYWBK010000223.1:0-10068 GCA_964455745.1 uncultured Armatimonadia bacterium
GATGTCCAGGAGCGCCTGCATAATCGGCACGAAGTCGGTGTCGCCCCAGCCGGGCGCGCGCATGTTCAGATCGTTGCAGTGGTAGTGGTACAGGAGATCGGCGGTCTCGCGGATTGCCGCCGGGAGGTCGTCCTCCTCCTGTGAGCCGCTGTAGGTGTCGATGATGACGCCGACATTCGGCAGGTTGATCTCCTGCGCCATCTTCCGGGCCTCGGCCGCCTTGTGGATGAAGTTGTTCCTCGTGGCCGCCGCCAGGGGTTCGATGCAAATGCGGAAAGCCTCGGCCCCCGGCGTCTGCGCGGCGGCGGTCATCGCCTCCTTGAACCACTGCCATGCCTGCTCGTAGGTCACACCCTCCTGGATCGCGCGCTGGACCGGCGAGCCGACGACCATCATCTCCCCGCCGATCTCCAGGCCGAACTTCACCAGCTCGCGGAAGTAGGCGATGGTCCGTTGCCGCACAGCCGAGTCTGGATCGGTGACGTGCAGGCCGGTCGGCCCGACGAGCAGCCAATGGATGCCGGCGACCTTCACGCCGGTGTCGCGCGAACAGGCGACGATCTCGGCCTTCTGCTCATCGGTGATCTCGGTGACCAGCTTGTTGAGTGTGAACGGCGATATCTCGATGCCATCGAAGCCGATCTCGGCTGCGGCCTCGAACTGCCTGCGGATGGGCCAGGCGTCGGGGGTCTTGGAGGACTGGGGAAAGATCTCGTTGCAGATGGCGAACTTCATCTCGTCACTCCCTGGGGCCGTGGCGGTCGGCCCTCGCTGATGGCAAGGTTGCGCAGAGCTTGCCGCAGCAACTCGCGCATCAAGCGCTGATACGGTAAGCCGTGACTAGCAGCGACGGCCTTCAACTCGTCATGCAGAGACTCATCGATGCGCACCGAAACCATCCTCTTGCGCTGCTTCTTGAGGTCGACGATCACATCGACCGGCTCCGTGAAGTAGTCGGCAGGATTGTGCTCGTCCCAGAAACGGAGTTCTTCCTCCTCCGAGGCGAAAACCGGTATCGTCTTAGGTGTTTTGCGCATGGTGTCAGTCTCCCTTCGCGCGCCTGTGGTCCGATTTCTCCCGCCGCCCCAGAGCCTCGCGCGCCGTAACGATCCGCCCATCGCCGTGTCCTTCATCGGCCAGGATGACCCATAGCCGGCGGCTGTCCGCTGTCTTGCCAGCGACAAGGTAGCGTCTCTCGCCCCCGGGACCATCGGTTGCACGCTGGAAATGACGTGTGCTTTCCACCGCCTCGATGGCCTCCTCCGGCGTCACGTCGTGCTTGCTCAGCATGTGCTCACGGGCGACGAGTGAGACCCAGATGCTGTCGAAGCGCGGTGTCATGCTGCCCCCCTCTGATGTCGAGGATACGATTGAAGAGCGTTATTGTCAATACGTTTTTGGCGCATTCACCGGTGGGGCGGCGGACCTGATCCCGGCAAACGGCACCTCACCCCAGGCCCCTCTCCGCAAGCGGAGAGGGGAGTACGACAACGGCCTCCCAGCCCCTCACGCCACTCCCCCGAATACCGGCACGATCGCGCCGTTCACCGGGGCGGAGGCGTCGGAGATCAGGTAGATCAGCACCTGCGCGATGTCCTCGGGCGTTACCCATTTGGCCGGATCGGCTTTCGGCATCGCGGCGCGATTCTGCGGGGTGTCGATGGTCGAGGGCATCACGGCGTTCGCGGTCACGCCGGTGCCTCTCAACTCCTTGCGCAACGTCTCGACGAGCGTGTTGATACCCGCCTTGCTGACATTATACGCCGACGATCCGGCCGGTGCATCAAGCGCGCCTTTCGAGCTGATGAAGACGACCCGCCCGTGCTTCTGCTCGAGCATGGTAGGGATCACATGCTTCGCGCACAAGAAAGCGGACTTGAGATTCATGTCCATCATGCGATCCCAATCGGCTTCCTCCATCTCGTGCACCGGCTTGCCCCCGGCCCAGCCGCCGGCCAAGTGCACCAGCGCATCGACGCGGCCATAAGCGGCGGCGGTGAGCTGCACGAGGTCGGCGACATCACCGTCCAGCGCGAGGTTCGCTTTCAACGGCAGAAACTGCCCCTCGTGGGTGTCGGCGATCCGGTCGAGCAGCCTCTCCAGCCCCGCCTCCTCGCGGTAGGCGATCACGACGTTCGCGCCCTCGGTGAGGATGCGCTCGGTGACCGGGATGCCAAGCTGCCCCGTGGCCCCGGTGACGATGACGACCTTGTCCTGCAGTTGCATAGTGCCCCTCCCTCATGGTTCGCCTCATCGGCTCGGCGACATTGTCCGGTCGGTGTTCAGGCAAGCCCGAGCGTAGGCGTTCTTCGGGTTCCGGCGCAACAACTCGCGGCATTGAGCGGCGGCGGCGTCCGGGTGGCCGCTTTGCCGGAAAGCCCAGATCAGCTCCTCGCGCGCGGGGAAATCGTTCGCATTGGCCGCGAGGCACACCTCGAGATGAGCCTCCGCCTCGTCGTACTTCGCCTGCTTGCCCAGCGCGCACGCCAGGCAGTAGTGGTACGGCGTGCCAACAGGGTTCTGCCGCAGGAGTTCGCGGTACTGCGCGATCTCCTCATCGATCCGCCCGGCATCGCGCAGCGCCAGCGCGAGGTCGAACCGTGCGTCACCGTTACGCGGGGCGATTCCTATGGTTCGCTGCAGTTCGGCGATGCAGTCATCCTCCCTGCCGAGCAAGTGGTACTGATATGCCAGGCACTCGCGAGCCCAATCATTCCAGGGGTTGCGGCGGAGAGCATCCTGGAACTCCGCGATGGCCTGGGTCGGGTGTCCGGCATGGCCGGTGTCATATCCACGGTCTGTGTGTCCGACGCTTCCGCGCAGGTCCACCGCCAGCGGCTCGACGGGCTGTCCGCCGGAATCCTGAACCCGCTGGGCCTCGTGCTGGGCGGCGAACAAGTATGTCTTCCCCTTCCACCAGGCCGGGTAAGCCGCAACGATGCGCTGATAGTGCTCCACCGCCGCCGCATAGTCCCGCGCGTAGAAGCACCGCTCCCCGGCCCGCAGTTCGCGCTCGTTGGCGAGATGCCAAAGGGCGACCGGTGTCGCCGCCGCGATGCACACCAGCGCGAGCGCGAGCAACCCGGCGGCGATGCTGCGAGGCGGTCGCAGAAGTGGGCGCGACGTCTGCGGACCGTCCCTCATGTCGGCAACCCCCTCGCGCCGGACACGATCGCCTGCAGTTTGGCCAGCCGCGTGCGCGCCAGGGTCAGGCTCGGGTCGAGTGAGATCGCCTGGCGGTACTCCGCCATCGCGTCGTCTGACCTGACAGCCGCCTCCAGAGCCACTCCCTTGAGCGAATGCAGACCGGCATCGGACGGGTTTGTCGCGGTCTGCCGGCTGATCTCGGTCAGCAGCGGACCCACATTGTTGCTGACCCCTCCGTCGATGTCCTGGATGACACCATCAACCTCCCAGCCGTTTGGATCCAGCCGCAGCGCGTCGGAGAATGCCTTCACCGCGTCGCCATAGCGTCTCTGGCTGCAGAGGACGCGGCACCAGGCGATGCGCACGTGGAGATCGCCTGGCGAGGCCTCGACCAACTTACGCACTCCGGGTTCCGCCACATCCGCGTTGCGTCGGCTGGCAGCGGCAAAGTAGCCCATATCCCTAATGGTCCACTCATCGCCCGGCGCGAGGTCCATCGCCGTGAGGAACTCGCGCATCGCCTGCTCGGGCGTTCCCCGCTTACTGAGCACATCCGCCAGTCTGACATGAAGCTTCGCGGAGTCCGGACGGTGGCCCAAAGCCTTCTCGATCAACGCCTGAGCCTCGTCGTAGCGGCCAAACCCTCGGTCGCATAGATAAAAGAACTGATAGAACAGCCTGTCATTATACGGGTCAAGTTCGGCGGCCTTGCGCCACTCTTCTGCCGCTTCGGGCCAGTAGCCCGGGTGCTCCAGCGTCTCGGCCAGTCGCTCACGGCACCACACATCGCAGGGCGCTTCCCTGACCGCCTGCCGGAGAAGCGCCAACCCTTCCGCCACTTTGAGGTGCCGTCCAAGGAACGCTCCCAGGGCCGCGCGATATTCGGCGTTGGATAGATCGGTCTCGACGGCGCGCCGGTACGCCTGTTCGACCTCTTGCCAGGGCGCACGGTAGAGATCCAGAGCCTCAGCGATCTGTATCTGCGACCATGCGTCTGTGGTCCGTTTGCCGGCTTCACGGACGCGGGAGATGGCCTCGTCGCGCTTCCCCTGGCAGAAGAGGACTTCGGCGTGGCCAAGCCTGGCTTCGGTGCTGTTGCCGTCGAGTTGCAGGGCGTGCGCGAACTCCTCCGTCGCCTCGTCGAAGCGCTTCGCGTCGAGCAGCGCATTGCCTGCAATCACCCGAATCTCGGCGCTGTCCGGACCGATGGCCGTCGCCCTCCGGGCCTCGGCGAGGGCGTCCTCATACTTTCCAAGCTGTACAAGGCAGGCGGCAAGCCGGCGGTGGGCATTGCGGGAGCGAGGATAGCACTGCACGATGTAGCGAAGATGGAGGGCGGCCTCCTCGGCTCTTCCCGCTCGCTCGAGAGCATCCGCCAGAGCCGTCCTCACAGGCCAGTCGCCTGTATCGAGTTCCAGTGCCGCCTGGTACTGTTCGATAGCCTCGCCAAGCTGGCCCCGTTGCGCCATCACCGCGGCGACGCCCCAGTACCCCTCGTCCCACTCAGGCCACCGGCGCACCGTCTCGCGGTACACGTCGAAGGCCTCGTCCAGCCTGCCCGTGTGAAACAGCACACCGCCCAGACAGATCAGAGCGTAGGCATGAGACGGTTCGATCTCCAGGCACTTGCGGCACTCGGCGACTGCATCGACTTGCCGATTCTGGCGGTCTGCGATCTGGCCGAGGGTGAAGCGGGCCGCGCTATCCCACGGGTTCAGGCGTAGGGCCTCCTCACAATCGGCGATACCTTCCTGCAGGCGGTCCTCCCGCAAGTGCTGCCAGCCCCGCCACGTCAAGGCGTACGCTCGGTGCGTGTCGGTTGCGAGTGACGGCTGCGCGACCCCGCCGTTCGCCTGCTGTCGGCGACTCTCACAGGCGGCCACGGTCCTCAGGGACTGCGCCCAGGGGTAGTAGCGACGGATGCTGATGGCCCGCGCGAAACGCTCCTCCGCCTCCGTGTACCGGCATTCGTGCAAGAGCTTCTCCCCGGCGCGCACCTCCATCGCCGCCTGCGCGACTCTGGCCGCGCGCAGAATGAGGCGTCCCGGGCCTGCCGTGACCACGATCACCACGATCACAAACGCTGTGCGGAGCCAGCGCCGGTGTCGCGGCTTCGCTTCTTGTCCATCATCCTCGTGATCCCCCTGCATCTTCAGACGCCCCCTTCGTGTCTGGACGGACCCTTTTGGGGAGGGACGGAAGAGCTATAGAAACGCAATGGCTCTTACGTCCTGGGGGGATTGCATCCCCCCAGACCCCCGCATCCATAAAGGCCATCTATCAATTCATCCAAAGATTCACGCCTGACAGGGCACTAACCCACGTCCTCCTGCCGTCCACCCCTCAGAAAGACCCGCAGGATCAGCGCCCCAAGCGTCGATGTCCCTACTGCGAGCAGGAACGGCGCGCCGGGACTGACCTTGTCCCACAGCAGGCCAGCAACGAAGCTCGACGGGAGCGCGCAAAGGCTCATCGCGCCATTGTAGACGCCCATGCCGGTCGCGCGTTGATTCGGGCGCAGGTTCTGGGCCGCCACCGCCTTCGCCGCCGATCCGGTGACGGCCATCTGCGCGGCGAAGGGGATGAAGCATATCCACGGGGCGACGGGGCTTTGCCAGTATGCCAACCCCAGGCAAGCCAGCCCGTGCAGCACGTAGCCGGACGCCAATACCCCGCGGCCCCCGAAGCGGTCATGCAACGCCCCGGCGGGGATCGACAACCCGGCGTAGATCACATTATAGTACAGGTAAACGCCCGGCACCCACGCTGATGGGACGCCAACGTCCTGCGCGCGCAGGAGGAAGAAGGCATACGTGAAGTTCCCGAACGAGAAGATCGAATGGGCGGTGATGAACACCTTGAACTGGGCCGATAGGCCCCAGACGCCGCGCTCATGCCCCTCCGGACTTGCGGCGCGTCTCTCCACAATTCCGAAGAAGGCCACCAGGACGGCCACCACCCCGGCGACAGTTGCGTACAGGAACGCCGCGCGGAACTTGTGCTCCTCATTGCCGGTGCGGATGACATGGATGAGCACGAGGGCCAGGATCGTGCCGACGATTGCGCCGCTGGTATCCATCGCCCGGTGCAGGCCGTAAGCCTTGCCACGATCCTCCTGCCGGACAGTATCGGCGAGAAGCGCATCACGTGCCGCTGTCCGCAGGCCTTTGCCGACGCGGTCCGCGACCCGCACGCCGAGGACCGTCGCGCCGAGGTGCGCGAAGGCCAGGAAGGGCTTCGTGATCGTCGAGAGCGTATAACCGGCGACGATGAGCGGCTTGCGGGCGGCGAACCGGTCCGACAAGTACCCGGAGACGATTTGCAGCCCGCTCGAGGTAGCGTCCGCCGCGCCCTCGATGAGGCCGATCATCTCCTTCGGCAGGTTCAGGATGTTCGCCATGAACTGCGGCAGGAGCGCAAGAATCGTCTCGGAGTGCACATCCGTGAAGAAGCTGACGAAGCCGAGGGTGAGCACATTGCGGCTCAGCCACGACTTCCCCTCAACGGGGCCCGTGTTGTCTGATCGAGTGGACATCGGATGCCTCGGGTTGGGCGAAAAACGCTATCCCGCCCCTTCTTTGACCGTCACCTGCGTCGCCCGGTCGAGGACTAGAGTCTGCGGGTAGTATTGCGCAGTCACGGTGATGCGCTTCGGATCGACGATTGTTGTCGGATTGCCCATCGGGTCGAGAAGCGTCGCCGCTGCGGCGTCTGTCTCGAGTGTCACTGAGCGCTCGTTGTTGTCGGGGGCGAATAGCGCAACCAGGCGCTTGCCCTCGGCTGTGAACTCGTAGGCGTGGAGCCGGGGGCTTTCGGTGATAACGCGTGAGAACCGCGCCCCGGCGTAGTTGTCCACGATTGCGGCGATGGCCCCATACATGAAGCGCGGGCAGAATGTGTAGTCCAGGTACCCCCAGTCGCCGCCGCGCGGGCCGCCGATGTCGCGACTACAGTAGAGAAGCGCGCCTCTATGGCCGTGCGCCCAGCAGTAGAGGACCTTCTGTGCTGCGGTCGCGGCCATCTCGCGCTCCACATCCAGCCGCCACGCCGCATAGCCCATCTCAGTGTTCACGAACTGCGGCTTATCATACCCGGCCGCTGCGTGCACGGCCTGCATCGTGCCGAATGCGGCGGTGATGGCTGCGCAGTCGCCGTGCGAGTGGTAGGCCTGCAGGTCGGTGAGGCCCCGGATGCCCTTGACGATGATGCCGGTCCACATCGGCTCGATGAAACACAGGCCGCCATTGGCGATGGGCACGCCAGGGGCGGTCTTGCGGATCTCGTCGATCACCGCGCGCGTATATTCGACGAACTCCTCCGGCGTGCCGCGCCAGAAGTCCTTGTTGTCAGGCTCGTTGTTGACCTCGATGAACTTCGCGTACTTGGCGTAGCGTTCGACGACGGCGTGAGTGTACTTGCGGATCGGCTCCTCGCGCGGCGGATAGCGCCACTTGGGGTCCTTCACGTCGCGGTAGCGGTCCTTTATCATCCAGTCGAAGCCGTTGCCGATCTGCAGGTCGAGCTTGAGGCCTCGCGCGGCGAGGGTGTTCACGCAAGCGTCGGCGCGGTCGAAGTCCATCGGCTTGACCTCGTCGAACCAGTACCCCAACGGGCCGACGCGGACGACCTGCATCCCCAGGCGAGCGGTGAGGCCCGCCTCGATCTCGCGCGATTGCTGCTCGGTCAGCCCCGGCGGAAACGCAGGGCCGTAGTCGTTGGTCCAGTGCTGGCGATCCGGGTAGCTGCAGGTGCCGATGAAGAACTGATCGCCGCCGAAGGTCGCGCGCTTTGCCGCGTTCGAGGGGCACACGCTGAAGCTGCGGGGCAGGCGGGCGATGCACTTGTCGCCGGCGAACAGGTCCAGGGTCAGCAGGTACGTGCCGCGGCCCTCGACCGCAAAGGTGAAGGGTTCCTCGCAGGGCACGCCGAGCGCGGCCTGGGCGACCGGCGTGCGGCTCCAGTTCCAGACCGTGAGCACGCAGCGGTCCGCCCCCGACTTGGCGTCCGCCGCGACGGTCACGGCGAACGGCTTGCCGGGGTCAACCACCCACTGGTACGGCTCTTGCGGCGTGATCCGCGCGATGCCCTTCATGTGGTCGACGGTCGGGATGTCCGCCCACAAGAGCGGCACACCGGGCGTCGCCAGCGCGGACATGACGGGGCGGAGAGCGATCTCGCGGGCGAAGGCGGAAGTGCACGTGGCGAGTGCGATTACCATAGTCAGCGCAAGTATGATGCTTTGTTGATCGTGAGTTTTCTGCAGAATGGCAAAACGGCAGAATCGCTGAACGACCTTAACACCTTGGGGGCCTGCGTCCCCCAAACCCCCGCGATTCACAACGTCAGAGGCCTTTCGGGATGCGGGGGGCTGGGGGATGCAATCCCCCAGGACGTAAAGGCCGTTGCCGTCTATAGCCGACAGAACAGTCAAGACCATCAGATCACCGTCCCTGAAGCGATGATCCCCCCACGCGGGACGATGACGATGCCATCGCGGATGAAGTAGCCGTCGCCATCGTGCTCCCGAAGGCAGGCTCCGTTCTCAATGATGACGCCTTCGCCGATGCGGGCGTTCTTGTCGATGATCGCCCTGTTGATCCGGCAGCCACGGCCGATGCCTACGTCGGGCCGGCCGGCTCGCCGGTTCGCGCGCTTGTCGGCATCGGTCTCGAAGAAGTCAGCGCCCATGATGATGACCCCGTTGAGCGCCGAACCCTGCTGGATATGCGCTCGGACACCGATCAGGCTCCGGGTGACCGCGCACTGGTCGATGACACAGCCGTCGCCGATGATCGTCTGGTCGATCTGCGCCGAGTTGATCTTCGCGGGCGGCAGGAAACGCGGGTGAGTGTAGATCGGCGCTTCTTCATCGAAGAAATCGAAACGCGGCATCGGGGAAGTCAGGTCGAGATTGGCCTCGTAGAAAGCGCCAATCGTCCCGATGTCCTCCCAGTAGCCGTCGAAGCAGCGAGCGGCGACACGGCCGGTCTGCACGGCGGCGGGCAGGATCTGCTTGCCGAAATCCTCCCACTCCTCGTGCTTCAGCATCTCCAGCATCACATCCGTATCGAACACGTAGATGCCCATCGAGGCGAGGTGCGTCCGGTCGCCGGGTTCGACTCCGTCGGCGCGAATGCTCGCCGGGTCGAAGGCCAGCTCGTCGAGGACAGCCTCGTCCTTCGGCTTCTCCTCGAAGCGGGTGATCCAATGGTGGGGATCGATATTGAGGATGCCGAGGCTTTGCGCCTCATCCCGACGCACCGGGATCGCCGCGATGGTCACGGCCGCTTTCGTCTTCTCGTGGAAGGCGATCATCTTGCGGAAATCCATGCGATAAAGCTGGTCCCCGGAGAGGATCAGGACGCGCTTCGCGGTGGCGAGGTGAAGATGACGCAAGTTCTGGCGAACGGCATCGGCGGTGCCCTGGAACCAGTTCGCGTTGTCCATCGTTTGCTCGGCGGCAAGAATCTCTACATATCCGCCATCGAACATATCGAATTTGTACGTGTGGGCGATATGGCGGTTAAGCGAGTGCGAGTTGAACTGCGTGAGCACGTGGATGTGATTGATGCCCGAGTTGATGCAGTTGCTCACCGGGATGTCGATCAGCCGGTACTGCCCGGCAAGTGGGACGGCGGGCTTGGCGCGCTCCTTGGTGAGCGGGAACAGACGCGTTCCCCGGCCTCCGCCGAGGACCACGGCGACAGTGGATTTCATCAATGGGTTCACCTGTATATCGCGAGAATGGGGTTGTTTTCGCCGTGGAAGAGAAGGGACCTGCCGGAGAAACTGCTACCTCACCCCCCGGCCCCCTCTCCACACGTGGCTATGCTTTACCCACATCTTGCGTGCGAATCACGGGCCGTAGCCCCAAAAGGCCCGAAGGGCCGAAAGAGTTTAGCCAGGCTCGCAAGAGCCTGG
>CAYWBK010000224.1:0-10026 GCA_964455745.1 uncultured Armatimonadia bacterium
AGCCCCTCAAGATGGCCTCTTGAGGACCTCTACCTACAATCAAGATTCGGACCCGAGAAGCCCGAGCTGCACCGCCTCCGTCCGGCTCGACACGGCTCGCCGAGGCCTCCGATGCCGGCGCTATCGCTGATCGGGACCGCAGCGACACACAGGTGACGGGACAACTCGGTCCGGGGCCTTCCAGCATCAGACATAAGCATACCCCTCCACCCGTGAGCCGTATCAGGCTCAGCGGACGTAGACCGACACCTGCAGACTAGCATCAGTGTAGACTGACCTGTAGCGTCGCGCAACATAGTCGATTGTCCTGTCGGGTACCTCGCGTTCCGTGCGGAGATTCATCACCACCGTCGGGCACAGGTCGATCGCCGAGCGGACTTCGGCGTCGGTGAGGCGATTATTCAGGGAGGCGGGGAATGCGTCGTAGCCGAACCTCCAGCGCGGAAGGCTCTTGCCCGCTTCGAGGACGTAGATCGGATCGAGCGTGAAGACCGGCTCGGGCTGCGCCGCAAGCACCGACAGCAGGCGCTCCTGGGATTCCGGGCGTCCCCCGTGGACCACGTAGCGGGCGACGGGAATGGCGGAGAGGAGGATGGCGAGAGCGGCTATCGCGGGCACAAGACGGCCACGGCTTCCTACCCCGCCGCGCTCCGGCGCAGAACACTCCGCCTCCCTCGACAGGAGGGGCGAACGGCCCCGGCTTCCTACCCCGCCGCGCTCCGGCGCAGAACACTCCGCCTCCCTCGACAGGAGGGGCGAACGGCCACGGCTTCCTACCCCGCCGCCCTTGCGGGCGGCACCCCTCCCTCGTAGGGAGGGGTTACGGCGAACGTCAACGGCAGCCAGCCGGGCGCTCAGCGCCTTGCCGGCCGCATCTAATAGCGCCACGGTGCACACGGCGTACAGCGGCAAGGCAAGGATCAGGTGACGCCAGTACAGCTCGCGCGCCAGGGCGATGCTGAGGACCGTGATTCCGAGGCATGTCCAGCCGATGAGGCGCTCCACTTGTCCCCGCTGCCATGACAGTCGGAACGCGCCGGCAAGCCCGAGCGGCAACAGGAGCAGCATCGCACGCAGGGCCGGCATGAACTGGGCAGCGTTGAGGCGCAGGTCCATCGGCCTCGAACGCTGCCAAATGACGGTCTGCTCCCAGAACTCCGGCAGGCGCACATACGGCCCGAGAGTGAGGGCAAGCGCGACCAACAGTCCGGCGAAGAGGAGCAAAAGGCCAGCGATAGGCCGCGAGCCTGGCTCCCTGGAAGCCAAAAGAGCCGCCACGGCGAACAGCGGGATCGTCGCAGCGGGGTACTTCACGGCGGCTGCCAGCCCGAACAAGAAGCCCGCGGCCAACAGGGAGACGGCCCGATGTCGGCTGCAGACGACCAACGCCAACCCCAGGTACGCAGACACGCAGGCCAGAGGCTCTAGATACACACGCTGCCCGTAGTGGGTCGCGACCGCCGGGCAGATGGCATACAGCGCCGCAGCGGTCCAGCCCCAGCCCGGGCCGCACAGCGTCTTCCCCATCGCACAGACGCACAGCACGGTCACGAAGCCGAGGACCACGTAGCAGACGCGAACGGCGGTGAGGTTGTCGCCGAACGCCCGGAACAGGCCGGCTCCGAACAGGAACACGCCGGGCGGCTGGACGAGATACGCGTCCGAGTACAGGCTGATCTCCCCGTGCGCCAGGGCCCTGGCGGCGGCGAGATAGCTGCCCTCGTCATACCCCCAGATTGGGAGCCGGTCGATGTGCGGGAGCCTCGCGCCGAAGTACAGCGCGGCCACCGCGATGAGGCAGATGGTCTCAGCCTTGCGGCTCATGGAGCCTCCGCACACTGCGGGTAAGAGGCGAGGGAAGGCTCGAACCACGAAGACACGAAGTCACCAAGAACGGCGTGTGCCAGCCGTTTCGTGTCCTCGTGTCTTCGTGGTCAGAATCAGCCTTTCGCCCACCGCACTCTCGTCGACCGCCGATTCTCCGCCCTTCACAGCCCGCCGTTGCCATCCGCCGCGCCGGTGTCCTTCGCGTCGGCGGCTACCATCTCTACCCAGTAGACCCGCATCCCAAGCTCGCGGTCGTCGTTGTCCTTGGGATCGACCTTGTGCGGGTTCCAGGTCTTGGTGTCAATCGCCACTTCGACCGGCTTGCCGCCCTCCGTCAGAGCCTTCGGCACACTGAAGCGGATTTCACGCAGACCCGGCTTGTCGATTGCCACGCTTTGGCCACCGGCGAGAGCGATCGAGTTCGCCGGATCGACGTTGTTCGGCCTGATGTTGACCCATATCACCAGGTCGTAGTCCACTCCCGTTGCGACCGGCAGCTTCAGACCGCACTTCGCCTTCGACCAGCGAGAGGTGCAGTCGGGTGTCGGGCCGTCCGAGCCCTCTTCGCCGTTGTACCAGCCGCCGGTGAGGAACTTGTCGTCGCCCGGCGCGCCTACACTGACCCGATAGTGGTGGAGCGGGTCGGCGGGCAGGGGCGGCCCCGCCTCGTTCATCCCAATCTGAGCCTTCGTGGCGATCTCGTTCCTGACCTGCAGGCCACCGGGTTGCAGGTTGCCCATGATGACCGCCGAAGAGACGCCCGGCTTGAGGCCGATAGCGATTCCGCGCTTGCTGAAGTTGCAGCTATGCACGATCAGCCTGCCGCGTTCGGCGAGGATTGCGCCGTCCTTCGAGGGCACGTCGACGAAGTGGCAGTCGCCGAGGGTCACCTGCGTATTCCCGCGCAGCAGCGCGATATGGCCGGGATTCGCCCAGAAGTTGCAGTTCGTGAACTGCGCCGTGCCCCTGGCTCCCGGGTTCGTCACAATGGCGGTGTTCGGCTCGCCCGCGAAACTGGTGAACTCTCCGTTGGTGACCTGGATGCCGATGTCCTGAATGCGGTCGATCTCGACACAGATCTTGCAGCAGTCCGCGCCGATGCCGACGAACTGGCCGTTGCACGCGCCGTCGGCGAACTGGGTAAAGCGATAACCGACCTTCGCCGCGTAAACGAAGGTGTTGAGGACGTACTCCCAGTCGGTGCGGGCGAAGATGAAGGCCTCAAGATTGGCCTTCATGTATTCCACCGGGTCGCCGGAGTGGTCCTTGTCCAGCATAACGGACGGATGCCGGCTACGGACCCAGTAGTGCGGGTTGAAATGCACGTTCTCGATGCGCCCGATGTCCGAGCAACCATCGACCATTACGCCCCGGCGCAGGACGCAACCGAAGACATTGCGGATGAGATGAAGCTCGCTCCATCCGGGCCGGCCGACGCTAATGCCGTTGTAGGCATTGACGAAGGTCACATCTTCAACGGTGTTGTGCATACCGGTGCCCTGAATCGCCCACGGGTAGGGGACGATTCCGGCGATCTTCTGCTCCGGCCACACCATCGTAAAGCCCTTGATGGCGCTGCTCTGCTGAAGCTGCACCGCCGCCGGCGCGGCCTCATTGCCACGTCCGCCGGTACAAAGCAGCGTCGAGCCCTTGTCCCACGCCCCGTGGTGGGCCATGTCCCAGCTTCCGCGCAGGCAGACGCCCGTGGGAACGCTGAGGCTGCTCTTGATGAGGTAGAGGCCAGGGGGCAAATAGACCTCGCCGCCGGTCTTGCCGGCATCGTCGAGGGCTTTCTGGATCGCCACGGTATCGTCGGCAACGCCATCGCCGATGACGCCGGCGGGCTTGTCGGCGGCGAAGGCGGACGTTGCCAAGGCGAGGCAGGCAGCAGCCGCCACGGTCATGCATGATCCCATCAGTGCACTCCTCCCTTCGTGTCGTTACTGAACGTGGGCCATTGGTCCTCGATGTCCCGCAGCGCTTCCCGCGACAAGTGCCGTGGCCCGCTGCCACCACATCATGTCAGGCTCGATCCACAGCCGAATGAGGTGGTCAATAATGACGCCCTCATTGGCCATCTGCCATGTCTTCTCGGTCATGTTGCCAGTACGTTCAGCGGGCTCCACAAGCCGATTCCACAGTTCGGAGTGCAACTCATCTAGAGCCGTTTCGCTTGCCTGAACGTCCTGCCGGCAGTGTGCGCTGAGTCCTGCCAGGTGATCGACTACCTGCTGGGCCAGCCTGGCGATTCGGCTATCCTCTTCCAGGATGGTCTTCATCTCGCCCAACCGTTGCATGGCTTTCATCGGATACGCACTCCCTTCTGTTCCCGGATGGTCCATACGTGTTGTCGGCAGGCCGTCGTCACAGGCCAGCGGGTTCGGGCACCAGCGCTCGCGCGCGACGCCGCCACGTATGGCCCGACGTCCAGAGAGATACCAGGTCATCGACAAGTGCACCCTCCGCCGAAACGCGCCATTGGTCATAGCTCGCACCGGAGCTGCGAACCACCGAATCAACTGCTTCCTCCCATATCTCCCGGCAAAACTCGTTCATCAGGCCAGTATCATTGAGAAGCTGTGTTATCTCCGCACCGCTCATCACCTCCAGCGACGCGAGCACATGCCGAGCGATGAAGACACAGCGTTCATCTCGGTTAATCGCCGACGCCACACGGCTAAGATGCTGCGCCACAGTCATACGATATCCTCCTCCGCCGTGCTACCACGGCGCAACGCCCAGTTCATGGGACAGCAGTCCTCCGACATGCTGGTCCATCGCGTCCACAAGATCGTGCATGAAGCCCACGCGCTGCCGAAGGAATGCCTCAGGATAGACCGGACGCCGCTGCCCGTGGGCGATCTGGTGACGGGCATCCTGCTGGCTGTCGACCTGCCGACGCACAGCGGGCTCTGATAGGGCCCCCACGGTCAACCCCTGCCAGGGATCGCGCTCCAGGACGCGGCACACCAGTTCGCGCACAGGACGCACTTTGGGGTTGTGGAATCTCTCAATGAGCGTCGCAACGGCACCAGGCGCACACGCTGATGAGATCGCTGCGCGGTGAGACGCGATCTCAATGCACAGGGCTTCCACATAGGCTTCCCATGCTGCCGACAAGCCCACGATGACCGCACGCGACAGCGCGTGAGGATCAGGATCTGTCGCGGCGACTGCAAGGAAACGCTGAAGCAGGTCGTCGGGGTCCCCGACGAAGGACATCCACTGGGCATGCGCGAGCGAAGGCATCGACGGCTCCCTCCGAATAGTCTACGTTGCTATGGCTTGCTTGCCGCCGCCCTCTTACATGTTACCCTTCAAATACTCCACGCATTTCGGCAGTTCGACCTTCGGGTCGCCGGGAACGTGGCATTCCAGGGCCATGTAGCCGTCGAAGCCGATTTCCTTCAGCGCCGCGAAGCCGGGGCGGAAGTCGGTGTGGCCGTAGCCGGGGAGCCAGCGGATCGAGTCGGCGAGATGGACGTGTTTGACGTACTTTGCGGCCTCACGGATGCTTTTGGCCATATCCAGCTCTTCGATGTTCATGTGGAAAAAGTCGGCCATCAGCGCTACGCCGGCCGGGTCGCCGGCCATTTCGATGACCTCAACGGCCTGCTCGAGGCGGCACAGAAGGTGCGTCTCGTAGCGGTTGAGGGGCTCCAGAAGCAGGAGGGTCTTATTGTCAGCGGCGATGGGAGCGAGTTCCTTGATATACTCGGCCAGGAGCTTCTTCTCGAGGCTGATAGCATCGTCATACGGCGAGAGGTCGGGGATGCGCGGGCCGCCGAAGATCGGGACGAAGATGAGGCCGACGGCACCGATGTCGCCCGCGGCCTTCAGCAGCTTCTTGCAGTCGGCGATGGCGATGTCGCGGCCGGCCTTGTCGACATCCAGCGGGCAGCCGCCGTAGCCGGCGCAGATCGTCGAGGCCTTCACCTTCGACCCCGCGCAGGCCTCGTTGATCTCGTTCACGCGGTCCCAGATGCCGCCTCCCCAGAACTCGACGCCCTCATAGCCGAAGGCCTCGAGATTCACGAGCTTCTCCCTCAGTGTTGCGCCGGGGGCAAGTCCTTCCTGGCAAGCAAGTTTCAGCATGTCGATCACCCTTTTGGAGTTGGTCAATGGCGTTATAGAGAGCGTATTCCCAGGCGATGGGGGTTTGACCTGCGTGGTGGGAACGGCCCTACCCCGCCCCGCTGCGCGGGGCACCCCTCCCGTGGACCCGCCACAGGCGGGTATGGGAGGGGAGAGGCAAACGGCACCTCACTCCCAGCCTCTCTCCACTCGTATATGTTTAGCGACACCTCCTTCAGACCATGTGGCGGCGCGATTTGTCGCGCAGATCACGTCGTATGGCTACCAACATTTCGGCTTCGGCGGGATGCTTGCTCGCAGCCGACGGCGTAATGGGCGGAGGGCAGTTCGGCCCGCATTTGGCGCGATAAATCGCGCCGCCACATGGTCTGAAGGAGACAGTCGCTAAACAAGTATCTCCACTCGTGGAGAGGGGAGAACGACAACGGCCGCGGGCGAGACGCCCGCGCCACGCGGGGCTCTTTGACGAGACCTGCCCGCCTATCAGTACCATATCGCCGCCTCGACTGTGTGGATGATGCCCTCGAACCGTGCCCAGGCCGTGGCGAAGCGCTTCGCGGCGAGAGCGGCCCTCCCCTGGCGTCTTGCGGCGAGAGCGGCCAGGTGCTCGGCATGCACGGAGTCGAGATACTGCATTCGGACCGCCTGCTGCTCGGCATCGGTCAGGACCGCGATCCGAAGGTCACGTATCTCGGGGAAGCTGATGTTCGGCGTGCCGACTCCGTTGATGATGTGGTGGATTTGCGCCCAGGCGTACTCGGTTTTCAGGTAGGCGAGCACGTACAGGGGGTCGATGCCCGACACCCGGATAATGTCCACGAACGAGCCGACGACTGCGGGGTAGTCGCCGAGGAAGATAGTCACGCGGTTCTTCGCCACCGAGGCGACCCCGGAGCGCGCCAGAAGGATGTCCCCCGGCTGCGGTCGAGCGCGCGCGAGGTCCCACGGCGAGCCGGGTTCAACGAGGGTGGCCCCCGTTGCATCGACCCCGGTTCGGGCGAGCTGCCCCTGGTTGAGAAGCGTGACGCCCTGCTTCTGCGGCGTCGGCGCAGCTCCGGTGACGATGGGGCCGTAGGTCAGGAAGGTGATGAAGTCGCCGAGGGGCCGCAGCGGGCGTCTGCAGGTGTCGAAGATGCGGTCGTAGCCCGGGTGCCAGTACCCCGGGTCGGCGCGCTTGCCGTCTTTCAGATCGTTCTGGGGGACGAAGGTAGTCAGCATGGTGGGTGGCGTCGTCGCGGGGCAGGTATTGCGCCGGCAGGCCCCGAAGTACCTGCCTTGTATCATCACTGACAGGGAATCCCGTATGCCACCGATCCGCAAAGCCGTCATCACCGCCGCCGGGCGTGGGACCCGCCACTATCCCGCTACTAACTCCGTCCAGAAGGAGTTGTTCCCGCTCGTTGACCGGGACCGAGTCACAAAGCCGACGATCCAGATCATCGCGGAAGAGGCCCTCTCCGCAGGAATAGAGAGTATCTGCATCGTGACGGCCAAGGGCGGACAGGAGCAGTTCCAGAGGCACTTCGCGCCGATCCCCGCGGCCGACCAGCCCGCCTTCCGGGGCAAGGAGGCGGCGCTGCGGCAGTCCGCGCATCTCGCGGACCTCGGGCGGCGCATCACCTACGCCTGCCAGGACAGCCCCGAGGGCTTCGGCCATGCCGTCTACTGCGCCCGCGAGTTCGTCGGCGACGAGCCGTTCCTGCTGATGCTGGGCGATCACCTGTACCTCAGCGGCGAAGAGCGATCCTGCGCGCAGCAGCTCGCGGATGCTTTCAAGGCCTGCCGAGCGACGGTGACGGCGGTCCAGCGCACACCGACGGAGCAGCTTCACCTATTCGGCACGATCGGGGGCGAGACGACCGACACGCCGGGACTTTACCGGGCAGCCGCGCTATATGAGAAGCCATCGGCCGACTACGCCCGCGAGCATCTGCGCACGCCGGGCCTGCCCGAGGATACATATCTGTGCCTGTTCGGCCTGTACGCTTTCACCCCCGGCATCTTCGACTGCCTGGAGGAACTCATCGCGAACGACATTCGCGAGCGCGGGGAAATCCAACTCATGTCCGCGCAGGCGATGCTCCGGGCGCGTGAGCCGTACTTCGCCTGCGAGATCAACGGCGCGCGCTACGACATGGGCGTGCCCGAGGGGTATGTCGAGACGCAGATCGCCTTCGCTCGGGCTGCGGGGATCATGCCTTGAGCAGTGCCGGCGCATCAAGGAGAGGCTTGCTGTGAGTCCGCATCTCATGCTTCTGTCTCTACTGCCGATTCTCGGGGCCGGTGGCGATCATGCCATCCAGGACCTGCGCGGCCCCGGGCGCGTGGACTACCTGATAGTCGCTGCCGATGCCTACGCCGGCGGGTGCCAGGCGCTCTTGGACTACCGCGAACGCACCGGCCTCACTGTCGGCGCCGTGAGCCTCGGCGATGTTATGCGCGCCTACCCGGATGCGCGCGGGAGCGGCTACTCACTGCTGCAACTCCTCGGCCACGCCCAGGCCGACTGGGGCACGCGCTTCGTGCTCCTCGTCGGGGCCGCAACCGGACAGGAGAACGCGGCGATCCCGATGTGGATCGAGCCGACTGATTACCAGACCGACAAGTTCCCCACCTGGCCGCAGTTGGCGACGGATTTCGACTACGCGACGCTTGGCTCCGCTGAGGTGAAGCTGCACGTGGGCCGGTTCCCGGTGCGCTCGCAGGAGCAACTGGACCAGGTCATCGCGCGCACGATCGGGTATGAGACCAAGCTGCGACCGGGAGACTGGCAGCGGCGCGTCTCGTTCCTCACCGGCGACCTGGGCTACAGCCCCGAGGTCGACCGGACGGTCGAGACGGTCTTCCGCGACACGATCAACACCTACCTGCCCGCCGCGTACGAAGTGAGGGCGCTGGCCGCGCAGACCCGCTCGATCTACTGCCCGTATCCCCCGGACCTGAGCGCCCGGGCACTGTCGATGCTCAATGACGGCAGCCTGTTCTTTGTCTACGTCGGGCACGGCGCGGTGACCGGTTGCGATACTCTGCGCTGGCGCGGGCAGGACTACCGGGTGCTCGACACCGGCAGCCTCCCCCAGGTCGACTCCCGCTCCGGCCCGCCGGTAATGATCGCGCTGGCGTGCTGGACAGGCTGCATCGCCATGCCGGATAAGCAGGCCTTCGGGGAGGCGCTGTTCGACCTCGAGCACGGCCCAGCGGCATACATCGGCTGCTCGAGCATCTCCCAGCCCTACACCGACACGCTGCTGGGCAAGCACCTTCTGGTCTCGGCGTTCTCCGGCAAGAACGGCACGTTGGGTGAGGTCCTCGACGCGGCCAAAGGGCTGATCCTCGCGCCGGACGACAGCGCGTTCCGCAAGAAGGTGGATTTCTTCGCCGCCTCGGTGCAGGGCGGCCCCGCGTTGGCGTCGATGCGGGGCGATGTCGTGCGGCAGTACAACCTGCTGGGCGATCCGGCGTTGCGGCTGCGGCTTCCCGCCGCGTTGCCGCTGACGGTAACGCAGGCCGAGCCGAAGGCCCTGCACATCACCGCGAAGGCGGCGCTCAAGACCGGATCGGCCCTCGTGACGCTCGAATGCGGCCTCGACCGCTCCGCACACGCCCTGCCGACGGTCCCGGCGGAGGATGCGCCGGACTTCGCCGCGAAAGTGAACGAGCGCGCGGAAGCTGCGAACGACCGCGTGATGGCGCGGGTGCAGGCACAAGTTCGCGACGGCGCACTGGAGGCGACGCTGCCTGTGCCGGACGGCCTTGCGCCGGGGAAGTACCTGCTGAGGGTTTTCGCGCAGGGGGACGACGGCTCGGCGGCGGGAGCAGTAGGGGTTGAATGCGCGCAGACGGGGGAACTGAAGATCGGGAACTGACGGGGGCTACGCTCTTCCCCGACTACCTAACCGGCGTGTTGCCCGCCTCCTCACGCCGATTGCTGTTGTCTCTCCCACGCCTCCAGCACCAGCCTCCGCGTTCGGTACTCCCCGTAGGCCTTCCCATCCTTGTCCTTCAGCACCCGAAAGGTCTCGCCCGGGAAGTCGAGGGCGGGTTCTCAGGGCAGTCGTCATGCCGGGTTCCGGCACTCTGAAACGATGAAAAGGCGACGGCCCT
>CAYWBK010000225.1:0-9999 GCA_964455745.1 uncultured Armatimonadia bacterium
TGTCAGCCCAAAGCCCGACACCATCGAACCCGGCAGCGGCGGCGGCCTTGATGCCGGCGATGGGATCAAGGCCCTGCTGCATTGTTACGAGATTGAGACACTTGCGCATGATAGGGCTCCTCATGGGGAAAGATGGAAAGTCAAAGCTGAAATAGGAACAACTTCAGTGGGTTCCAGACAGGCGAGGCGAAATCCCAACACTGTGCTTCAGCGGCAATCCCAGCTTGGCTGATACCGCAGAACTTGGAAGCAAGGTACACCTGAGCCTGCGCGTGAGCAACCTGCCCTGCCGTCGTATTATCCGGCACACCGCCGATACACTCGAAGAAACCGGACATGCACGCAAGAGCCGGGTCATCACCAACCGACCCAAGGCATAGCGTCTCCAACGCGCCTTCCGTCCTGGCGTCTGGCAGGATGAAAACCCCGATACGCGGTGCGTTGTCGGTGAAGACACCCGGCGCGAGCGGCGGAGTGAAACCATTCGCCGACAATGCGCTGCAGACGCTCTGAAACGCTCGGGCTGGGTCATCGTCCGCGTCGCGCAGGATACCGATGGACGACAGCATCGCCTGTCCCATCTGCAGCCTGACTTGCCGAAGATTCCGTTGGAGCAGTGTTTTTCCACCGATGTCTTCGACCTGAATGCCGTCGATGCTGTGGTGTTCCATGAGCAGTGGCAGTAGCCGCTTCTCGTCTTTGCCCTCAACGATCAGCAGCTTCGGCTTCTCCAACGACCACCGAGGCGAAGGCAGAGGAGCGGCGGTGTCCGGCAGTGGCGTTTCCATCACCGGACCTCCCAATTGAGCTCTACAGCATCGGCGATCGCCTCGCCGTCGTAGGTCGTCGCCTTGATACTGCCGTCCTTCAGCCGGTCCAGCCGATGGAGGGCCAGGTCGTCCTTGAACTCTTCTGCCTGGAACGCCTCCACCGCCGCCTGAACGCATTCGTAGCTGTGGGTCGTGGCGAAGAGTTGCACCCCGAACTGCTTTGCCGCGCGCGCCAGTCCGCGCCAGACAGCGGCCGTCAACTTGTGATAGATGCCATTCTCGATCTCGTCGACAAGGAGAACCCCGTAGGCCGCGTCAGACATCGCCAGGGCCAGCGAAAGAAGCCTGACAAGGCCATCCCCCAGCACGGCCACTGGTAGCAGGCGGGGTTCGCCCTCAAGCCTGGCGTGCAGGATGATCTCGCCGCCTGCGGGGGTGATCGGAACGATCTCGCGAAGCCTCGGTTCGATCAGCCGCACAAGATCGAGCACCGGGCCCTGATCGCCAGCCACCAGGAGTTTGCTCAAGCGCTCTGCATCCGCGCGTCGAGGGGGCATCACCCGAGAGGGTACGAAGACACCGTGCGGTGGAGTGTATCTGTCCGGTTCGGAGCCAAATGCGTGTAGTTTGGGCTGCGAGTCCACGAGAACCAGTTCGCCGCGTTCCGGAAACGCCAATCCACGTCGGACCGTGCCATCTGCCTCAGTGACCTCCAGCATCAAGCTCCACACCGCTGCGTCTGTGGAGAAGTCCTGAGCCCCGGCCTCTTCCGAGGCGGACCTGCCATTGGACGGCAGACGTCTAGGCCTCCGGGGTCCGGCGACGATCCGCAGTTTCGCTTGCTCCCCATTGCTCCTGATGCCCGTGACCTCAGCCTCCGCCGTCTCGTCGGAAAACCCACGCACAAGTGACGCGAAGGCGGCATGGGGCTGGTCGGCCGCCGGGGGAAGACCCCGCCATTCTGCAAGGCGCGCGGCCGTGATCGGGTACTCCTGTCCGGCGAAGAGGTACACCGCCTCCAGCAGCGCCGTCTTCCCGACGTTGTTCGCTCCGGTGATGAGATTCACGCGCGCGAGGGGGCCTACTTCGAGGTGCTCGAAGCAGCGGAAGTTGTCGATGACGATCTTCTCGTACATTCGCCCTGCCTCCCGTGCCCTGAGTGTCAGTCGAGATCGAGGTTCGCCTTGATCGCCCGTGCCACCGCCGCCATTGCCTCGGCGGAGAGCGCGCCCATGCGCCGGATGAGGCGCCGCTGGTCAATCGCCATCATCGCAGATGCGTTGGCGACACTGCTCTTCGTCAGTCCGCCATCCGGCGGCTCGACAAGCGCCATGAACCGATAGATCCGCTCGTACTTGCTGGTGAAGGGCACGACAACCGTACTGGTGCTGTACTGATTGCCCAAGTCGTTCTGCACGATCACTGCCGGATGTGTACCGCCAAGCACCGATCCGGTCGGCTCGGGCAGTTCCGCGAGCCACACTTCGCCCCTCCGTGGAAAATCAGTCATCGCTGTCCAGCCTCCGCCAGACTTCGAAGCCTGCAGGTTCCCATTCTGTGACCATGCGGGCCGTCTCCTCTCGCATCGCGATATACCCTTCACGCAGGTCGGCTTCCAGTTCCTCGCGCTCAAGCTGCTTCAACCGTGCCTCCACGGCCTCAGCGATGAACGCGCTGCGGTTGCCGTTGGCCCGCTCCGCCAGTCGGCGCATTACCTCCGCCGGCAGTGTAATCGTGACCCTTTGTCTCGTCGCAGGCATAGTATGACCTCCTCTCATACTGCTTGTCATACTTTCCATCATACAGTATACCCCGCCGAGCACTTTGAGGCAAACTACCTCAGCACCTTCGCCAGCCCGCTCGTCCACGCCGTCTTCAGGTCGGCGATGGCTATTGTCGTCACAGTGTCGCCGCCGTTGCGGATGGACAACTCCGGCGCTTCGGTCACCTTTCCGATCTGCATCGGCGTGACGCCGTACTTCGCGCAGATGGCCGCGAAATCGGCCTGCTTGCCCTCGCGGACCTCCAGCACGAAGCCGCTGGTCTCGGAGAAGAGGGTCCTGTCGGCCCGCAGGCCAGACTCGGCAATCCCGGCCACGTCGATCTCGGCCCCGAGCGTCCCCGCCGCCAGGCCGCCGAGGATCATCTCGGACACCGCCGTGGCGAGGCCGCCGTCGGAGATGTCGGTCGAGGCGGCGATGCAGCCGGCGTCGATCGCGTCGACGACCGCGTAGATCGCCGCGCGCTCCGTGGCCCAGTCGATCTGCGGCACGTTCTTGCCCAGGCCGACGCCGAGCGCCTGGTAGTAGGCGCTGCCGCCCAGTTCGTCCTTGCGCGCGCCGAGCAAGTACAGCGCGTTCCCGGCAGACTTGAGCTGCATCGTCACGGCCTTCGAGTAGTCGGGCATCGTGCCGACGCAAGCGATGATCGCCGAGGGGGCGACGGAATTGCCAGTCGCGGCCTCGTTGTACAGACTGACGTTGCCCGACACAATCGGCACCGGCGTGTTCTCATAGCCCTTTAGCCAGATGCTCTTCGCGGCATCGGCGAGGCCCCGGACGCCGTCGCGGAACTCCCAGAACTGCTCGGGCTTTTCAGGGTTGCCGTAGTTGAGGCAGTCGGTCAGCGCTTGCGGGGTTGCGCCGACGCACGCGACGTTGCGCATCGCCTCGGCGACCGCATTGGCGCCCTGCCAATAAGGACTGACTTCGCCATAGTAGGGGTTCCCGTCGACCGACAGCGCGCACCCTGCCGAGGACCCCTCCAGCGGCGCGCAGACCCCCGCGCCCGCCTCGCCCGGACGGATGACCGCATTGCCCTGGACTTCGGTGTCGTACGCGCGGTAGATGAATGCGCGGGAGCAGACATTGTCGTGGCCGAGGACCTTCAGGATCGCCTCCCGCAGGTCCGGCATGTCGAAGACGGGCTCTGTGCCGGCGTACTCGCGCGGCGATTCCTGCCGGTCATACACGATGCCCGCGGTGACCTCGTTGATCGGGGCGTCGCAGACGATCTCGCCATGATAACGGAGGGTATAGCGGCGCTCCGGGGTGATCTTGCCGATGACCGACGCCCGCGCGCCCTCGTAAACGTTCGGCAGGTCCCAGTCTTCGTTGTAGATGCGCAGGACTTCATCGCTGAAGGTCTCGGGGACGGAGATGAGATAGCGCTCCTGCGTCTCGGCGCAAGTGATCGTCTCAGGCAGCATGTTCGTGAGGCCGACGTGGACCGCCTCGAGGTCGATCTGCACGCCGAAACCTCCGGCGTCTACGATCTCCGAGGTGCCGCAGGCGAGGCCGCCGCCGCCGATGTCCTTGATGCCGATGGGGATGCCCAGTTCCTTCGCGCGGTCGCGGACGGCCTCATTGGCCTTGCGCATCGCGAGCACGTTCTTGAGGAACGGGTCCGGCACCTGCACCGCGCCGCGGCTCTCCTCTTCCTTCGCTTCGTCGATCATCTTGCTGGCGAAGGCGCTGCCGCCGAAACCGGAGTCATCGGTCGGCTTGCCGACGAGGATCAGGTCGTACTGGCGGTTCTTCGCGTCCGCGGGCACGCAGCTATGGATGATGTCCTCCTCGGCCACGAGGCCGAGGCTGACGACATTCACCAGGCAGTTGTCGTCGAAGGTCGGCGAGAAGTACACATCGCCGCCGAGGCACGGGACGCCGAGAGCGTTGCCGTACTGCCAGATGCCGTCCACGACCCCGCCGACGATCCACTTGGTGCGGTCGGCCTGCTGGCCCACCGGATCGCCGAAGCGCAGCGGGTCGGCGGTGGCAATGACCCGCGCGCCCATGCAGTCCACATCGCGCACGATGCCGCCGATGCCCGTAGCCGCGCCCTCATTGGGCAGCACCTGGGAGGGGTGGTTGTGGCTCTCATGCGCCATGACGATGCCATAGCGCTTGCCCTCGTGTTCGGTGAAGAACACGATCCCGGCGTCTTCCTCAGGCCCGAGGATGACGTTGGGACCCTTGGTATACAGGAACTCCTTGAGCGTCGGGCGGCTCGACTTGTACGAGCAGTGCTCGGACCACTCGACGTTGAAGATGTGCATCTCGGTAAGCGTAGGATCGCGCCCGAGAATGCCGGCGATCTTGCGGGCTTCGAACACGGTAAGCCCAACACCGTGCCGATCAAGCTCGGCCTGCAAGGCCTCGTCGGAGGTAAGTTGCGACACGGGCAATGTGCGGGTGGAGAGGGGCAGGGTCATAGGTTGGTCACTTTCTGCGCTGAGTCTTTGGGTGTGGGACCGGCCACGGCACGCGGCAACGTCAGGCCGCCGCCGTAACGCGCGCCACCGGCGACTCCTCGCCATAGGTTTCACGATACTCGTCAGGAGTGAACAGCATACACAGGCTGACGCGTTTGAGAGCCGGCGTCTTGCCGACCGACACGTCCCCTAGCACGTCGAAGACTTCGTCGTATCTTCGCGTCTGCGCCATCCCCTCGAAGTGAGCGGACACTACGGTGATGTGGAGCGCCCGGTGGTATCCAGTGTCCACAGAGATGTAGGCGACGGGGTCGATCCTGCCGAAATGTTCGCGCAACGCGTCCTCGACGATCTTCACGCCCCTATCAACAGCCATCCTACTTGCTCCTCTCATCAAGCCACTGCCAGAAACCATCGAGTGCTGCGAAGAAGTCACGGGCGAGCTTCCGTGCCGGATCGGGAAGCTGATAGCGCCACGACACCTGCCATTGGTTCACTTGGACAAAGCGCTCATGCGCCACCCGGTCACCCGCTATGCTGTCCCAGAGCTGTGCCGCCTCTGCCAGCACGATCAGATCGTGACCGTGTCCTCCTGTGAACTCGGGCTCGTAGCCGTGGAGGCGGGCGTATTCATACTCTGCCCGCTCAAGGCTGCTGGAGCCGAACCGCTCGCATATCATCCGTTTCAGTCGGCATTCAGCAGCATAGCCGGACAGGTACATAGCGGTCTGGACATCGCGTGCTCGCAGCTCTCGTGATAGATGATAATAACGCTGAGCTGCCTTCTCGTAGTTGCTGGCCAATGTTATCTGCGTTCCGCGACTAATGGACCCTTGACTGCGCCGTTGTGTCCATGGTCGCCACAGCGCCAAGTGCCAGCGATGCTGCGTGACTTCGATGCGCTCTCCAGCCTTAAAGAACGAGGCGAGGGCGGCGGGAAGGCGAATGCGGCCATCTTCTTCGACATGCGCGCGTTGGATGCTGATTCCCCCCGGCCTCTCAGTGTCCGCTCTGAGCGGCGTCGTAACGACGGGCAAGATCATAGATCAAACTGTAGATATCATAGACCAGATGCTGGACTTCCGCAGCATCCAGGTCGCTATGGTCGCCCTTGCAGGCCCGGCTATGAAGACCGTCAATGCGGTCACAGACGGCCTCAACTTGCGACGGTGCGGCATCCTTCCTGACGTCTGCCCGGTATTTTCTCACGAAGGCCCACAGCCGATTCTTGTACCTGTCACCGGTCACTGCACGCCCCTCGCAGGGTACATCGCTGGCTGAAAAGAGCACATCCGCCAGATCACTCATGACACGCCGACAGGATGCTGCGACCTGGGCTGCGATCTCTGGAGCATGGGCGTTCGGGAGCTGGCTGCAGGCCGCCTGCAACTCAGCGAGGGCATTCGGGCACGTTGCGGCACGCCACTGGTCCACTCGAGCGTGGAGTGCGGCTGGAAACGCGACGGTCACATTGGGCGCGGGGGCAGGGGCATCAACCAGCTTGGGCACGTAGCACCGGCGCTCGACGCAATCGCACCAATCAACGACATCATCCCGACCGGCTGCGCACACGTAGCTTAGCCGCCGCACGACCGACTTGGCGTCTGCGTCTCGGACGGTTGCGATGCTGAGGTTATCGCACCGATGCCAACACTCTGGCAAGTCGCACTCGTCGCAGGCGTCGTTCGTGGTGAGCCCGCGCGCTGGGTCGATGCCTGCCGCAAGGTCGCAACGAAGACTCTCGCCATCTTGCTGTTGATGCGGACATCTGGGGCGCGCGCCGATGGCTTTGTGCATTTCGGCAGCGTATTCCTTGGATATCAGTATTTCCTCGTCGCTCACGGCGTCGCTCTCCAATTCGACACCGATTGCATTGAATACATGCTTCAACACGAACGCCTCAGCATCCCTGTTCACTTCCCCGTCGTACAGGAGTCGCGAAGCCTCCCCTTTGATACTGACGCGTTTTCTCTTTCCGCCCCTGGTCCCTGTCGTCGGATCATCCTGCCAGATCACGAAAGCCAACTGACTGTCATCGGCACTGAAGTGGCCAGTGGGATCCCCCACCTGGTACCGCCGACCGTCGCTGGTTCGATACCGTAGCCTGGCCCGCCAGATGGGCGGCCTGCACCGATACGCTGCAGTGCCTCTCATGGCTCCCCCCTCATCCATTCCAGCTTCTCCTGCGTCATGTCCAGGTCCGTCTTGCCCAGCATATCGCAGAGGTCCTTCAGGCGCAGGCGGCGCTGGAACTGGCGTAGCGCCTCCTGCATGACCTCCTCGGCCGTGTTCAGGCCGAAAAGTTCCTTCGCGTCCAGCAGGATGTCATCCGGCAGTGGCACGCGTTCGAGCACCGGTCATGCCTCATCGTATCGTTGCGGCCCGGTCAGGGGCTCGAAGTGCGGCATGACCTCCGTGATCCGGGTTGTTCTCCCGGACCCATACTGGCCGCGCCTCCGGCACGCTCTCAGCATGTCAACGGCCCGCAGAGACTGCATGAGTCCGTTTCGGCACGCCGTAGGCCTCCGCGTATTCGTTCGGGGTCAGCCACATAGTTAGGCTGATGCGGAGTCGTATTTCCGGCGGCAACGCCTTCAGCACGGGCCGCATGGCCGCGTTCCGTTCTCCCATTTTCATCGACTCAAAGTGCTGCGATATGACGCGAATGTGGATGTTGTCCTTCCAGCCATGTTCGACCGTGAACTTCGCCGAGGGATCGAGGCCAGCGAAGTGCGCGCCCAGAGCCGACCTGATCGCAGCCAGACCGGGGTCTGTCTGTGCCATCTCAGTTCACCTCTTTCAGCCAGCCGACAACGGTGTCGAGAGCGGTGAAGAAAGTCTGCGGATCCTCCGCGACGTCGCTGGGCACCGCGTAGCGCCAGCCGACACTCCACCGGTTGACTACGCATAGGCATTGCTAACGTCTTCCAGGCTACGCAGTTCGAAGCGGAGCTCCGCGAGATCGACGAGCAACTCGAGATTGTGCCCGTCGTCACCGACCAACTGGTACTCTCGGCCGTCGCGTTTGGAAAGCTCGTAGCCGGCATGTTCGAGATTCTCCCAGCCACTCACCTGGCAGATCAGCGCCTTCAGCCTGCATTCGACGGCATAGCCGGAAAGATACAGCGCCGACAGCGGCGCAGGCTTGCGCAGATACCCCGAAGCTGTGTGGTGCCGGTCGGCGGCCTTGCCGAGCTCAGTTTTCGATGTGCCCGTGCGGCCAGCCCGCCTTCGGGCATCTTTCCCGCGTGACCACGGACGCCAGAGGCCAACGAACCACTTGTGCTGTGTCACTTCGATGATGTCAGACAGAGCGAAAAAGGGTCTGACCTCCCGTGGCAATTCGACTCTGCCGTCCGGCTGCATTTTAGTGGTAAGCATTCAGTACCGTCCCCCTGCGTTGTCTTCCTGGCACTTCGTAATGCGCCGTCCGCCCCAGGTCTCGCGCGCCCGCGTCCGCTAGCCCAGCATTCGGCTCAGCCGTTCGGCCTCGTCTTGAGGAGGTACTACGGCATCGCATCATGCACGGACGCCCCGTCAGATTGCACGTTGGTAGACTTCTTCGCCTCCGCCACCATTATACAAGACCGGCGTGAAGCTGTCACACCCGCGCGGCGGCGGAGGCACGCGGTCGAGATGCCCGCGCCACGCGTCAGATGGTCCCGCTCGCCGCCCCCTCCATCATCGCCACGATGTTCCCCGGCGGGGTGTTGGCCTGGATGTTGTGGATCGCGTTGAAGACGAAGCCGCCGCCTTTGCCGAAGATATGGCAGCGCTCTGTCGCCTCGGCGCGGCACTCATCCGCCGAGCCTCGCGGGAGCGTCTCCTGCGTGTTGATCCCACCGCCCCAGAAGACTATCTTCTCGCCGAATTCGTCCTTCAGCTCCTGCGGGTCCATGCGTGCGGCGGAGCATTGCACGGGGTTGAAGATGTCCACGCCCATGTCAATGAAGATCGGCAGCAGGCCCCGGTTATTGCCGCAGGAATGCAGGAACGTTTTCGCGGGCGTGTTCTCGTGGATCCAGTCCATGATGCGTCTATACTCGGGCGCGAACAGGTCGGCGAACACCGAGGGGCGCAGGAACTCCTGCTTCTGGGTGCCGAAGTCCGTGCCCGACACGACCCAGACATCGCAGGTGTCGCCCACGGCCTGGTAGTACAGCTTCGCGTTCTCGATGGCCGCGTCCGCGCTGGCTTGCAGAATCTCGCGACACCAGGCCGGCTCGCTGACGAACGCCACCAGGGCGTCGGGCATGTTCAGGGGCACCCACAGGCCACCGCCCCAGAACTCGCCGACCACGCTGTAGTCGGTCGTGTCGTGATACTCGCGCGCGAGATCGCGGACAAAGTCGAGGTCCTCGTCGGAGAACCGCCCGAGAGCCTTGCGATAGTCCTCGGGGTCGACGAGGGCCAACTCGCGGCTGAGGGTCTGGTGGCCGATGCCGTCGAAGTAGAAGCCCCGCGCGGGCATGTGGGCGACGAACGGGCCGGTGGCGTCGCCGCCGTTGCGGATGAGGATGTCGCCGTTGTCCTGCACGACCGGCTCGAACTCGATGGGCACTTGCACCTCGGTGCCGTCCCACATCCGCCACGGCTTCCACTCGTCGATCCGTAGGTTGAAAACGAGGCGCTTCATCGGTACGCCGATGCAGTCGATATGCAGCGCCTGGCGGACCGGCTCCTCCATCTCCGCCAACATCTGGAAGGCGTCGAAGACCTTCGGCGGCGGGCCGGAGATGCCCAGGTACTCGCGCAGGCGGGCATAGGCGAAGACGCTGATCCCCGTGACGCGCGTGGCCCCCAGGTCGATAGGTGTGCGGTCGGGCTGCTCGTGGTTGAGCGCTTTGCGGACACGTTCGCGTGAGGTCATCGGGGGCCTCCGTCGGTCTGAGATGTGCAACCGCATAGTACCATTCGCGGGGGCAGGGGGCAAACGGCATCTATCACCGGGTCCGTCCGCTGATTGTAGGTAGAACTGCCGCAAGCGTGGCGGCGGGGAACGGCGAGGGGAACAGG
>CAYWBK010000226.1:0-9964 GCA_964455745.1 uncultured Armatimonadia bacterium
TCGCCGGGTTGTAGCCAGGCTTGGCCGGGTCGAACCAGTTCCACAAGTCGGGCCGATTCTGCCAGGCAACGTGAAAGTCAAAGTGCAGCATCACGGCGACGTCGTGGGTGCGCGCGGCAGCGAACGCACTGCGGATACTCGCCGGAACCCGCTGTTCCTGTTCGAACGTGGAACACGGCACGCCGAATCCCAACAGCCGCGTCCGCCCGTCGCCTTTCTCACCGATGGTCTTGATCAAGTCGGGCACTTGCCCAGGTGCGCGCCAGAAGAGCAGATACCGCGGCTCCGCCATCGCGGGCGACGGGGCGGTAACGCCGTTCCCCTCCGCGCCCTGCGCGAGGAGAGGAGCCGCTGCGAAGGCCAGAGCAAGCACAGGGAACCGAGCACACATCCTGTCTCTCCTCTCACTGGTGGGATCAGTCGCTGACTCGTCCTGGGCGTCCGACGAGGCGGTCAAGGTCGGCGCGTTCTTCGGCTGCCAGATGACGCGCGTCTCTCCTCGCCGCCCGGAGCGCCTGAGTGAGCCGAGAGAGCCGCGCGACCCCCTCGTTGCCCGCGCAGTCCCGCCGCGCTACAGCCCGATCTGCTTGAGATAGTCGAAGCTCTGTTTGATCGAGGTTCTTGGCTCGAGCTGGCTGGAGTCCTGTTCACAGACGATCCAGCCCAGCGGGTGCTTGAGCGCCTCGTCCCTGGCTCCGACGAGGTCAACGTCGCCCTGGCCAAGCTCGATGAAAGTCTGCCCGTCCGGGGTCTTGGCGCCGTCTTTGAAGTGGTAGTAACCCACGCGGTCAGCGTACCGGGCGATGAACGCGGCCGGGTTGACGCCACTGATGTGCAGCCAGAAGACGTCAATGGTCAGCTTCACGAGCGTCGGGCAGGTGCGGTCAAGGAGCGTGTAGATGCCTTGTTTCCCGCCCTCGAGCGGCTGGAACTCCCAGGCGTGATTGTGGTAGCAGAAGGTCAGCCCGGCGTCGAGACACATCTGTCCGACCGTGTTGAAGGTGTCGGCTGAGGCCTCATACCCGGAGATCGTGCTGAGGTCCTCTACGCCCGAGCAGATCAGGAATCGCGATCCGGCCTGCTTGAGGAAGGCGATGAGTTCGGCGACTCTGGCCGCGTTGGCGCAATCACCGTAGCCGACATGGACGCCGGTGAGCGACAAGCCAGCGTCTCGAAAGGCCGCGGTGAGGACCTCCGCCGCCAGCAGACCGTGCCCGTCACCGCCCACCTCCGCCCCGTCATAGCCCACCTGCTTGACCTCCGCCAGTACTCCGGCCAGATCGTCGCGCTGTCGCTGTCCGAAAGCGAGCAACTGCACGCCCAGCCTGCTCATCATGTTGCGTCCTCTCCGTGACCATCCCTTGGAGACTAACCTGATCCCTCCCGCACGGGCGTACCTTCGCGGCGGGGCGCGCCAATCCTGCCTGACGGGCCAGACTCGCATGGCAAGCTGCGCGCAGGGCTGGGCCGGCGCATGGCGAAGTATGGGCAGCAGTGTCCATCATGCAGGCTGCAGGAGACGAGCCATGAAGTCGCTGGAGTTCGTGGGCAACTCGAGGATCGAGGTCATTGACGCGCCGGAGCCCGAACCGACACCGGATCAGGTGGTCATCAACATCAAGGCCTCGGCGCTGTGCGGAAGCGAGATGGGAGTGTTCCGGAGCCCCCACGGGCGGGAGGGGAACCCCGGACACGAGTTTGTGGGGGAGGTCGTAGACCCTAACGGCCACAGCGAGTTCGAGCAGGGCGACCGCGTCGGAACCCACGTGATCGTAGGCTGCGGCACGTGCGCCCACTGCAAGGCGGGCAACGAGATCTTCTGCCCCAACATGCTGCCCAGCGGCTACGCCCACGCCGAGTACATCGCGGTGTCAGCCCGCCACTGCCTCCGGCTCCCCGACGACATGGACTGGGACACCGGGGTGATGGTCGCCGGCGACGCGATGGGCGTGGCCTATCACCTCACTCAGCGTGTCGGCGTGCAGGCCCACGACACGGTGGCAGTGTTCGGCTGCGGGCCTGTGGGCCTGGGAGTGGTACTGCTGTGGAGCTTCCTCGGAGCCCGCGTCATCGGCGTGGACATGAGCCCGTACCGTCGCGACCTCGCCGAGAAGCTGGGCGCGTGTGCCACGGTCGATGCCGGCAAGGGAGACACCGTCGCCAGGCTGCGCGAACTGACCGATGGCGCAGGGCCGGACACCTGCATAGAGTGCACCGGAAGGCCAGCGGCAGTTGCGTCCGCGTTCGAGGCGGCGCGCAAAGGCGGCAAGGTGGGTGTCGTGGGCGAGCAGGAGGAGGCTGTCTTCAACCCCAGCCGCGACCTCATCCACAAGGAGCTCAGCGTCTACGGCGCCTGGTACTTCCGCCTGAGCGAATTCGCCGGGATGGTGGAACTGTGCCGCCGCGGCCTCGAACCCAGGACGGTTGTCACCCATCGCTTCCCTCTCGAAGAAGCGCAGCAGGGCTACGACCTGATGGCCCGGCAAGAGTGCGGCAAGGTGCTCTTCGTGCAGTACTGAGGCTCATGGCAGCCGCCACCCAACCCAAATCTGGAGGTCTCGACCCATGCCTGACATCACCTACTTCGACGCTACCTGCTACCTGGGCAACTGGCTGCACACAGCGCCCGGTCAGCCGAACACACCGGAGAAGCTGCTCGCGGCGATGGACCACTTCGGCATCCATGAAGCGATGGTCGTAGACACGATCAGCATGGCGACCAACCCGAAGGCCGGGAACAAGCGCATTCTCGACGTCGTCCGCGACTATCCGCGCCTGCATCCAGCATGGGCTGGCGCCTTCACCCACGCTCGTGAGTTGCCCGCGCCGCGCGATCTCGTGGCCCAGATGCGTGACGAAGGCGTGGCTGCGCTGTACCTGTTCTACAAGCACTTCGACCTGCCGCTCGATAGCTTCGCGGTTGATGATCTGTGCGCCGCGCTCGAGGAGCAGCGAGTGCCGCTGTTCCTGTGCCCGAACGCCCTTTTCGGCGGGGGCATTGACCAGAGCGACTGGCGCAATGTCGTCCGCATCTGCCAGACCTTCCCGGACCTCCCCGTGGTACTGACCGAGGAGCGGCTGTACCGCGGTCAGCGCCCGCTGGCGGAGGCGATGGCAGCCTGCCCGAACCTCAAGCTCGACATCTCCACTGTCTGGCTTGACAAGAAGATCGAGTTCATCTGCCGCGAACTGGGGGCGGACCGCATGGTCTGGGGTTCGCAGATGCCCTCCCGGACGCCCGGGTCGCCCCTGATGCAGCTCAACTACTCCGACATCACCGAGGAGGAACTGGCGCTCATCGCCGGTGGGAACGTGCGCCAGATGCTCTCCTGGAACCCCAACATCAAGTTCGCGGACGATGTGAAGCTGCCCGACCCGGAAGACAAGCTCCATCAAGCGGTGCGGGAGCGCTTGTCCTTGCGCGATGAGAGCTTCCACGACTGCCACGGTCACATCGGCTGGAGCAGCCCGTATCACATCATCCACCTGACGCCCGAGGAACTCGTCGCAGAGATAGACAAGTTCGGCCTCGACACCAACTGCGTCTTCAGCTTGCAGATCGTCGGCGACCCCGTCTTCGGCAACGATGAAGTCAAGACGATGGTGGATCAGTTCCCGGGGCGCTTCGTCGCGTTCACCTTCGTAAACCCCTACTCTGGCGAGGAGGCGATGCTGGCGGAACTCCAGCGCGGCTTTGACATGGGCTTCCAGGGCGTCAAGCTGATGCTGGACTCCTATGGCAGTTCGTCGTCGGACAATCCACAGGTCGAGGCGCCATGTCGCTTCGCCCACGAGCACGGTCAGTTCATCCTCAGCCACTCGTGGGGCAGCGCCGACCGCATCCGGTACCTATGCCAGAAGTACCCCCAGGCGCTCTTTATCTCGGGGCACTCGAGCGGCGCTTACGGTGAAGTGTGCAAGGAAGTAGACAATCTCTACATCTGCACCTGCCCGTTCCTGGCGTGGGGGCAGACGGAAGCGTATGTGGAGTTGTACGGTGCCGACCGCATCCTGTTTGGGAGCGATCTGATGGACCTGCCGATCGCCTGGGGGATGGGGCAGATCATGTATGCGCGCATCTCGGAAGCGGACAAGCGCAAGATCCTGGGCGAGAATCTGAAGCGCCTCATGGAGCGGTACGGCATCCACGCGCAGTAGGGCAGAGGAGGGCGTCAGGCGCAGCTAGTTGGCCGCCTGTTTTCCGTCACCGTCAGCCAGGGAGGTAGTCATCGTGGGAATCAGCATCGGACTTGTGGGTCTGGGGAGCTTCGGCTCCGGTTTCGCGGAACTGTTCAAGCGTCACCCGTTGGTGGATCGCGTCGCTTTGTGTGATCGGGAGCCGGACCGGATCGCGCAGTTCGCGCAGCTCGAATCCTGGCGGGACAAGTTCGACCTGCGGGATGCCTACGGGTCACTCGACGAGATCTGTCGCGCCGATCTGGATGCTTTGGTGATCATCACCCAGCCGTGGCTGCATGCCCCGCAGTGCGTGCAGGCCCTGGAGTCGGGCAAGCATGTGTACAGCGCCGTGCCGATTATCTCGATACCGGACGACGATGAGATTCTGGAGTGGTGTGATCGGCTGGTGGAGACTTGCCGGCAGACCGGGCTGCACTACATGCTCGGAGAGACCACGTTCTATCGCCCGGAAACGATGTTCTGTCGGCGCATGGCGGCCGAGGGCGCGTTCGGTGACTTCGTCTATGCCGAGGGCGAGTACTTCCACGACGTGGATGACGAGTGCAACCTGCGAGAGGTAACCAGGATGCGTCTGGCCAGCCGCGCCGGCCAGGAGTGGATTCAGGCGGCCAAAGCCTACGCGGATCGAGGCGTGCGCGGTGGCCCGATGCACTACCCAACCCACTCGACCAGCGGCCCCGTATCGGTGATGAACGCCCACGCGCTGAAGGCCACCTGCTATGGCTACGCCAACCGGAATCAGGACCCCTTCGCCAGCGGCAACGCTTTCAGTAACGAGACGGCGCTGTACCTGATGTCCAACGGCGCGACGGTGCGCATCTGTGAGTTCCGCGAAGTGGCCCGCAGCGGATCCGAGGCCTTCCGGGTGCTGGGAACCCGTGGCAGCTACCGTGATGGCCTCTGGCAGACCAACCACCGCGCCGCGCCGCTGACCGCCAAGCCGCTGGAGACACGCGAGGTGAGTATCGAGGAGATGCGCGACCCACTGCCGCCGGAAGTGGCTGCTGCCTGGCGCGAGACGGACGGTGAGACCGTCGCCTACGGGGGGCACGGCGGCTCGCACGCCTACCTGGCGCACGAATTTGTTGACGCGGTCGCGCACAACCGTCGGCCTGCCATCTCGGTGTACGACGCCGTCCGCTACATGGCCATGGGGGTCGCAGCCCACCAGTCAGCTCTGCGTGATGGCGAGACCCTAGATGTGCCCGACTGGGGCAATGGCTGAGCGCCTCGTTTGCGCAGACTGGGTTCGGTTTCCGCGAATGGAGAGTATCAATGTGACCTGCCCCCCCAAGAGCGGCTCCAGCCGACGTGTCAGCATGGCATGACTGGACCCCTAGGAACGCGGCTTCGCCACGCTCGGGGAGGGGATCACATTGCATCACCTGACGAAGTCTGATTGTGCGGTTCGCAGGCACTTCATCGCCTTCCCGTAGCCGGTCTTGATTCTGAGCTTCTTGCTGGCCTCATGTAGGCATACGCCCGCCTGCGACCGCGAGATCTCCAGGGCCGCAGCCATCCCCAGGTCTGACTTGCCCTGCTCCTGGGAGGTCCATGCCTCGCATACCCGTCGGGGCAATGGGTCTGATCGCCGGGGAGACATTCTGCGGCAGCGCCCCTCGAGTGGAAGTTGGTCACCCAACTGCGCGACGCGGAGACGGCGGTCCTCGACCATCTCCTTCGCCTTCCGGATGCCGCAAGCCACCCGGACCTCGTTCACGCGTCCCCTACGGCTTGGTTGGGCGATACGTGCTCGAACTGCCGCTTCAGGGCAACTAAGCCCCTCGCCGAGCCGTGCCATGACTGCCGATTGCCGCAACCCGAGGCGCTCAACGCCGGCGACGCCTTGCTGGCGCTTGTGGACGCAGATGATGGCAACTGTGCGCAGGAGAAGGCCACCCCCGACCTGCCCGCCGGGCCGGCATCGCCTTCTGTGTCGGTACGGGTGCCTACCTCGCCGGTATCATTGCCGCTATTCATTGTCTCTGCTAAGCTACGTACTACCTGCCCGGAGGGGATGCAATCCCGCCGCGCTGCGGTCGCGGAGGGGGCGACGAAGAGGCGCCCGCGACAGAACCCTGGCAACCGTGTTGGCACACGGGCAGACCATCGCCGCAGAGCGCCGCACCGGAGGAATGATATGCGTTGTCTCAGCATGACCGCGTTAGTCTTGGGCTTGGTTCTGGCGAGCCTGGGCGTTCAGGCCCAGGAGAGGCCGAGCTTGATCGCAAACGGGGACTTCGCCCAGGGGACCCAAGGCTGGTCGGTCGGCAGCGGCGACACGTGCAGGGCTGAGGTCGTCCCTGCGGATGTGGCTGGCGTGACGCAGGCGCTGCGGCTGACCGTCCAGCCGAAGGCCGGCGCGAACCCGTGGGACATCCTGTTGATGCGGCCCGTCGCAGCGGCGCTGCGGAGCGGCACTGTGGTCGAACTGAAGGCGTGGCTGCGCAGCCCGCAGTCCTGCCGTGTGACCGCCCTCGTGCAGCGCGCCGGCGCTCCCTACACGCAGATCGCCAACCGCCAACTCAAGCTCTCGCCCGATTGGGCCGAGTACGCGATCCGGGGCCGTTGCGGGGAAGACTTCGCGCCGTCGGGCACCTCGGCCGGCTTCCTGGTTGCCTTCGATCCGGGGGTGATCGAGGTGGCCCACGTGACGTTGGCCGACCTCGGCCCGAACGCGCCGGAGACCGTTCCGACGGCGCCTGCGAATCTGCTCAACCTGATCCCCTGGGTGCTGCCCTGGGATGACGCGACGCAGAGCGTGCCGCCGAGCGTGACGAACGCCAGCGCGTGGCTCGATAAGCCCGCGGGGGCGCGCGGGTTCGTCACGGTGCGCGACGGCCACCTGTACACCGGCGATAAGCGCCTGCGGTTCCTGGGCACGAACATGACGGCGAGCGCGGCGTTCCCAGAGCACGCCGACGCCGACAAGGTGGCGGCGCGGATGGCGAAGTTCGGCATCAATTGCGTTCGCTTCATCGGGATGGACGCCGATTGGACCAACGCGAACATCTTCGGGCCGGACGGAAAGTCCATCAGCCCTCAGCAGCTCGAGCGGCTCGACTACTTCGTCGCGCAACTCAAGGCGAACGGCATCTACTCCGACCTCGGGCTGACCGGCTGCCATGCGTATCCCGGCTTCCCCCGGTGGGAAGGGATGCCGGAATACTGCAAGGGGCTGGACCTCTTCTACCCGCCGCTCGTGCAGATGCAGCGCGACTACGCGCGGAGCCTGCTGACCCACTTCAACCCCTATACGAAGACGCGCTATGCGGATGAGCCGGCGGTCGCGATCATCGAGATCAACAACGAGAACGGGCTCATCAGCCAGTGGGACTGGGGAAAGCTGGATGGGATGCTGCCGGTTTACGCGGAGGAATTGGACCGGCAGTGGAACGCCTGGCTCAAGGCGCGATATCCGACGGACGAGGCGCTGAAGCAAGCGTGGGACGTCGTGCAGAAGCCGCTGGGGGCCGAGATGCTGACCAATGGCGACTTCGGGAATGGGGCGCAAAGCTGGGTGCTGGAAGTCAGCGGCACGGCGCAGGCGACCGCGGCCAGCACGAACGGCGGGCCGAATGGCAAGTCGGCGCTGGCGATCACGATTCCCGCCGTGGATGAGGTTGGATGGCACGTGGTGTTCGACCAGCCGGGGCTGAAGTTCCAGCAAGGAGCGGTCTACACGTTGGAGTTCGACGCCCGAGCCACTCCGAAACGAACCTTCAATCTTGACGCCAAGCAGGCGCACGTCCCGTGGGCGACGCTGTGGGATGCCAATGTGACGCTGACCGACCAGTGGCAGCACTTCAGTTACCCGATCACGGTGCGTGAGTCCGAGGACAACGGGCGGATCACCTTTAGCAACCTCGGCGCGGCGACCGGGACAATGGAGCTGTCCGGCGTCTCGCTGAAACCCGGTGGCGGGTTCAAGCTCAAGCCCGGCGAGGGCCTGGGCACGATGGGCCTCATCAAGAAGTCCGATTCCGGCGGCCTCAACGCGGCGATGAGAGGCGACTGGATGCGCTTCCTGTACGAGGCGGAAGCGGGCTACTGGAACGGGATGGCGAGATTCGTCAAGCAGGACTTGGGCGCGAAGAGCCCGATCGTCGGGACGGCGGCGGGCTTCAGCCCGGTGCCGATCCAGGCGCAACTCGATGTGGTGGACGGACACGCGTACTGGCAGCACCCGAGCTTCCCCGGGAAGCCCTGGGACGCGAACAACTGGTTCGTGAAGAACACGCCGATGGCGGGCATCACGGGCGGGGGCACGTTACCGGCGCTCGGACTCAGCCGTGTAGTGGGCAAGCCGTTCATCGTGACCGAGTACAACCATCCCGCGCCCGGCACGCACAACTCCGAAGCGTTCCTGCTCGCGGCAGGCTATGCCGGCCTGCAGGACTGGGACGGGTTCTTCTCCTACGGGTACGAGGGCGACCGGAACCTGTGGGCCGCCGACCGGATCACCGGTTACTTCGATGTCGGGCATCACCCGACGCAGATGGCGACGATGCCGGCGGTCGCGGCGCTGTTCCTGCGCGGGGATGTGGCTTCGCCGGGCGACGGCGCCTTTGCGTCCACGACCCCGGAGAAAGCGGTGGGCGAGGTGGCGCGCTTCGGAAGCTGGTTCAACGCGGGGAACTTGGGGGTAAGCGCCGCCACGGCGCTGCAGCGGCCGGTCGGAATGCGCCTGGACGGCAAGCCCGCGGCCATCGGCGCGCCGCCCGCAGGGCCGGTGATCGTGAGCGCAAACGGGCAGTGGACGTGGGATTCGACGAAGGGTCACGAGTCCGTAAGAATCAATGCGCCACGATCGAGAGCATTCATCGGGTCAACGGCGGACGGGCCGGTGACGCTGGGCGATGTGATCATCGCGCCGGGCAAGAACCTGCAGGACTGGGCGGCGTTCACGCTGACGGCGATGGACAGCGAAGGCTTCACGACCCCCGGGCGCATTCTGGTGACCGCGACAGGATACGCGGAGAACACCTCGATGGGCTGGAAGGATAAGGCGAAGACGACGGTGGGGCCGGACTGGGGCCTCGGGCCGACGCTGGTGGAGGCCATTCCGGCGACGATCACGCTGCCGGTGGGGGCGGCGCGGGTGTCCGTGTGGGCACTGGATGAGCGCGGTCAGCGGCGGGAGCAGGTGCCGGTGGCGGACGCCGGCGGCAAGGCCAGCTTCGAGATCGGCGCGAAGTACAAGACGGTGTGGTACGAGGCTTCTATCAGGTAGCGCGTGGCCGGCAACCTGCACGCCGCTGAAGCAAGTGCCAGCCACCTGCGGTGCCTGTACTTGATCCCAATGGGCGGCCACCCCGGATCGTTCTTGAGCGCTCCAGCGTCCAGAAGGTGTTGCAGAAGATGACCCGTCCTCGTGAGACGGCTCCAGTCGTGCCAGGCTGGCGCACGACTGGAGCCGTCGGAGGAACTGACCTGCACCCAGGATACTGGGAGTCCCCTGCTGTCATCATCAGTTGACCATCGACGGGGCGCTGCCGTAGGCCGCTGCGAAGACGAGCAAGCCGAAGCGGCGCAGACGGGGCTGAAGATGGCTGTCGCGGTACGAGCCGAACGCGCCTGCCACAGCGCTCCGCGCCGCACGCAGGCCAACCGTCCCCCTCCGACGAAACACCCCTGTCGCTCAGGCCCCCAGACGCCCCACCACAGAGGTGCGAACCATAGATGAGTTACGCTAACTTGCTCGGACTACCCCTGATCCCGATCACGCTGATCTGCGGCTGTGTGCTGGCATGTAGCTGCAGCG